>CAYYHP010000043.1:0-17568 GCA_964471815.1 uncultured Rhodanobacteraceae bacterium
TCATCGCCATCATCCCCGCCGCCGATCGCAGCAAGGCCACGGTCAAGGTGCGCATCGGCATCAAGGCCAAGGACGCGCGCATCGTGCCCGACATGGGCGCGCGCGTGGCCTTCCTCGAGGATCGTTCCGCGCCGGCCGAGACCCGTGCGCTGCCCGGCGTGCTGGTGCCGGCGAGCGCGATCCAGAGCGTCGGCGACGCGAACCGCGTGTTCGTGTTCGTCGACGGCAAGGCGCAGGCGCGCGCGGTGAAACTCGGCCAGAGCTTCGCCGACCAGCGCCAGGTGCTCGATGGCGTCAAGGCCGGCGAGCGCGTGGTGCTGCAGCCGCCGGAAGGCATGATCGACGGCGCACGTCTCGTGCGCGACGACGCGAAGTGATCCACCCGCGGTGCGTGGCGCCGTCGCCGCACACCGCCGTCACCCGGAGACGAAGATGAACGACCTGGTCATTATCCGCGCCCTCACCAAGACCTACGAGCGCGGCAAGCAGCGTGTCGAAGTCCTGCATGGCATCGATCTCGACATCGCCGAGGGCGACTTCGTCGCGCTGATGGGACCTTCCGGTTCCGGCAAGACCACGTTGCTCAACCTCATCGGCGGCCTGGACACGCCGACCACCGGCTCGATCAGCGTGGATGGCCAGCGCATCGACCAGATGTCGAGCGGCGAACTGGCGCGCTGGCGCGCGGCGAACGTCGGCTTCGTGTTCCAGTTCTACAACCTGCTGCCGGTGCTCTCGGCGCTGAAGAACGTCGAGCTGCCGTTGCTGCTGACCAACCTCTCGGCCGCGCAGCGCCGGCGCAACGCGGAGATCGCGCTGAAGCTCGTCGGCCTCGGTGAGCGCATTCATCACAAGCCCAAGGAATTGTCGGGCGGCCAGGAACAGCGCGTCGCGATCGCACGCGCGATCGTCTCCGATCCGAAGCTCCTGGTCTGCGACGAACCGACGGGCGACCTCGACCGGCAGACCGCGGACGAGATCCTGCGTCTCCTGCAGACGCTCAACCGCGAGCACGGCAAGACCATCGTGATGGTCACGCACGACCCGAAGGCGGCCGAGTACGCGAGCCACCAGCTGCACCTCGACAAGGGCACGCTGGTCGACGCGGCCGTGCACGCCTGAGTGGCCCGCAGACATCGACTGCAGTCCCGCCGCGCCGGGCGCGGCGGGCCGGAACGACGGGGAAACCGATGAAATACTTCCAGCTCGTCTGGGCGAGCCTGTTCCGCAAGAAGGCCCGCACCGTCCTCACCCTGCTTTCGGTCGTGGCAGCCTTCCTGCTGTTTGGCCTGCTCGATGCGGTCCGCACCGCATTCACCGCGACCGACAGCATCGACGGCGCCAAGCGTCTCGTGGTCAGCTCGCGGCTCAGCATCATCCAGCCGGTGCCGTACTCGCTGAACGCACGCATCCAGCAGATTCCCGGTGTGGAGAAGACTGCCTTCGCGAACTGGTTCGGTGGCATCTACCAGGACCGGCGCAACTTCTTCCCGAACTTCGCAGTGAGCGAGGGTTACATCGACCTCTACCCGGAGCTCGTGCTGCCCGCCGAGCAGCGCAAGGCATTCGCCACGACCCGCACCGGCGCGCTCGTCGGCGAGCATCTCGCACAGAAGTTCGGCTGGAAGATCGGCGACAAGATCCCGCTGCAGGCGACGATCTTCCAGCACAAGGCGACCGGCAACGCCTGGACCTTCGACCTGGTCGGCATCTATCGCGGCGCGACCCAGAAGGATCGCGCGGCCGAGGACCAGATGGTCTTCCACTGGGAGTATTTCGACGAGGGCCGCACGCGCGGTCAGGGCGGCGTCGGCTGGTACGTGGTCAAGGTCGCCGATCCCGAGCGCGCCAACGAGATCGCCCAGGCGATCGACAAGCTCAGCGCGAATTCCGCCAGCGAAACCAAGACCCAGACCGAAAAGGAATTCCAGCTCGCCTTCGCCAAGCAGCTCGGCGACATCGGCCTGATCGCGACGTCGATCATGGCCGCGGTGTTCTTCACGATCCTGCTGCTGACCGGCAACACGATGGCGCAGGCCGTGCGCGAGCGGATTCCCGAACTCGCCGTGTTGAAGACCATCGGCTTCACGAACCGCACCGTGCTCGCCCTCGTGCTGGCCGAATCCATCCTGCTGGTCGTGCTCGGCGGCCTGGTCGGCCTCGGCCTGTCGGCCGGCCTCGGTGAAGTGCTCAGCGGCGCCTTCAGCATGCCGCTGGCGGTTCCGGCCAGCACCTGGGTGCTGGGCGCGGCCATCATGTTCGCGCTCGGTCTCGTGGTCGGCCTGCCGCCCGCGCTGCGCGCGATGCGCCTGAAGATCGTCGACGCGCTGTCCGGACACTGAGGTCGCCGCCATGAAATTCCTGCAACGCCTGTTTTCGAGACTCGGTGTCGCCCTTGCGGTGCTGCTCACCGCGAGCGTGATGGTGTTGCCGCTGCCGGTGCTCGGCCTCGCGCTGCTCGCCGTCGCCCTGTGGATGGCCCTGACGCACAGCGGCCGCCAGGCGCTGTCGGTGGCATTGGTCGGTATCAGTACCGTGCCGCAGCGGCTCGGTTCCTCGGCGGTGATCGTGGTCGGCATCGCCGGCGTGGTCGGCGTGCTCGTCGCACTGCTCGCGATGGGTGAAGGTTTCGAAGCCACCCTGGCCAGGACCGGTCGTGCCGACCAGGCGATCGTGATCCGCGCCGGTGCCACGACCGAGATCAACAGTGGCCTGTCGCGCGACGACGTGACCGTGATCACCCAGGCGCAGGGCATCCTGCGCAACGCCGAGGCCAAGCCGATCGCCTCGCCGGAAGTCGTGGTGGTCGCCAACCTGCCGAAGAAGGCCACCGGCACCGATGCGAACGTCGAGCTGCGCGGCGTCGGCGAACGGGTCTGGGAATTGCGTCCCGAGGCGCGGATCCTCGATGGCCGCCAGTTCAGCCCGGGCCTGCGCGAGCTGGTCGTCGGCAAGGGCGCGCGCGAGCAGTTCGCCGGCCTCGACGTCGGCGCGACGCTGAACCTCGGCAACCAGCAGTGGACGGTGGTCGGCGTGTTCTCGACCGGCGATGCGCACGATTCGGAGGTCTGGGGCGATGGCGAGGTCGTGCAGGGCGCCTACAACCGCAGCGGTTTCCAGTCGGTCACCGTGAAGCTGCCGGACGCTGATGCCTTCGATGCGCTGAAGGCATCCCTGACCACCGACCCGCGTCTCAACGTCGATGTCGAGCGCAGCCGCGACTACTACGCCACGCAGTCCGAACGGCTGGCGAACCTGATCCGCATTCTTGGCCTTACGGTCGGCGGGATCATGGCGGTCGGCGCGATCTTCGGTGCATTGAACACGATGTATGCGGCGGTCTCGACGCGCTCGCGTGAGATCGCGACCCTGCGCGCGATCGGCTTCTCGAGCCTGCCGGTCGTGTTCAGCGTGATGCTCGAGTCGGCCCTGCTCGCCCTGCTAGGCGGTCTGATCGGCGCGGGCATTGCCTGGGCGGTGTTCGACCAGTACACGGTCTCGACGCTCGGCCAGAACTTCAGCCAGGTCGTGTTCGCGTTCAAGGTCTCGCCGGCACTGATCCTGCGTGGCCTCAAGTGGGCGCTCGCGATCGGTCTCGTCGGCGGCCTGCTGCCGGCGATCCAGGCCGGTCGACTACCGGTCACGACGGCGTTGCGGGCTGAGTAGCGCATGGCCGATCTGGTCGCCGCGTTTCTCGTGCATCCGCCGGCATCCAATTCGACAGCATCCGGTACCTGGATCGTCTGCCTCGGCAACACATGGAAACCGGCACGACCGTAATTTTCCGCCCCTTCCTCCACGGAACGGGACCCGATCATCATGTCGGGACGGGCAGGTCGCTGTGTACGGCGCATCATGTGGCCCGGGCTGGCCGGCGCTCTCATGCCCGCCGCGGCGATGGCGCAATCGATCTGGGACGCGGGATTGCTCGACGGCGCGGCGCGTACCGAGTATCGGCCTGGCTTCGGCACGGCCGCGATGCCGGTCGAGCTGCGTTACGACCAGGCCGGGGCCGAGGGCTGTCTGTGGAATGCGGCCGACTCCTTCACTGGCTGCCCGGGGCGCGCTGGCCTCGCGCCGCGGCCGAACGGACAGCCGGTCTGGAATGGCACGCTGCAATGGCGCGAGGCCTGCGGCGGCGATCCGCAGCGTAACGAGGACACCTGGCGCGGTTGCGAGACCTACCTCGACAGCCCGCGGTTCTCACTCGGCGACGTTGCAACCCGCTACTGGGTGCTGCACGCGAACGATGATCCGAGCTTCGATCAATGCAACGAAGGGCCGCCCGGGCTCTCGCATCCGATCCTCGCCGCGGACGACCCACGGCCCGGACCGCTGCGTTTCGATCGGCTCGAGCCATCACCAGTTACGGCCAGCCGGCATCTGCGCGTCGGTATCGATCTCGCACGCAAGGAATTCTTCTGCGCAGCGCTCGGCGCCTGGCGCAGCAGCCTGCCATTCCTGTCGGCCGGCGTGCAGAAGGGACGCGGCAATCCGGGGCCGGTCGGGCGGCTCGCCGCGACCGGATCGCCACGCGGCACGATCGCTTTCACGGCGCGGGTGAGCAGTGGCGTACCGTTCGGCTGCAGGCCCGGTACGTTTGCCGCCTGTAGCGCCGCGCGCACCGGCGGACATGCCGGCCTGTATGCGGTGGCCACGTGGGGCGGCGTGCGGCGGCTGCTGTTCGTACCGCTTTACGCGAGCGGCGTGATGGAGTTCGGCAACGGTCCGCCGGCCGCTTCGAAATGGAACTGGCCGATCGCACAGAGCATGTTCTTTCCCGGTGCGCAGGTGCTCGGCTTCGCGGCCGGTGCGCAGCTCGAAACCCACTGCGGCATCGCTCTGCCACGTCTGGACCCCGATGCCGCGACTGCCACCGCGTATCGCCTCGATGCCGGCCGGATCTTCGCCTGTGCGGACCGGCTCGGTCTGCTCGGCACGCCCTTCCCGAAGGACGGCGTCGATCTCGACGGCATCCACTGGTACATCGAGGCCGCCGGTACGAACGGCAGCCTCGCGCTCGAATTCGGTGACGTCGAGACGGCGCTGTTCGTCGACGGTTTCGACTGAAGCGAGAGGGCTTCAGCGCTTGTCGCGCGCCAGCGTGATCGTCGCCACGCCGGCGAGGATGATCGCCATGCCGAGGATATCCTGGGCCTGCACGTGCTCGCCGCCGAGCCAGACACCGAACAGCACGGCGACCGGCGGATTGACGTAGGCATAGCTCGTCGCGAGCGCCGGGCGCACCTGATTCAGCACGTACATGTAGGCCGAGAAGCCGATGATCGAGCCGAACACGCCGAGATAGGCCAGGGCCAGGGTGGCGCGCAGCGTCGGCAGCGCGGGCAGCGATTCGCCGGTGAGCAGGGCGATTATGCTGAGGCTCACGCCGCCCGTGAGCATCTGCGCGGCCGTGCTCATCGCCGCGGGCGGCATGTCCTGGCGCTTGCTCCACAGCGAGCCGAACGCCCAGGAGGCCGAGGCCGCGAGCAGGGCCATGGCGCCGTAGGGCGAGCCGCGCAGGTCGCCGCCGAGGTTCAGCACGATCACGCCGACGAAGCCGATCAGCAGACCGGCGAGTTCGAGCCGGCGCGGCCAGTGTCCGAACAGGACGCCGAAGCCTGCCGCGAACAGCGGCATGCTTGCCACCGCGACCGCGGCGAGGCCCGAGGACACCGACTGTTCCGCGAAGCACACCAGGCCGTTGCCGAAACCGAGCAGCAGGGTGCCGGTGATCGCGCAGTTGCGCCACTGCAGCAGGGTCGGTGCGGCGACTCCGCACCAGCGCAGGAAGGCATACAGCGCCGCGCCGGTGACGAGGAAGCGCAGGGCCGCCATCGCGAACGGCGGGAAGCTCTCCAGACCGATGCGGATGGCGAGATAGGTCGAGCCCCAGACCACGTACAGCGCGATCAGGGCAAGCAGCACGAGCACGCGCGGCGAGAGCAGGGCCGGAGCGTCCGGACCGGGCGAGGCGGTATTCATTCGGGTGGAAGCGGGAAGCGGATGGCGGAATGGCAGGCTGCAATCTAGTCGCTGTCTGCCGGCGGAGGTAGAGCCATTCGTTATGAATCGGACTGAACCACGGCGCGTTCGCGGGCCAGCAATTCCTGTTTCAAGGCCGGTCCCCAGCGATAGCCGCCCGGGCTGCCGTCCTCACGGATCACGCGATGGCACGGCACGATCAGCGCGAGCCGATTGCTTGCGCAGGCCCGTGCGACCGCACGCGCGGCGCGCGGCGCGCCGATTGCGCGCGCGATCTCGGCATAGCTGCGCGTCTGGCCGGCCGGAATGCGTGTCAGCGCCTGCCAGACGCGCCACTGGAACGCGCTGGCGCGCACGTCGAGGGGCGGCGTGGCCGGCGCGGAATCGCGGCTCCAGCCGAGCCCCGCATGGACCCGTGCGACCACCGCGGTGAGCCATTCGTCACGTCCCGCATCGACGCGCTCGATGCGTGCCTCGGGCAACTCGTGATGCAGACGGGCGACGAGCGCCTCGGCCTCCGGTCCGATCGATACCGCGCAGATGCCGCGTTCCGTCGCCGCCACGAGCAGCACGCCGAGCGGCGTGTCGAGTGTCGTATAGCGCACCGCCACGCCCGCGCCGCCGCGCCGGTAACTCGCCGGCGTCATGCCGAGCAGGCGGTCGGCGTGTTCGTAGACACGGCTGCCGGAGCCGAAGCCGGCCGCGTATACCGCCTCGGTCACGCTGTCGGCGTCGCGCAGCGCCTCCTTGAAACGGCCGAGCCGGCGGGCCGCTGCGTACTCGGCCGGACTCACACCGAAGCGCGCGCGGAAGCGGCGCTGCAGATGGCCCGGGCTCAGGCCGACACGGGCCGCGAGCCGGTCGAGGCGCGGCGTCTCGTCACTCGCCTCGAGCAGCCGGCGCGCCCGTTCCAGCGGATCGTCGGGGATGGTCTTGGACATGGCCGGATCAGATCGCGTTCGGGGACACCGGGCCAGTGTCCTCAGGCACGGCCGCTATCGCCATCCGGATCCTGCGCTGCGCATTCATCGCCGGGAGAGCGGCTCCCGGTCGTCGCGCAGGCAATGCGGATGAACGTCGCCATCACGCCCTCGACGCCGCGACTCATTCGGTCAATTCGTCAAGGAAATGGCCTGGATTCGCGAGGAAGGCCTTGGTGACGAGGTAATGCTCGGTGCGCTCGTAGGCGATCGGTTCGAGACCCTCGGGCGTGATCTGGTGGATCGCCGCATCGGGGTAGGCCATCAGGATCGGCGAGTGCGTGGCGATCAGGAACTGCGAGCGCGCCGCAACCAGCTCATGCAGCCGCGCGAGCATGGCGAGCTGGCGGGTCGGCGACAGTGCGGCCTCGGGCTCGTCGAGGATGTAGAGCCCGTCACCACCGAAGCGGTTCATCATCAGCGCGAAGAACGATTCGCCGTGCGATTGCTCGTGCAGCGAGCGGCCGCCGTAGGCATGCGCCACGCCGAGATCGTCGATCGCCGTGGCGACGTTGTAGAAGCTCTCGGCACGCAGGAAGAAGCCGTCGCGCGCACGGCGGACGCCCTTCACCAGCAGCAGGCACTCGTGCAATGCCGAGTGCGAGGGCCGCGTGCCGAAACGGAAGTTCCGGCTGCCGCCCTCGGGATTGAAGCCCCAGGCCGTGGCGATGGCCTCGAGCAGGGTGGACTTGCCGCTGCCGTTCTCGCCGATGAGGAAGGTCACCTTCGGGTGCAGCGTCAGCGTCCCGAAATGGCGCACGACCGGCAGCGAGAACGGGTACTCGTCGAACGACGGCACGCGTTCGCGGCGCAGCTTCACGTCGAGCAGGTAGTGCGGGGCATCCAGGGCGCGCATGGTGGTCTCGGCGATCCGGCACCGCCGGTGAATCGGGTTCGGCGGGCCCTCACGGTCGCGACGCATCCCGTCGCAGTCGTGGAGTCCAGCATGCCAGCCAGCCTGCCGGACACGCCAGCGAACCCGGCCAGGCGGATGGGTGCCGGCCTGCGCTCCGGCCCAGGTGCCCGGGTGTCGCCCGGGCGCCATATTCCTCGGCTATGATCGCGCCCGCGTCAGCCGCAGGACCCGCGACCTCCAGCGGGCGATTCCGGCCGGCGCGACGCACTGCGGGGCGCGGCGCGACACACGACACCGACCCACCCGACCACTGGAGTGGCGGCATACAGAACGACGGCGCGACCTGTCGCGCCCGATGCGGCGACCTGCGCGGGAAGCGCCGGCGCGGCAAAACTCAGGGGTTCCGCATGCTAGTTCGTACCGTCGGTGCGCTGTCCGCACTGTGTTGCGTTTTCGTCGTCGCTTCCGTCCATGCCGCCGACGTCGGCAGCGGGGCCGTGTCCTACAACGGCGGTGCGAGCCAGGACTTCAATACGCTCATCAACAGCGGCGCCAGCGCCGTGCTGCCCACAGGCTGGTACTTCAGCACGGCCACGACCAGCACGTACGCTGCCGACGACGGGTCGCTGAACACCACCGGCAACGTCTACAGCTACGGATCGAGTGGTTCTACGGAGCGCGCCTTCGGCAGCCTCGTCGTCAATTCCATGGGAACGGCCGGCACCGTGGCCGCGCGCATCGGCGCGAAGATCAACAACCAGAGCGGTTACGTGCTGAGCCAGCTGCAGGTGAGCTATACCGGTGAGGTCTGGCAGTACCAGGCCACCGTTCCCGACAAGCTCGCTTTCGAGTACAGCACCAATGCCACGTCGCTGACCGATGCGGCAGCGACGTGGATGGCGGTGCCGGCACTCGACTTCAACGTGCCGGGCACCGTCAGCGGCACCGGCAAGAAGGACGGCAACGCCGCCGCCAATCGCGCCACGGTGACGAGCACCATCATGGGGCTTTCGGTCGCCAACGGTGGCGACATCTGGGTGCGCTGGAACGACACCAACGTCAGCGGTGTCGACAACGGCCTAGCCATCGACGACGTGGTGTTCGGCACGCCGGTGGATACACCGCCCGCCGTGGCTGGCACCACGCCTGCGAACAACGCCACCAATGTCGCCATCACGGCGAACATCGTGGTTGATTTCAATGAAGCGGTGACGGTCGGTCCGGGCTGGTACTCGCTGACCTGCACGAACAGCGGCGCACACACCGCAGCAGCGAGTGGCGGGCCGACGAGCTTCACGCTGAATCCCGACCTCGATTTCGTCTACGGCGACGTCTGCACGCTGACGGTTTTCGCCGCCGACGTCACCGACCAGGACGGTACTCCCGATCACCCGGCGGCTGACACCGTGGTGCAGTTCACCGTGGCCAGCGCCCCCGTGGACAACCCGCCGGCCGTGCAATCCACCACGCCGGCGAACAACGCGACCAACGTCGCGCGCAGCGCGAACATCACGATCGCGTTCAGCGAGCCGGTCACGCTGGATGCCGGCTGGTACGACCTCGTCTGCGCGACCAGCGGCACGCACACCGCCGCCGTCACCGGCAGCGGCGCGAGCTACACGCTGAATCCGGACGTGGACTTCACCGCGCTCGAAGCGTGTGACCTGACGATCCATGCCGACCACGTCCACGACATGGACGGCGCGATCCAGGCGATGGTCAGCGATTTCCTGCTGCATTTCACCGCGGGCGCGGATGCGTTCGATTACTACGCCGGGGTGGATACCTCCTCGGGTCCAGCGCTGAAGGCGTGGCTGCACAACCGGATCAAGGATCACGTGGCTTACCCGTATTCGGGAGGCACGACCAATGTGTGGACAATCCTGGAAGCCGCTGACGAGGATCCTTCCGTCCCGACCCGCGTGCTCGACGTCTATCTGAACCATTCCTACGCCAAGGTCACCGATCGCGCCTCCGGCGGCAGCGGCGTGGGCAAGTACAATCGTGAACACACCTGGCCGAACTCGCATGGCTTCAATGATGTGCTCACGGCGAACGGGCTGCCTTATCCGCCCTATACCGACACGCACATGCTGTACATCTCCGACGTCACCTACAACAGCAACCGCGGCAACCTGGCCTACGGCAACTGCAGCAGCGCCTGCACGGAATTGCCGACCCAGGCCTGCCTCGGTTTCGGCGGCGGCAGCGGTACGTATCCCGGCCACTCCAACTGGTACAACGGCAGCGTGTTCGAGGCCTTCGATCACCGCAAAGGCGACATGGCCCGTGCCGTGCTGTACATGGACGTGCGCTACAAGGGCGGTACCAACGCCAACGGCCAAGCCGAGCCGGACCTGCAGGTCACCGACAACCTCAGCCTGATCACGATCACGCCGAGCGGTCAGGTGGTGAGTAGTGGCTACATGGGCCTGAATCCGTGCTGCTCGACTGGAACGATCAGGATCCGCCGGACGACCACGAGCGCCTGCGCAACGACGTGGTCTATTCCTACCAGCAGAACCGCAACCCGTTCATCGACCACCCCGAGTGGGCGCGCTGCGTGTTCACCAACACGAACTGCCCGGTCGTCAGCGACGTGATCTTCCAGGGCAACTTCGAGTAATCGCGCCGCCCGCCGGGCGACGCGTCATGCCAAGACGAAACGGGCCGCGCTGCGGCCCGTTTTCGTTGCGGTGGCGTGCGACCAGACGCCTCGCCCGCATTCTTGGATCGCAGCGATGTGTTGATTCGGCGCAAAGTGGGTCAGATGGGGCCATAAGTCATTGCCACGCAGGCAGAAGCTAGTGCCTGTCAAGAATTTTCCAGGGCAGTCGGCGATGTAGAGGCCTCATTGATGCAAGGTGGTATGGGGCTATGGTCCACCATCCGTCTCTTCTCATGCGTTCGAGAGCATGCTAGAGTATACAAATAGTTCACTGTGCATCTATAGATAAAGTTCTCATTGGAATAGGCTGACAATAGCCTATTCCATCATGGAATGGCGGCATGGAGGTCTCGGCTCCATGCGACGCCTAGAGTCATGGGTTCTCCACCCTCTGAGGCTACGGCTTGCCTTGCGTGAGTGCGATCTGCCGGGCTCCATGGCTGGCGGAATTTCGATGCTTGGTGCTTGGCCTTCGCTAAGGTTGCACGCAGGGGAGCAATATGAGAATGGATGGTCACGGTTCGCGCTTGGTGCGTATCGCGCTGTCGTTTGCGGTGTTGATTTGCGGGTGCGCCACGAGTGTGCATGCTGATGTGGTATGGAACGGCAACCAGCTGGGCTATCCCGATGTAAGCCGATGCACGACATCGACAGCCACCGGGAGCGCCGGCAGTACATCCATGACGCCGGGTCGATGGGGTAGCCCCAAGACCACTGGGAGCGGATGGGATTTCTTCTATACCATCCCTTTGAATTCTTCATTAGATAAAATTCTTTCCGCATATTGGTATACTTTCAATGCCGATCATAAACCGGTATGGCTGTATACGGGCGGTCTACAATCGATGGGCCCAAATGCCTGGACTGCACCACTTATCCGCGTTACCTACAACCCCCAGACCGGGCTGCCGGCAGCGCAGGACATCGTCGGATCGGTTGCCATCTCATTTGCGCCGGATTCTTCGACTTACGCAGCGGTGCGCTGGCACTGGGATCAGAGTGCCGGTGGCATAGATGTGTCGCCAACTGCCTACCATGATGAATGTATTTATGATTTCTACCGTGATGCGCCTTTGCCGGTAGCGTCTTCAGCTCCTCAGACCAATGGAGTGACGCCGGACGAGAGCTTCAGCGGTGTGTGGAATGGGTATTTCATGGACTACGCGGCTGGAGGGGCTGCGACGCTCGCGGGCCGGTGGGGTGACAACGTCGCTATTGGCATCATGAACGACGCGCAGGGTGCCCATTACAGTGAAATTCATGCTTGGGCCGGGTATGACACATTAGGAAATCCAGTTTGGCTGCAGGGTGCATGGGTGGCACCCAGCCCGAACACACCTCCTCCATCGGGTGAGACAAAAATTGTACTTGATTATATCCAATCAGGTAGTGGCTATCCGCAAGGCGTGCCGCTTGAGGAAAACGGCTGTACAGAGGTAGCGCAGCAGAGCGGGGCGAAGGTCTGCTATTTAGCTAAGCCCGGCACCAGTTTCATCTCTCGCACATATTCTGACAGCTCCTATGGAAAAGCCACGATACATGTCAGTGTGCCCTCGTCGAGTACTGGTGGGGTCCCGGTGTTCTTCGATTACCCAAAACCCGAGGATATTGCGCCAACCAAGGATTTCTGGGTTCAGAAAATACAAGAGTTCGAGCATATATTTGTAGATCGTACATCCTGCACGATCAGCTCTGGCCAATCAGGCTGCAAGATAACCATCAGCTGGAGCTCACTCAGTGGGACTCAATACATCATTCGGCACCGGTTAACAGGTGCGGGCGGCTATGAGCTGGTCGCCCAGGGCCCGAGCGGCACATACACCGACACCGTTGGGCCGGGGATCTACCAGTACGAGCAGCGCGATAGCTACACCCCCGGGGCGCCAACCTCTGGTTTCCTGCGCTCCTACTCAGCCTCGGTCACGGTGGTCAGCCAAGCGAATGTGCCGGACGCCGCCGTCGTTTCTTTGTCTGCGGATCTCCCCACACACGATCCGACCGTCGGAAGCCTCGATGGGCAGGCGGGTATGGATGGCGGTGCAGCGACTTACCGAGTGCCCATTCAGGTGCCTCCGGGCCGGAATGGCATGCAGCCGGAGCTGGCGCTGTCTTATAGCAGTCGCGCGGGCAACGGTGTGGCGGGCTTGGGCTGGTCCGTCTCCGGGCTGTCCACGATTCAGCGCTGTCCCCGAACCGTCGAACAGGATGGACGTTCCGTTGCCATCACTTACACGTCAAGTGACGCCTTATGTCTGGATGGGCAGCGGTTGCTGCTTACCGGAGGGGCAGGGTATGGACAGGTGGGTGCAGTGTATAGGACCGAGATCGATTCGTTCTCCCGCATCACGCAGTACGCTGGTTCCGACGGCGCCTGCTTCAAGGTAGAGCAGAAATCCGGACGTGTCCTTCACTATGGCGCCGTGGCCTCCGAGTCAGGCTGTAGCGCAGCACCCCGGAATTCCAGGGTGCAACCCGACGGGGCGCCTGCGGCGCTGAGCTGGCTACTAGAAAAAGTGGAGGATCGTAGCGGAAACAACTTCTTTATTACCTACGGCAATTACACGAAAGGTGAGGTCCTGCCGCAGAAGATTACGTATACGGGCAAGGATGCCGGGGAAGGAAACCGTGCCGTCACGTTTTCCTACGGAGATCGACCGGCGTCGTCTGTGGTGGGTGCAAACGACATCAGCAGCAGCTATCTGGCTGGCGGCTTGACCCGTCAAAGCAAGCGCCTTCTTCAAGTGGATACCTATGTGGGCGCGGAGCATGTGCGCGCCTACAAGCTCTCATACCTCGATCCCGTCTACGGCAGAGATATGGGCGTGTACAGCGGACGGAGTCTTTTGCAGAGCATCTCGGAGTGCGCTTATGCAGGCGCGGCGGAATCCTGCCACTCTCCGACCACATTCACCTGGACCGACGGTAATCTCGTCTTCGAGCCAAGGCGACTGCTGGTATCGGGGCTCCCAACCTTGCCTGCGAGTGACACAGGAAGCTTCTACTCCTATCCGAAACAGGACCTGTCCCCTCCTTGCGATTGGGCCCATCCCTGCACCGAAGTTGTTGCGGACACGTCAGATGCGCAGGGTTCTCGGCCCATGCAGGGCACGCATGATGATTCTGGCCCGACTTCCGCGCAGAGCAAAATGGGTGTGGCGCCTTTGGCAGCTGACCTGGGTGCTCATGTGGGCAAGTTAATAGTTGGGTTGGACCCGGAGCCAAACGCGACTGCTCCGGACATTGTGAATACCCAGATCGTCGGCGATCTCGACGGTGACGGCTCTCGAGAACTTATCCTTGCCATCAAGGATCCAGCCACGAAACAAACGCACAGCTATCTCACCAAGACTACAGCTGACCGAACAGTCAAATGGGCCTACGAGTTGAGTGGTTACACCGTACCCTTTTTTTTAGGAACGTCTACCGATTTCGACAGTAACGGACGTGCCGAAGTGCTCGTCACGCCGGAGATCGGCGTGGCAGCCAGTGACCAGTTTCTGAAGCTTGCAGTTTGGACATTGGGGCCTGGTGAAGAGCCTCAGGCCGGTGTCATGCCATATCGGCTGGTCCCGACGAATATCCCGTTCGTGCCGGGCATGGCCCAGAACAATAGTTACAGGTATCTACAGGCAGCTGATTTCAATGGTGACGGCAAACAGGACGTGGCTTTGACAAAGCCATCGATTAACTGTCCAGCGAGCTATGGGTCAAATCGTATTGGATTCTTTGTCTATCTAAATGCATCCACGGGGTCTTTCGCGACGACAGCCAGTTTTACAGAGGTAGGGCCACTATTTTGTTTGGAAAGATCCTCTGGGTCGGGTGTCATTCCGTACATGGACGCTGAGGTTCAGCGTATATCCGACTTCAATGGGGACGGCATTCCAGATTTATTTATCACCGATACTGCTTCACATAGGCTTTCATACCTCCGAATTGGCAATATCGATTCCAATGGCGTGCTGAACTATTCAACAATCAAGTTTCTATCGCAAATTAACTACGGCGCGCACCAATATAGTACCAGTGCAGTTGACGATCCCACTTACTGGATGGATATCAACGGTGATGGGCTCGACGATCTCGTATTCGGCTCTGCAGGTACCTGGCACGTACAGGTCAATCGCGGAGGTGTGTTGACGGCGCCGAGCAACACTGGAAATGCGGATGGGTTGGCGATATCCAACAGTGGCTACCGATATGCGAATGGTTTAGTTATCGCCGATGTCGATAGCGATGGGAGAAGTGACCTGCTCGTGCCGACAGCCTTTGCCGCACGGATGTGCGTCTATGTTGAAGAACAGTCTCCAACCAACGAATGTCCTGAGCGCTACCCAACTTCATCGCCAAGCGATACGAATGGTGTTTATACATGCCCAGTATACGAGTGTCCGGAGAATCCAGACTCTAGCCAAAACGACCTGCCAACGAACTATAACGATTACGTTATACATCATATGTATACGCGCGGTTTCGGTCGTCTCGATACCGCAACCTATAAAATGAGTGCTCTCCGCTTCATCGAGAAACCGGATGGGTCCTTTGAAGCCCAACGTGTTCCAACCGGCATTATTCAGAATATTGGTAATGGCGCTGTCCGCATAGCAGATGATTTGTATGGTGATGGCCTTCCGGATGTTGTGAGCAACATCGGCTGCGCCTACCTGGCGAAGACCAATCCGCCACAGTGCCTCTTGCTTGAGGGGGCGTATGGTCCAAGCCAGTTGCCAAATGGGATGGGTCAGGCCAGCGATCTGGTCAATTCTTATCCCCTTGTACTCAGCGAAAATCGCGGTTTTGATGGACAAGGACGCATCGTGCCGATACTTCCCGACTTGATCACCAAGGTGAGGAACGGTGTTGGCGAATCGACAACGTGGAACTACTATCCGCTGTCGAGTAATGCGTCGCGCAGTTCAAGCGATCTGTCGTTGTACACGTTGAACGACAAGGCCGCGAGTCCTTACATCGACTCACAACATTACTATTTTACGTCGTCGATGCCCGTCGTCGCGACGATGGTTCAGGATAATGGGATCAATGGTTCAACATCACTCGGTTTTCGCACATGGAAGTACGGTTACCAGGAGGCGATGTACAACCATAGCGGCCGTGGCTTCCAGGGATTCCGGCAGATCATCCAGCAGCAGGTCACATACACGGGTGACTTGGCACGGTCCCTCAGGACGGCAACCACGTACCATCAGAAGTTTCCGCTGACCGGCAAAACCGAATCCGTCGTTACCGGTGTAGCTGGCTCTGGTGCGGCCGTCTACGCCGTGAAGAAGGAGACGTTCGACTACCGTTGCAACATCAACAACACGGCTGCCGGATGCCAGAGTGGTGTGGCGCCGGCGAACTTCCCTTATCTACTTCGCCAGGCGACGACCAACTACGATCTCGCGAGTGCCGAGGCGGCGGCAGTCAATGGTGGTACAAACTCTCCGATACCTATCAGCACGGTCACCACTAATTACTTCGATTCTTCTAATCCTTCCTCACCAATTTCAGGTTGGGATGGCTATGGAAACGTAAGGTACGAAGAGACCATTGCCCAGGACAATTGGGCTGATAATAACGGGCAGGGCGTCTTCCTAAACAGCCTGAAGACGGTGACGCAGCGACAATATGAGGCTAATGTGGGTCAGTGGTGGCTCGACAAGCTCGTCGAGCAAACAATCACTACCAGCGTCAACTACGACCCGAGTCATGTACTGCCATCGGCGGTTATCACATCGCCGCAGGCCGTCCGCACGACATATACATGGAATGCGGTCGATCGCACGCCGGATACAGTGAAAGTGCAGCCCGGGATTCCTGGTCAGGAATCCACGACCAGCTATGGCTACCCGACGCCTAACTATGGTTTGCCTTCCAGCGTTACCGTGAGCAGCAGTCTATTGGGGGCTCCGCGTACCACGCGCACGCAGTATTCGTCCGATGGTTATTTTGTATCGTCGGCGACGAACGCGTTGTTGCAGACGTCGTACGCCACGGTCCGTGCCCGTGACGGACAGTCGGATGTGCAATCCGATCCAGATGGCCTGACCACCCGCACAACATACGATGCATTCGGGCGGGCGATCCGCATCGACTATTTCGACACGCTGGGCAGACTGCGCGAGCCGTCGACGTTCATGGCCTGGACCGCATGCAGCGCCGGGAGCTGTGGCGCCCTTGCCGGCGAAAGTGCCAATGGCGAGTTTTATGCGGCGTACCGGGTTACCTCCGTCAAGGACGGTGCGCCGACCAAGGTAGTGTGGTTTGACCGGCTCGGCCGTACGGTCAAATCCGCCGAGCGCGGGTTTTCCGGCAGCTTCATCGAGCAGCTAACCGAATACGACCGGATGGGCATGGTCAGCCGATCGTCGCAGCCCGCGTACACAGGCAGTGCAGTGTACTGGAACACATTCGCCTACGACCGCCTCGGCCGGTTGACGAGCAAGTTACAGCCTGCCGCCGAGATGGATGCACTCAACGGCGATGTACTGACGAAGTACACCTACACGGGTGACCGGGTCGATATCCGTGTGCAAGGGGCCTTGCTGCCGACGACTGGGCCCTGCGTGGCCGGTGCGCCCTGCATGACGATGTCGCGTTATACCGGGGTGAATGGCAAGGTTCTGCGCACGGTCGATGCCCAGGGGCATGTCGTCGATTACTGGTACGACGGGGCCGGCCGGCCGGTCGCGTTGCGCGACACCGACGGCTACGTGACCAGCGGAACCTACAACGCCTTGGGACATCGGTTGTCGCTGAGTGACCCGAATATGGGCGCGTGGTCCTTCAGCTACAACGAACTCGGTGAGCTTCGTACGCAGACGGACGCGCGGGGCGTGACGACCACCATTACCGATCGCGACGCTCTGGGGCGGGTACGCGAACAGCAAAGCTACAACAGCAAACTCCCACAGCCCGAGACGACTATCGACCGGTGGTATTACGACGACCCCGGGGCGACCGGGCTGCTCGTACGCACGACGCGCAGCATCAACGGCGTGACGGTCTTCAACGAGGCTTACGCCTACGACAGCGCCAAGCGCCGGATCAAGACCGCGACGCAGATGGACCAGGAGGCG
>CAYYHP010000044.1:0-17304 GCA_964471815.1 uncultured Rhodanobacteraceae bacterium
GCGCCTGCGCAACATCGTCGAGGAAATCGCCATCGCCTCGGGCGTGCCGGTGCCCGAGGTGTATGTGCTCGAAGGCGAGCAGGGCATCAATGCCTTTGCCGCGGGCTTCACCTCTGCAGACGCGGCGGTCACGGTGACTCAGGGGGCGCTCGACAAGCTCACCCGCGATGAACTGCAGGGCGTTATCGCCCATGAGTTCAGCCACATCCTCAATGGCGACATGCGCCTGAACATCCGCCTGATGGGCGTGGTGTTCGGCATTCTCGTCATCGGCATCGTGGGCCGCAAGATCGTCGAGAACGCCGGACGCGGCCGCGATCGCAATGCGGGCGGCATCGTTGCGTTCGGGATCGCGCTGACCGTGATCGGCTATGCCGGCCTGTTCTTCGGCCGGCTGATCAAGGCGGCAGTCTCGCGCCAGCGCGAATACCTCGCCGACGCTTCGGCCGTGCAGTTCACGCGCCAGACGCTCGGCATCGCCGGCGCGCTGAAGAAGATCAGCGCGCTCGTCGAAGGCTCCCGGCTTGCCGCGGTCGAGACCGAAGAGGTCGCCCACATGCTGTTCGGCGACGGCGTCGGCTTCTCGGCGCTGTTCGCCACGCATCCGCCGCTCGCCGAGCGCATCCGTCGCATCGAGCCGCGATTCGACGAGCGAGAACTCGCCGAGATCGCCCGGCTATGGTCGGCGCCGGTGCATGCCGACGATCCCGAGGCGCCGGAGGCTTCGTTGTCAGGTTTCCTGCCGGCAGGCGGGACGAACCGTGCCCGGGAGCCACGGGCCAGCAGCGGGCTGCCCGATCGTACGGCACCGGTCGGACTCTCGGCGGCTGCGATCGCGGCCCAGGTCGGCCAGCCGCAGGGTGGCGATTTCCGGACCGCCGCGACACTCGGCAAGTCGCTGCCGGCCGATCTGCGTGCCGCGGCCTATGACGTCCAGCGGGCGATCCCGTTGACCCTCGCGCTGGCGCTCTCGCATCGCCCGGATCTGCGCGAGCGCCAGCTCGCCCGCGTGACGCAGCAGTACGACGAGGCGAGCCGCGGCGCGACCGCCATCCTCGCCGCCGCGATCGATGCGCTGCATCCCATGCAGCGCCTGCCGCTGGCTGCGCTCGCGTTTCCGACGCTGCGCCGCAAGCCGCGCCCGGAGCTGCAGCGCTTCCTGATCGTGCTCAACCAGCTGCTGCGCGAGGACGGACGTTTCGAGCCCTTCGAGTACGGCCTCGCCAAGCTGATTTCGCTGCAGGTCATGGAGGCGCTCGATCCCTCCGCGACGCGCGCATTCGGCAGCCGCAAGCTGCCGGCGTGCCGCAAGGAGCTGGCCACGGTATTTGCACTCGTGGCCCGGCACGGGCACGAAGATTCGCTTGCCGCCGAGCGCGCCTATCGCGCCGGCATGCACGAAGCGCTGCCACAGGAGACCCTGCCGTATGCACCACCGGACGAGCCCGCCCTCGCGCTCGATCGTGCCCTGCCGGTCCTCGATCAGCTGCAGCCGGCCGGCAAGGAGTTGGTGGTGCGTGGTCTGGTCCAGGTTATCGCGAGCGACGGTACGTTGAACGTCGCCGAAGCGGAACTGCTGCGCGTCGTCTGCGCCGCGCTGCACTGCCCACTCCCGCCGCTCGCATCGGCCGCCACGCGGTCTGCGTGATCTGATGCGTCTGCCTGCTCCTGGCAGTCTCGACCACGGTTCGAATCTATTGCAGTTATTGCTTCTTGCCGTGTCCTCGACGGCGCCCGCCCGTAGTCCACATCGCTTTCCGGCGAGACGAAGTAACGGCGAAAGAGCGGCGAAGACGAATATATAAGTCGTTGAGCCAATAGACGTATCAAGGGATTGATGCGTTCAAAACAGGTGAAGCGTCGGGCCATATGTAGCATGGGTCGCACGTAGGCTTTCATGGAAGCCGCCGCAGATGTTCGGCGGATCTTCCAGAGGCTCGGCCAGCCTTCCGGACAGCCCGGGCTGCCAGTCGCGAGTCTCCCGCCTCCATCGAAAAGGAGGCGACATGGAACTCATCTTCGAACGGCTGCGCTTCGGCTCGCGTCTCGATCTCGGCGACACCCAGGCGTTCTATCAACGCTGCCGGGACGGCCTGCTGTGTGTGGTGGGCGGAGGACGCGGCTCGGCCCTGTCCAGCCAGAGCGTCTCGCAGGGCATCTGGATCCCGCTGCGCGGCAAGCTGCAGATTGCCGCGGGCGACGCCAATTTCATGCTCGAGGCGGGTCACATGTATGTCTCCGAGCCTGATCAGCGTGTCCAGGCCAGCGGCCGCGGCGCGGCCCTGTGGGTGGCCCTGCTCGCGCCGCCGATGAGCTGGCGGCGCGCCCTGCAGCGCGCGAGTGGCACCCTGGTCCCGGCGCCGGTGCTGGTACCGGCCTGGCACAACGCGGACATTCCGCTGCGCCGTCAGGCCGTGCGCCTGGTCCGCGCCGCGATGCGCAACACGACGCACGCGGAATCGCTGTCGATGACCGATGACCTGCTCGCCTCGGTGCTCGAGCTGCAGGAGGATTTCGCCACGATGCTCGGGCGTTGCCCGGGTCGCACCCTCGCTCAGCGCTACCAGGTGTTCCTGCGCCTGCAGCGCGTGCGCAACCTGATGGCCGCGAGCTGCCATCTCGACCTCGGCATTCCCGAACTCGCCCGCATGGCGAGCTATTCCACGTGGCATTTCATCCGCGCGTTCCGCACGGTCTACGGCGAGACGCCGCATGCCTACCTGGTCCGCCAGCGGCTCGATCGCGCCCGCCGGCTCGTGCGTACGAGCACGCTGGCCATTTCCGAGATCGCTCTCGCCATCGGCTTCGAGAACCGCTGTGCCTTCTCGCGCCTCTTCAAGCAGCGCTTCGGCGTGAGTGCCGCGGACCTGCGGCGTGCGCACGGCGGCGGTCCGCGACGGGTCACGCATGCCGGGCGCCGGGTGGCGGCCGCCCAACTACCGGTTCCGACATCTTCGGCAACGCCGGACGCCAGTACGGCGCAACTCGCGACCGCTACGAATTCCTAACTTGCCGTTTCACGCGCGGTACCCGCTCGTGCGCGCGTGCCACTAGCCCACGATCAGGAGAACTTCTATGCGGAACACCAAGCTCCACCAGGCGATCGGCCGTGCCCTCGGCATCGGCGCGCTTGCCGGAGCCGCCTCGACGGCCTTCATGCTCGGTCTGCTGCCGGCACGCGCGCAGGCGCAGGACGCCGCTGCCGACGCCAGCACCTCGCAGCAGCCGACGACCACCCTCGAAACCAACGTGGTCACCGGCTCGCGCATCCGGCGCGTGGATCTCGCGACGGCCAACCCGGTCTTCGTCGTCGACCGCGCAGAAATCCAGCGCACGGGCAAGCTGACACTCGGCGACCTGATTCAGGAAGCCCCGGTCGTCGCTGGTGCGGCGACCAATGCACAGGTCAACAACGGGGGTGGCAGCGGGGCAGCGGGCATGTCGTTGCGTGGTTTGGGAGAGCAACGCACGCTCATCCTCATCAATGGGAGGCGCCTGATCACTGGCGATCTGAACGCGATCCCGGCTGCAATGGTCGAGCGGGTGGAAATCCTAAAGGACGGCGCCTCGGCCATTTATGGCTCGGATGCCATCGCCGGCGTCGTGAACTTCATCCTGCGCAAGGACTACCAGGGCCTCGAGGTATCTGCGAGCTATGGTAATTCCGATCGCGATGATGGCGTGCGCCGTGGCGTCGATCTCGTCATGGGGCACAAGAGCGAAAACGGCAGCCTAATGGTCGGGTTCAACTACAACAAGACCGACCCGGTATTCGCGAAGGACAGAAAAGTCTCAGCAGTACCGCAGAAGTACATTGGTGATGGGAAGTTCGAGAAGTTTGGGTCAGGCGTTATTCCGACCGGGGTTTACACGATCCCGGAGCAGCTCGCGCTCGCCAACGGGATTTCCGGTTGCAAAACCTTTCCTGGCGGTAGCGTGAAAGTCACACGCAAGCAGGACGCTGCCGGGACCCAGGTAGGCGACTTCCGCTGTTACATACCTAGTGGGCCGGACAATGATACTTACAACTTCGCTGCCGCAGGCAACCTGGATCTCGTGCCCCAGGAGCGCGCGGGTCTCTCAATGGCGGGCAATTACCAGCTTGGAGGAGGCGTGGAGGCCTTCGCCGAGGCCTACTATCAGAGAACCCGCGCCGGGTGGCAGATTGCCCCACTGCCACTCATCGGTGAAGACGATTCAGTGACGATCTCGCCAAACAATGCCTATAACCCGTTCGGCGCAGACTTGAGGAACTTTGCAGTACGTCTGGAACGTATCGGCAGTCGGCGCCAATCCTATGACGTCAATACCATGCAGTTCACGGGAGGCCTGCGGGGGCAATTTGGCGAAGCTTGGCAGTGGGACGCCTCTTTCACCTATGGGCGTTGGGTAAGTGATCAGGCCAAGTACGGCTATATATTCAAGCCGAGCCTGCTGCTCGCTTTGGGGCCCACGTATAGGGAAGGAGGAGTCCTCCGTTGCGGTACACGTGAAGCGCCGGTTCCCGATTGCGTGCCGCTGGACCTGTTCGGCAAGCCGGTTGCGGATGCAGACTTGGCTAAAGCCGTAGCAAAGATCTCGCCAATCCTCAAGTCAAGAGACAGCGCATCGACACGGATGTTCGAAGCCAATGTCAGCAATGCCGAACTGTTCAACCTGCCTGCGGGTCCGGTGGGCATAGCGCTAGGCGCCAGTGCCCACCGGGTATCGGGAAGTTCTACTCCAGACTTCCTGACTCTGCTGGATCCGGCCACTGGCCGTTGCCAGATGTCGACGGATGCTTGCTCAGCGGCGGTTGCAGGAGGCTACACGGTCAAGGAGGCTTATGCCGAGTCAGTCGTCCCCGTCGTCAAGGACATGCCGTTCTTTCGTGTCCTCAATTTGACCGTGGGGTCACGGCATTCCCGTTATTCCACTTTCGGTGCGACCACCAATTCGAAGGTCGGTATCGAATGGCGTCCGGTGGATGACGTCCTGTTGCGAGGAACCTGGGCGGAGGTCTTCCGGACACCCTCGATCACAGACCTTTATAGCGGCCAGCGTGTCAGTTATGACAGCATCACCAATGATCCGTGCGCTAACTATACCGGGGGGCATCCACTGGCCTGTCAGAATATACCTGCGACCGGAACGTGGAGCACGGACAAGACCCAGGTACAAACGATCAAGGGCGGAGACAAGACCCTTCAGCCGGAATCCGGTGCGGCTTTCACCTACGGGATCGTCTACGATCCGAGCTGGCTCGAAGGTCTGTCTGTCAGTGTCGACGCCTGGCGCTATGTGATCAGGAACGCGATCGCCAGTTTCGGTACACAAGAAATTCTCGACATGTGTTATGAAACAGGGAAATTCTGCGAGCTAATTACGCGCAATGATAGAGGAGAGATTTCGAAGGTTGTCGACATCACCAGAAATCTCGGGCGTATCGATGCCAAAGGTGTGGATGTAGGCATCAATTACCGGCTTCCAAGTACCGACGTGGGTAATTTCCGATTGGGTCTGGATGCTACCTATTTCGCGCAATTCGACCGCCAGGCCGCGGCAGGCGTTTCCCGTGTAAAGCATGAGGCCGGCACCTACTACTCTCCATCTGCCGGCGGTGATGGAAACTTTGCACGATGGCGCGCCTTGGGAACCCTGGGGTGGAATATGGGCGATTGGAGTGCCTCGTGGCGTGTCCGCTATATCCACGGCTTCACTATCCCCAACGCGACCGGCGATAAAGGAAGCGATTCGAGACGCATCGGGGCGACCACATATCACAACGTTGCGCTCGGTTATAACGTTTCACCCATCGATATGCGTATTGATGTCGGTGTGGATAACCTTTTCGACAAGCAGCCACCACTATTGGGTGTGAATCAGGCCGTCAACGCCAACACGGACGTGCAGACCTTCGATCTGGTGGGCCGCTACTATTGGGCGCGTTTCAGCAAGAAGTTCTGATCGTCACAATTGCGTAGAGTGCAAACCAAGTCGCACGCGGTTACCGCGTGCGGCTTTTTTATCTGAGCCCTCATCGGAAGCGTTGAGGCCGTCTGGCTTCAGGCCGCGGCCACGGCGCCGGCTCGATCCAGCATCAGTGCGCTCGCGCGTTCGGCGATCATGGTCGTCGGCGCGTTCGTATTTCCACCGGGCAGGCAGGGCATCACCGACGCGTCGACGACGCGCAGCCCGTCGATACCATGCACGCGGAGTTCCGGATCGACCACCGCTTGGGCATCGTGGCCCATGCGGCAGGTGCCGATCGGGTGGTAGATCGTTTCGGCCTTGCGGCGGATGAAAGTCTCGAGATCCGCCTCGGTCCTGGCATCCACACCGGGGAAGATCTCGTCGCCGCGGAACCCGTTGAACGGCGCCTGGGAGAAAATCTCGCGGGACAGACGCGCGCCCTCGATCATCATCCTCAGATCAAAGCCCTCGGCATCGCCGAGGTAGTTCGCCGTGATCGCGGGCGGGGCCGACGGGTCCGCACTTTTCAGGCGGATATGGCCGCGGCTGCGTGGCCGCAGCGCACAGGCATGCAGGGTGAAGCCATAGCCATCGAGCCGGTGGCGGCCGTGGTCGTCCAGCATTGCGGGGACGAAATGGAACTGCAGGTCGCAACGTTCGTCCGGCGCATGGCGGCTCCTTACGAAGCCGCCGGCTTCGGCGATGTTCGAGGTGCCGATGCCGCGCCGCCGGGTAAGGAACTCCAGCGCGACCGCGATCTCGCTGGTGCGGTCATAAGTGATAGGCCGCGTGCTGCGGTATAGCGTGCAGATGTCGAGGTGATCCTGCAGGTTCGCCCCGACACCCGGCAGATCTAGGGCGACATCGACCTCGTGCGCGCGCAGGTGGTCGGCCGGGCCGATGCCGGAAAGTATCAGGAGTTGCGGTGAATTGATCGCGCCACCGCAGAGGATCACTTCGCGAGCCTCGGCATGCTGGCGCTGCCCGCGATGGCGAAAGCTCACGCCGACGGCACGGTGGTGATCGAGCAGCACGCGCTCCGTCACCGCGCGGGTCAGCACGGTCAGGTTAGGTCGGCGCAGGGCCGGGCCGAGGTAGGCCGTCGCAGCCGAGCAGCGCGCGCCATTGCGCTGGGTGACCTGATACAGGCCGAAACCTGCCTGTGCCGGCCCGTTGAAATCCGCGTTGCGTGGGTAGCCTACGGCGACCGCGGCCTCGATGAGGACATCGGAGAGCAGATTGTGGTGGCGCAGATCGGCGACTCCGAGCGGGCCGTCCTTGCCGTGAAGCGCATCCGCGCCGCGCGTATTGTCCTCGCTGAGGCGGAAGTACGGCAGCACCTCGCGCCAGGACCAGCGCGGGTCGCCTGCCAGGCGCGCCCACTCGTCGTAGTCGCGCGGATCGCCGCGCACGTAGCACATCGCGTTGATGGAGCTCGATCCGCCGAGCACCTTGCCGCGCGGCCACCAGAGCCGGCGATGGCCGAGCTGCGGTTCCGGCTCGGTCTGGTAGTCCCAGTTCACGTCGCGCTGGTTGACGAGTCGCGCGAGCCCGGCCGGCATGTGGATGAACGGGTGCCAGTCGCGCCCGCCGGCTTCCAGCAGCAGCACGCGGTGGTTCGGGTTCTGGCTGAGCCGGTTCGCCAGCACGCAGCCGGCCGAGCCGGCGCCGACGATGAGGTAGTCGTAGGTCATGGGACGGGCCGTACCTGGGGCGCTGCGAGGCTAGGCGGGCCGGCTAGAGCAGGTGCTCCATCGCAGTGCAGCAATAGCACTGCATTGGTTTGCTTACTTGATTGTCTAGGCGATGTTTATAAATTTATTGCTTGACGTTATTGATTGCTCGAAAGTTTAATGACTCAATCTTCACCATAACATATACATATACCAGCAAGGGTAATCATATGTCGCATTAGGATATGTGTTCATATGTGTTTTGGGTCAATGGCTAGATCATGGCCTAAATTGGATTAAACATTAACGGAATGAGGTGATGCCATGCGTGTAACAGCAGGTAAGTTTACGCTGTTGGTTGTATTCTTTGTCTCTCTCGGTGCCGGTTACTCGAGCAATACTCTAGGGGAAGAAATCTTTTCCTCTGATTGCGGTAAGTATTGCCGATCAATGCATGATGCTTGTATTAATAGGGGGACGACAAAAGAAGAGTGTGATAACTGGCACAAGATGTGCAGGGCTAATTGTCGCCCGCCTCTAATGTGCGGCAAGTTTTTGTGCATGAATGTTCATCATGGTGACAAGGTCAGTTTTTCTTGAATATGGTATCTTAACTAGGTATCATAACCTGTAAACAGGTGCGGCTATGATTAAACTGGACAACAGATTTTTCTCAAGCGTTATATTTTCAGCTATGGTCAGTATCGGATGCGGCTCCGCATGGGCATCCTTCCCGGATGAATGTACCGTGGAGTGTGACCGGAAGCATGCCGAGTGCCTTGATCAAGGCGGGTCGCAGTGGAGCTGTGGTTATCAGCGCGACAGCTGTTACGCGTTCCGGTGCTATCAGAGGCCCCGCGTCGATCTGTTCCAGTGATGGTGCTGGTGTCGAGAGCGCCCCGGGCGCCCCGGGGCGCTCATTCGATGGCGCGCTTCAGATAGTCGACATACCCGTCCAGGTAGTTGATCCCGTCGTCCTCGTTGATGAGGAACGGGTTCATCAAGGTGTGGCGCAGGATCAGGATGCGATCGTCCTGGCCTGATTCGGGGTCCGGTGTCGATGCCAGCGAGCTGGCATCGATGCCGAGTTCGCCCAGCACGCGTGCCGTGTCGTGCGGACCCAGCGTGGCGGCATGCAGGGCGGTCAGCGACCCATAGAATTCGCGTACCTGTACCGGGCGGTCGGGCTCCACGCAGAGGCCGTCATAGAGGCGCCGCGTGAAGCGGTTCATCGTGGCCAGCGATCGGTTGCCGCGCGGGTTGATCGCGAGACAGACGAGGTTGCTGTCCGGCTCGAACGGGATGCAGAGGGTGGCCTTGTCGGCGATCTCTGCCGCGAAGACCTTGAGGCGGTCGTAGAAATATTCGGTCGCCCGTACCGTCTCGCGTGGAATGCGCCCGAAGTGGGTGCTGTCGAGCGGCAGTACGCGGTGCGTGACGTAGGCGCCTGCCGCGGCGGCACCGGATTTCGAGCCTTCGTGGATATAGCGGCCGAGCGCGCGGAAGGTCGCCCGATAGCCGTCTCCGGCCTTGCGGTTGAATACGTAGTCCGCGTCCTCGGCGAGCACGTGCATCGCGCGGTGATCGCGGCAGACGAAGGCACCCGCGCCGTAAGGCAGATAGCCGAGCTTGTGCGGATCCACGGTGACGCTGTCGGTGCGCGCGAGGCTCGCGAACGCGTTGTAGACTTCGGTACTAGGAAAGTAACGGAAGCCTTCGCGCACTTCGGCATGCGCGAGCAGGCCGCCGTCCTCGCCGCGGAACAATGTGGCGAGATAGCCACCCCAGGCGGCATCGACGTGCACGCTGAAGCCGAGTCCCTGCCGGCCGAGGCGGTCGCGGGCATCGACCAGGCGATCGAGCGGATCGAGCGTGCCGAACTCGGTCGTGCCGAGTACGCCGATCACGGCCAGCACGGGCTTGCGCTTCCGCTGCGCCTGCTCGAGTTCGGCGTCCAGTGCATCGGCATCGAGGCGCATGCGTTGCTCGGGTACGTGGCGCAGTTGCGCGGTGCCGAGACCGAGCAGCTTCATGGCCTTCTTCCACGAGTAATGCGCGGTGACCGGCACGAACACCAGCGGTTCGGCGAGCGCTGGATGGCGCCGTGCGTACTCGATGCTGCCAAGCGTTTCGGCGCGTTCGGCCTGCACGGCCGCATGCAGGCGGGCGCGCTCGGCGGGCGGAGCCTCGGCGAGGCGCATGCGCCAGGCCTCGGACAGCGCGATCGCGGCATCCGGCGTGAGGTGGCCGAGGGTGTCGTCGTCGCATTCGCGCAGCGAGCCTGGCAGGGCCGTGCACTGCAGATCCTCGTCCAGCGTGGCGAGTCCCGCGCGCAGGGCCGGCGCGAGCTGCTTCAAGGCCAGCGCAAGATGCAGGGCGTGATAGTTGGCCGTCGTGCCACCGGCCGCGAGGTAGCCGAAGGCGCAGTCCGGACGCGCTTCGTCGGCCGGGAAGCCGAGCATCCGGGCGAGCTGCAGGCCGACGCTGATCTCGAGACCGACGGTCACCGGCCCGCCATCGTCGACCACATTGTTCGGGTTGTAGGGCAGGGTGATGAGCTGCGCGAGCAGACCCGGTAGCAGCAGATCCGAGGCCATGTGGCCGATGTAGCGCGGACTGAAGAACGGCACCGAGCGCTTGAGTGCGGCCGAGAGCGCGTGCAGCTCGCGGCGCAGGCGTGCGCTGAAGGCCTGGTACTGCGGATCCTGGGCGGCCGAGGTCGGGATCACCGGCGGATCTTCCGGATGGAAGTTGCGCCGCCAGAACACGTGATCACGCAGGAATTCGATGGCGAGCCGCTCGAACAGCTCGTCGTTCTCGCCGTACGGGCCGAGGAAGCATGGATACAGCGCATTGCGGGACATGGGCGGAGGCCGCGGTGGAAATGGCGCGCAGTCTAGGCGCAGCGCCCCGGCTGGCCCTTGACGCCGGTCAGGCCATGCCGGACTCGGCCGGTCCATGGAGACGGGCCACGGCCGCAGCATCGAACGGCCAGTCGATCTCGCGTCCGCTGTCCGCATCACGCAGTACCGGGACGCGGATGCCGTAGCGCGCCTCGAGGGCGGGGTCGCCGTCGATCCAGATGCTTTCGAAATCCCCCACGCGGGCCTCGGCGAGCACGCCGTGGGCGAGGTCGCAGAGATGGCATTGATCACGCATGAACAAGACGAGGCGCATCGCGAGACGGTTTCCAGGGGGCGCGTAGAATACGCCGCCTCGTCCCCCCGGCGATCGAATCATGGCCGTCAGCGTCTTCGACCTCTTCAAGATCGGCATCGGCCCGTCGTCCTCGCATACGGTCGGCCCGATGCGGGCCGCGGCGCGCTTCGTCTCGCGCTGGCTCGACGAGAAGGGCGTGCTCGGTCAGGTCGCGCGCGTGCGCGGCGAGCTGTACGGCTCATTGGCCTTCACCGGTCGCGGCCACGGTACCGACAAGGCCGTGCTGTGCGGTTTCGAAGGCGAGTGGCCGGACCGCATCGATCCGGATTCGATCGAGCCGCGTCTTGAGCGCATCCGCACGGGCCGCCGCCTACGCCTCGGCGGCTGCCACGAGATCGCGTTCGACGAGAAGACCGACCTGATCTTCAACAAGCGCGAGAAGCTGCCGTTCCATTCCAACGGCATGCGCTTCACGGCCTGGGATGCGGCCGGCAACGTGCTGGCGACGCGCGATTACTACTCGGTCGGCGGCGGCTTCGTCGTGAACCAGGACGAGGCGGCCGAGGATCGCATCGTCGCCGACACGACCGTGCTGCCACATCCGTTCACGACCGGCGATCAGCTGCTCGCGACCTGCGCCGAGCAGGGCAAGACCATCGCCGAGGTGATGTGGGAAAACGAGCGCGTATGGCGCGGCGATGCGGACATCCGTGCCGGGCTGCTGGCGATCTGGCAGGCCATGCAGGACTGCGTCGCGCGCGGCATGCGCTCGTCGGGCACGCTGCCGGGCGGGCTCAAGGTCCAGCGCCGCGCGCCGGCGATGGCCGCCGAACTGATGGCACGTCCCGAGGCGGCATTGCGCGATCCCCTGAGCATCCTCGACTGGGTGAACCTCTATGCGCTCGCCGTCAACGAGGAGAATGCGGCCGGCGGGCGCGTCGTGACCGCGCCGACCAACGGCGCCGCCGGCATCATCCCCGCGGTACTGCACTACTTCGACCGCTTCTGCGGCGGCGCGCGCGAGGACGGCGTGCTGGATTTCCTGCTGACCGCGGGCGCGATCGGCATCCTCTACAAGGAAAACGCCTCGATCTCCGGTGCGGAGGTCGGCTGCCAGGGTGAGGTCGGCGTGGCCTGCTCGATGGCGGCCGGTGGCCTCACCGCGGCGCTCGGCGGCAGCATCTACCAGGTCGAGAACGCGGCCGAGATCGGCATGGAGCACAACCTCGGCCTGACCTGCGATCCGATCGGCGGGCTCGTGCAGATTCCGTGCATCGAGCGCAACGCCATGGGCGCGGTCAAGGCGATCAACGCCTCGCGCATGGCCCTGCGCGGCGACGGCAAGCACCGCGTATCGCTCGACAAGGTGATCCGCACGATGCGCGAAACCGGCCGCGACATGCGCGACAAGTACAAGGAAACCAGTCGCGGCGGGCTCGCCGTGAACGTGATCGAGTGCTGAGGGGCTGACAGAGTGGCCCGTGCGCGGCGGGTGACGCTCAACAGCCGGCGATCTCGAGCACGTCGGCCAGCAGCGCTTGCGCGGTCACGTCCGCGCCGGCGCCCGGCCCGCGGATCACGAGTGGACGCTCCGCGTAGCGTCGCGTGGTAAACACGAACAGGTTGTCGGCGCCGTCGAGTTGGGCGGCCGGATGGTCTGGTGCGACTGCGACCAGTGCGACGCGCGCACGGCCATCCGCCTCGATGCGTGCCAGATGTCGCAGGACCCGGTGATCCCCCGCGGCGGCCTTGTGGCGTGCCTTCAGTGACGCATCGAGTTCGCCGAGACGTGCATTGAATTCGTCGAGCGATAGTGAGGCGAGCGCTTCGGGCACGAGGCTCTCGACGACGATATCGGACGGCTCGAGCGCGTGGCCGGCCTCGCGCGCGAGGATCAGCAGCTTGCGCGCCACATCCGCTCCCGAGAGATCGGCGCGCGGCTCGGGCTCGGTATAGCCGCGCTCGTAGGCTTCGGCGAGCAGCCGCGAGAACGGGCGACGGCCGTCATAGCGGTTGAAGAGGAACGACAGGGATCCCGAGAACACGCCTTCGATGCGTTCGATGGGGTCGCCGGCACGCCGCAAGCGGCGCAGGCTCGCCAGCGCGGGCAGACCGGCACCGACTGTGGCCGCGTCGCCGTAGCGCGTACCGGCGCGTCGCGTCGCAGCTCGCAATGCTTGCCAGCGCGCGAGGTCCGCGCCCTGGCCGAGCTTGTTCGCGCTGACCACGTGGATGCCCGCGGCGAGCCACTCGGCATGTCGCGCGGCGAGCGCATCTGACGGCGTGGCGTCGATCAGCACGCGCGTGGCGGAGGCATTGCCGGCAAGCGTCGCGACGACCTGCTCGACGGCATCGTCCGTAGCGGCTTGTGCGAGGTGTGACATGACCTCCTCAGCGCGCAGGCCGGCCGGGTCGACGACGGCCCGGTGCGAGGCGGCCACGCCGACGAGGCGGACCGGCAGCGCCGTCCCGGCCAGACGTCGCAGCAAGGCCTTGCCGACCAGCCCGGCGCCGATCAGGCCAAGTGCGAGCGGCGCCGGTGCCGTACCGCGCAAGGCATCGCTCACCGCAGGCACGGCCGCTGTCCGGCCCAAGCCGTTGCCGGCCTGGGCATCGCGCGCGCGCAAGAGCGTGCTCATGCGAAGGCCTGCTGCGGCCGTGCGGCCAGCGCACGATCCAGCGCCGCGCCGAGGTCGGCGACCAGATCGCGCGGGTCCTCGATGCCCACCGAGAGGCGCAGCAGGTTGTCGGCGATGCCGGCGGCCCGACGCGCCTCGGGCGCCATCGCGGCATGGGTCATCGTCGCCGGATGCGCGACCAGGCTTTCGACGCCGCCGAGCGACTCGGCCAGCGAGAAGCATTCGAGACCAGTGACGAAGGCTTCGATGCCGGCCACGTCGGCATCCAGCTCGAACGAGACCATGGCACCGAAGCCGGATTGCTGACGCGCGGCGAGCGCATGCTGCGGATGGCTCGCCAGTCCCGGGTAGTAGACACGCGCCACGGCCTCGTGGCGCTCGAGCAGCTCGACGACCGCCGTTGCGCCTTCCTGATGGGCGCGCAGGCGCGGCCCGAGCGTGCGCAGGCCACGCAGCGTGAGGAAACTGTCGAACGGCGCGCCGGTCACGCCATTGCAGTTCGCCCACCACGCGAGCTGTTGCGCGAGTTCGGCATCCTTCGCGATCACCGCGCCGCCGACCACGTCGCTGTGGCCATTGACGTACTTGGTCGTCGAATGCACGACGAGATCGGCGCCGAGTTCGATCGGCTGCTGCAGCGCCGGTGAGAGGAAGGTGTTGTCGACCGCGACCAGCGCACCGGCCGCGTGCGCTGCTTGCGCGACGTGACGGATGTCGGTGATGCGCAGCAGCGGATTCGACGGCGTTTCGACCCAGACCAGCGCCGGCTTCTCGGCGAGCGCCTCGGCCAGTGCACGCGGGTCGGTCAGATCGGCATAGCGGACGCGCAACCGGCCCTTGCGCTGCCAGGCCTCGAACAGTCGCCAGGTGCCACCGTAACAGTCGTGCGAGGCAACCAGCGTCGCGCCAGCCGGCAGGAGCTCCAGCACCAGCGCCACCGCGGCCATGCCGCTCGCCGTGATGACCGCACCGGCACCGTGCTCGAGCTCGGCGAGCGCATTGCCGAGCAGATCGCGGGTCGGGTTGCCGCTGCGCGAGTAGTCGTAGGCACGCTTCTGCGCGAAGCCGGCGAAGGTATAGTTGGTCGAGAGATGGATCGCGGGCACCACGGCACCGTGCTGGGTGTCGGTCTCGATGCCGGCGCGCACGGCGCGGGTGATCGCAGCGAAGTCGGTCATGGCGGCGTTCCGGTGAGGTTCAACAGGCCAGCGCGGGCTGGATCAGGGCGCCGATGCGCGCGAATTCCTTGAGGAAGGCATCGTGGCCGTAGCGCGACGGGATCTCGTGCAGCACAACGGGATGCGGCAGGCGCGCGGCGAGGTCACGGAAATCCTCGACCGGCACGAGGCGATCGCTGTCGATCGCAATCAGCAGGGCCGGCACGCGCACCTCTGCCGGATCGATGCGGTGCAGATCGATCGATTCCGACAGCGCGAGATAGCGGTCGGCATCGAAGCGTGCGACGAATTTCTCGCCGGCATGCGCGAGGTAATCCTCGACCGGGAAGCGGAAGCGGCCATCGCGGAACTCGGGCTCGGCATCGAAACGCTCGGCGAATTCCTCGGCACCGCGGTAGGTGGTCATCGCGAGCTGGCGGGCGAGCGAGAGCGCCGGCACGGTCACGCCGCTGCGCAGGCCGGCGCGCACGATCTCGCGCTGGATCGCGCGCACCGCCGTGGCGAGCGGATGCGCGCGGTGCGCGCCGCTGATCGCGACGAGCCGGCCGAGACGGTGCGCATGGCGAGCCGCAAAGGCCAGCCCGACCATCGCGCCGTACGACGCGCCGATGAAGGCCTGGGCGCGGCGGATTCCGAGGGCATCGAGCAGCGCGGCGAGCGCGTCGGCCTGATCCTCACTCGATACGCCGGCCACGTCACCGCCGAGGTCGGCGGCGGACAGCCAGTCAATGCTGAGCACGCGCACCCGGGCGAGATCGACCGGACCGTGCGCGCGGACGAATTCCTCCCACCAGCCGGGCCGCTCGCCGTCGCGTGCGACATCGCGCGTGGCCGAAATGCCGCCCTGGACGATGACGGTCGGTGCGCCGACCGCGCCATGCCAGGTGAAGTGCACGCTGGCCGCGACCGTGGCGCCGGAACCGTATTTCGGGGTCAGACGGACGGTGCAAACGTCGCGCAGACAGGCGATGTGCGTGACCGGCGTGGCGACGGGAAAAACGTCGCCAAGGGCGGCATCGCAGGCGGGCAGGGCGGTGTCGGTCAGGCTCATCGCGGCGTCTCCGGTGGGTATCGAGAACGCCTGCGGGAGGATGCGGAGCCTGCATGCCGGGCCGGGGAGGACGCCGGGAGTACAGCCTTCCATCTTCCGGTGGATGCCGGAGCATCCCCGCAGGAGTTGGCACCTGGCGGCATCGCCGCTGGTTGCCCCGGCTTCCAAGGGCCTGTCCCTCAGCCGGTCTCGATGGATCGTGGGCGCACTCTAGCGGGCCGATCCGGGGGCGTCAAGCATATGGACGTCTAAACGTTTAAATGCCCGATTTTTCCGATCGGCGCCTGGTGTGCGCCAGCGCCTGGCAGGCATCGGTGCAGACATGGTCCTGGATTTGCTCCGGCCGATTCGGCAGGACGCGCCGATGTGCCGCATGACGGGCGTGCGCGCTTGCTGGCCGGGTGACGCCGTCCGATCGCCTGCGCGTGGCAGGCTCGCGATGGAACGTCGGTGCTTCGACCGGCATGCCGGCCGGACAGGTGACGCGCCTGCTAAGCTCCGGCATGGAGGTAGCCATGCGTCGCCCGGTCATCCGTCTCATCGCGCTCGCCCTCATCGTCGCCGCGCCGGCGGCGCCGGCGCGCAAGATCTTCAAGTACACCGACGAGAACGGCGTGGTGCATTTCACCGACGTGCGCCCCCAGGACGCCAAGGCCGTGACCGAGGCGGTGGTGCAGGTCGAGCGGCGCGACATCGCCGAACTGCGCATCGACGGTGGCGAGGAAGAGCGCGACGCGCACGTCTTCAATGCATTGGCCGGGCCGGTCGAAGTGCGGCTCACGCTCGATGACGCCGAGAACATCGTCGCCTCGCCGTCGCTGCCGCTGAACGTGGTGCTCGGTCCGCACGAGGATCGCGTCGTGGCGCGGCTCAGACGTGGCGATGCGCATGCGCCCGGCGGTTTCCGGCTCGCCCTGGCCGCCGTTCCGGGCGATCCCGGCGCGCATGCCGAAGAGGCCGAATACCGCCTGCCGCTCGGCGGCAGCTACCGGCTCGATCAAGGGTTTGGCGGCAGTTTCAGTCATACCGACGAGCAATCGCTGTATGCCATCGATCTCGCCGTCGCTGAGGGCACGCCGGTGCTCGCCGCGCGCGAAGGCGTGGTCATGCAGGTCGAGGACGACTTCTACGGTGCGGGTCTCGACAAGGAAAAGTACGCCACGCGTGCGAACGTCGTGCGCGTGCTGCATGCGGACGGCAGCATGGCCGTCTACGCGCATCTGAGGCCCGAGAGCGTGGTCGTACAGCCCGGGCGACACGTCTACGTCGGCCAGAAGCTCGGCGAATCCGGCAACACGGGTTACTCGACCGGTCCGCATCTGCATTTCTGCGTGCAGGTCAACAGCGGCATGAAGCTCGTATCCATCCCGTTCCGCCTGAGCGGACCGGACGGCCCGATCGCGATCCCTGACGCGCGCACCGCGGCCGGGGCGGCACGCTGAGCGGCTCGGGTCGGGTCGGCGCTTGCGGCTATAATCCGCGCCCCTCGCAGGCCATCTCCGGCGCGTCGCGGCGCGCCCTTCCGCCATGTCCGAACACCTGACTGAAACCCGGCGCCGGCGCACGTTCGCCATCATCTCTCATCCCGACGCGGGCAAGACCACGCTGACCGAGAAGCTGCTGCTGTTCGGCGGCGCGATCCAGATGGCCGG
>CAYYHP010000045.1:0-17276 GCA_964471815.1 uncultured Rhodanobacteraceae bacterium
GAAGTCGGCCGCCGTGCAGGCCGAGCCGGGCAGTACCGGTGCGTCGGCGGCTGGGCGTGGGGCGACGTGGCCGTTCCAGCCGCGGATGAATTCGCCGAAGTTCTGATCGCAAACTTCGGCACGGTTGACGTTCTTGTGGCGGGCGCTGATGACGACGGACATGGTGTGCGGGATGACCGGAAAAGGAAGGCAGGGAAGCGACGGCGCTCAGGCCGCCATCGGCACGAAGCCCGGCTGTGCGCGGACGCGATCGAGCCAGGCGCGGATCGCCGGATACGGTGCGAGATCGAAGCCGCCGTCAGCGGCCGCGTGGGTGTAGGCGAATAGCGCGATGTCGGCGATCGAGTAGCCGCCGTCGACCATGAATTCGCGCGTCGCGAGCTGGCGCTCCATCACGTCGAGCGCCTGGCGGCCACGTTCGATCAGGCGCGGCAGTTCCCCGCGGCGCGGGTGATCGGCGGGCAGGAAGCGGCAGATGAAACGCGCCACGGCGACGTACGGCTCGTGACTGTACTGCTCGAAGAACAGCCACTGCAGGACCTGCGCGCGCCGCCAGCGGTCCGCGGGCAGGAGCGGCGTGCCCTCGGCGAGATAGCAGAGGATCGCATTCGACTCGGGCAGGTGGCGGCCCGGTTCGACCTCGAGCACCGGCACCTTGCCGTTCGGGTTGATCGCGAGGAACGCCGGCGTGCGCGTTTCCCCGGCCGCGGGGTTGACCTCGTGCCAGCGATAGGGCGCACCGAGCTGTTCGAGTGCCAGGCGGACCTTGTAGCAGTTGCCGCTCGCCGACATGCCGTGGACGGTATACATGCCAAGTTTCCTCGTCGGTTACGGATGGATCAGCGCCGGCGCGCGAACCAGTTCTCGCGTGTCTGGCCCCATTTCTCGCTCGGCACGTTTTCGTACGGCGCGGGCATCTGCACCGGGCCGATCAGGCGCGAGCCGAGCCGTTGTGCGAGCTTCTGCGAAGGCAGGTTCGCCGGATCAATGCAGTGGATGATCTCGGTCCAGCCGAGATGCGCGAACGCCCAGTCGATCGCCGCGACCGCGGCCTCGTACGCATAGCCCTTGCCCCAGGCTGCGCGCGCGAGACCCCAGCCGACCTCGTTGCCGGGCCAGCATTCGGGTTTCCAGGGGCCGAGACGGCCGATCCAGCGGCCGCTCGATTTCTCGATCAGCGAGAACATCGCAAAGCCCTGGATCTGCCAGGCGCCGACCATGGTCAGGAAGCCACGCCAGGCGGCCGCACGCGACTGCTGGCCGCCGATGAAGTGTGCGGCCTCTGCATCGGCCATGTTCTCGGCCCAGGCGTCGAAATCCTCAGCGAGCGGTGGCCGCAGGATCAGGCGTTCGGTCTCGAGGCGGGGATGCGCAGCATTCATGTGGGGCGGCTCCGGTCGAAGGAGGATAGTCGCCCGAGTGTCGTGCCCCAGCCTGCGCAGACTGGGGCACGGCACGGGCAGGGCCCGGGCGGAATCAGAATGCGTTGATGCCGGTCAGCTCACGGCCGACGACCAGCTCGTGCACGGTCTGCGTGCCCTCGTAAGTGACCACCGATTCGAGATTCAGCGCGTGGCGGATCGGGCAGTATTCGGTGGTGATGCCGGCGCCGCCGAGGATGTCGCGCGCCTCGCGTGCTATGTCGAGCGCCATGCGCACGTTGTTCCATTTGGCGAGCGAGACCTGGGTCGGCTGCATGCGGCCCGCGTCCTTCAGGCGGCCGAGCTGCAAGGACAGGAGCTGCGCCTGGGTGATGCGCCGCGCCATGTCGGCGAGCTTCATCTGCACCGACTGCGTTGCGGCGATCGGTCGGCCGAACAGGATGCGGGTCTTCGAATATTCCAGCGCTTCCTTGAGGCAGGCGATCGCCGCACCGATCGGGCCCCAGGTGATGCCGTAGCGTGCCTGGGTCAGGCAGCCGAGCGGGCCCTTGAGGCCCTTCACGTTCGGCAGACGGTTCGCCTCCGGTACGCACACGTCATCGAAGAACAGGCCCGAGGTCACCGAGGCGCGCAGGCTCATCTTGTGCTTGATCTCCTGCGCGACGAAGCCCGGCGTGCCCTTCTCGACGAGGAAGCCCTGGATGCCGTCGTCGGTCTGCGCCCAGACGATCGCCACGTCGGCGAGATTACCGTTGGTGATCCACATCTTGGCGCCGTTGATGACCCAGTCGCCGCCGTCGCGGCGCGCGCTGGTCTTCATGTTGACCGGGTCGGAACCGCCGTGCGGCTCAGTCAGGCCGAAGCAGCCGATGATCTTGCCCGCGGCCATTCCGGGCAACCAGCGGCGGCGCTGCTCTTCGCTGCCGTAGGCGTAGATCGGATACATGCACAGCGAGCTCTGCACCGAGACGAAGCTGCGGATGCCGGAATCGCCGCGTTCGAGTTCCTGGCAGATCAGGCCGTAGCTCACGCCATTCATGCCGGCGCAGCCGTATTCGGTCGGCAACGAAGAGCCGAGGAGGCCGAGCTCGGCGATCTCCGAAATCAGGTGGCGCGGGAATTCACCCTTATCGAAGCACTCGCCGATGATCGGCAGCACACGCTCGTCGGTGAAGCGCGCCACCGTGTCCTGCACCATGCGCTCCTCCTCGCTGAGCAGCGAGCGGATGTCGAACAGGTCGAAGGGATCGAGCGGGGTGGCGGCCATGCGGAACTCCGGGCGGTAAATGGGGGCGGCAAGGCAAAAGCCCGCCGGAGCGGGCTTTTTTGCGGGCTTGCGCGACGGCCGCGTATTCTAGCCAGCCCCCCGGTCGAGGTCACGCCAAGCGCGTATTGCGGATGCACATCCCGGTTCTCGCCTATCATGCCGCCAATATCGCCGGCAACTCCTACGCCAAGAACGACCATGTCGCGTTCGCCGAGGATCTGCAACGGATCCAGCGCCTGGGTCTACGCATCGTGCCGCTGTCGTGGGTGGTCGAACAGCGGCTCGGCCGGGCGCGGCGCGATCTGTCCGGCTGCGTGGCCTTGAGCTGCGACGACGGTACGGATTTCGACTACTTCGATCGCGACTATCCCGGGTTGGGACGTCAGCGCAGCCTGTTCAACCTGCTGCTCGATTTCCGGCTCCGGCACGGGCGTGCCGCGCAGCCCGGCCTGCATCTGACCTGTTTCGTGATCGCCGATCCGGCTGCGCGTGCGGCGATGGAGACGACGCGCGATCTGCCGCGGCCGTGGATCAGCGATGGATGGTGGCGTGCCGCGCAGGCGTCGGGATTGATGGCGATCGAAAACCACAGCTTCGATCACAACCATGCCTGTCTCGGCGAGATGGGGCCACACGGCCTGGTGCGCGGCGATTTCCACGCTGTCGACGATGACCTGCGTGCCGAATACGAGGTGGCGCAGGCGCAGGACCTGCTTGCCGCCTGTCTCACCCCGCACCGGCCGCGGCTGTTCTGCTACCCGTTCGGCCACGTCAGCGATTTCCTGCGCTGCGACTGGCTGCCGCGGCGCGGGCCGGAAATCGGCCTCGACGCGGCGTTCGGCGATGGTGCGGAACCAGTCACGGCAGCGAGTGACGTCTGGAACCTGCCGCGCTACATCTGCGGCTGGCACTGGAAATCGCCCGATGAACTGGAAGCACTGCTGGCGCCGTTCGCCGGCCTGGCTGGACCGGTGCCGTTCAGAACGGAATGAACGACTGCGCCTTGGCGATCAGCTCGTGGCGCTTGCGCTCGTCGAGTTCGCGGCACCAGAACGCGAGCAGGCGATGGTCTTCGAGCGGCACCCAACCGGCCGCCACGCCTTCGCGGTGCGCGAGCGCGTCGCCCGAATAGCCGAACATCGCCAGGCAGCGCGAGGCATAGCGGCGCGTGCACCAGTTCAGGGTCAGGCGGAACACGCCGCCGACCTCGCGCAGCCGGTCGCGCTGCGCGGTGCTCATCTGGCGCAGCACGCGGTCGTCGGTGCAGGCGCCGCCACACAGCATGATGTCGCCGCAATCGGTGAAGTGCACGTAGCAGACCGGTACCAGGCTGCCGTCGTCGCGCCGGTAGAAGGCCACGATGTGATTCGGGAATTCCGGCACCTGCAGACGGTAGCGCCGGTCGAAGATCGCCTGCGCATGCCGCGGGCCGTCGTCGACTTCCATGATCGAAATGAAATCGTCCACCTGCATGGGATCACCTTGGCGGGTACGGGCATGTCCGCCGGTCAGGAGGAGCCGGCGTGCGGAAGATTGCTCACGCCATGCGGCACATGGCCGGTCGCGACGTGGCGGCGCGCGGACTCGACGTTCGCGCGCGAGTCGTCGAAGAAGATGTCCGCGCCGAAGGCCTCGAGGAACGGCCCCTTGTCGCGGCCGCCGAGGAACAGCGCTTCGTCGATGCGCACGCCCCACTCGCGCAGGGTCAGGATCACGCGCTTGTGGGCCGGAGCCGAGCGCGCCGTGACCAGCGCGGTACGGATCGGCACGGACTCGGCGGGAAAGGCGTTCTGGATGCGGTGCAGAGCATCCAGGAAACCGCGGAACGGGCCGCCCGGCAGCGGTTCGGTCGCACGCGCGGTCTCGTTGCGGTGGAAGGCTTCGAGGCCTTGTTCGCGCGAGATGCGCTCGGACTCGTCGCCGAAGATCACCGCGTCACCGTCGAACGCGATACGCAGCTGGTCGCTGTGCGTGGTCGGTGCTTTCGACGGCAGGATCGTCGCGGCGGCCACGCCGGCGAGCAGCGCGTTGGCGACGTCCTCGTGATTGGCGGAGAGGAACAGATCGGCGCCGAACGGCTGCACGTAGGCATGGGTTGGCGCACCGTTGGTGAACGCCGCACGCTCGATGCCGAGGCCGTAGTGCTCGATCGCGTTGAAGATGCGCAGGCCGGTGTCGGCCGAGTTGCGCGAGAGCAGGATGACCTCGACGCGCGGGCCCTTGCCTTCGGCGCGGCTCAGGCGCAGCAGCTTTTCCACGAGCGGAAACGCGATGCCTGGTGCGAGCAGCTCGTTCTCGCGTGCCATCTGATAGCGCCGGTACGCATCGAGCCCCTCGCGCTCGAACAGCGCATGGCTGTCGCCGAGATCGAACAGGGCACGCGACGAGATCGCGACGACCAGGCGGTCGTCGACGCTGCCGGCCATCGGGTCGCGGGGAAGCGCGGTCATGGGCGAAGTGTAGCCTGCCCCTGTACTCGGCATCAGCGGTCGTGGCAGTCCGCCGCGCCGTGCAACTCCCGCTGCGTTCCGGCGTGGCCGGCATGCACCGGCCACGGCCTTTGCGGCGACGATCAGCTCACGGGGTGCCTTCGTAGCCGTCGCTGAAGATAGTCTCGGCCATGCGCAACGCCGCCCAGGCATCGATCAGGCCGTAACCCTGCACGGGGTTCGGATAGGTCGTCGCCGGAATGCCCCCGCAGACCTGCGTGACACCGGAGAGCGGCACGGCAGTCTGGCGCAGGATGTCCGTGACGCGCTGCGGATCACCGCGCAGGGCCGGGTTCGCGGATATCAGCAGGGCCGCGACACCGGCCACGTGCGGCGTGGCCATGCTCGTACCGCTCATCGTCGTATAGCTGGTATCGCTGCCGTTCACTGCCGAGCGCACGTTCGAGCCCGGCGCCACCACATCCGGCTTGACGCGATTCGCGCCGCTCACCGGGCCGCGGCTGGAGAAACTCGAGATTGCGTCGCTGGAGTTCGTCGAGCCCACCGCGAAGGCCGAATCGAGCATGGCCGGCGCCTCGGTGATGGTGTTGCAGGACGAGCCGCTGTTGCCGGCTGCGACGGCGAAGAAGATGCCGCCGGCGACCAGGGTGTCGATCGCCGCCTGGATTTCCGCGCCGGTCGTGCAGCCTTCCGAGGTCGGGCAACCCCAGGAATTGCTGACGATGTCGGGCGCGAGATCCGGGTTCGGGTTCTGGCCGGCGAGATCGGTTGGTGCGAGCAGCCACTGCGCGCACTCGTTGTAGCTCGCCGGCGTGCCATTGCCGGCATTCATGTTGCGGCAGCCGATCCAGGTCGCGCCGGGTGCCACGCCGATCTGGTTGCCGGCGCCGTCGTCGCCGATCATCGTGCCGACGGTGTGCGTGCCGTGGCCATCGTCGTCGCAGGGCTGCGGCGAGTCCGCCGGACAGCTCGCATTCGCAGCATGGATCGCATCGTGCCAGTTGTAGTTGTGGTCGGCGCTGCTGCCATTCCAGCCGCGGTAACGCGCCTTGAGCGCGGCATGGGTCCAGCGCATGCCGGTATCCTGCCCGGCGATGACCACGCCCTGCCCAGTGATGCCGGTTGCCCAGACAGCCGGTGCATGCACGCGGCTGACGCCCCACTCGACGCTCGCCTTCGCGAACGGCCGCCACGGCAGGCGACCGTCATCATCGGGTGTAGGCGGCAGCACGAGCCGGCGGTTCGGTACGAGCCGCGCGATGTCGTCGCGCGCAGCGAGCGCATCGACCTGGGTCGCATCCAGTTCGGCCTGGATCATGTTGACGACCCAGAACGGCTGATGCGCGATGCCCTGCGCGGCGAGCCAGTCACGCACGTCGGCCTGGGTCACGTCGGCCGTCGCGCGCAGCGTCTCAACGAGCAGACGACGGCGTGCACGGTAGTCGCCCTCCGGCCGCAGCAGCCCGGCGGGCACTTTCGCCATGAGGACGATCAGCGTGTCCGCCTTGCCGCCTGCCGCGAGTTCGGCGCGCAGGTCCGGATCGACCTCGGCAGCACTGGCGAGACCTGGAGCGAGGAGGCAGGCGAGGAGGCAGCGGGCAAGCTGCGAGCGAGCGGGTGCAGCAACGGACATTCGACACTCTCCGACCGCCGGTGAGGCGGCTCAAGCGCGTGGCGTCCGTGCGACGCAGGTTGCAGGAGTGGCGAGTATAGGTTTCGTTTTCGGGCAGAAATGTCGAAATATGTTGCAGAAATGCTCGCGAATGCCAGCGCACGTGCGCTGCTTGGACGATGCGCGGCGTACGTATCGATCGGGCGATCGGTGTGGGGCAGAGCGGTGCGGCGCTCAGCTCTCGAACTGCTCGTCGAGGATGCGATCCTCGAGCTTGTGGTCCGGATCGAACAGCAGGCGCACCGTCTTTTCGCGCGACTCGTGGATGCTGACCTCGGCGATGTCGCGCACTTCGTAGGAGTCAGCCGTCGCGCTGACCGGGCGCTTGAACGGATCGAGGATCTCGATGCGCACTTCGGTGGTCGCGGGCAAGATCGCACCGCGCCAGCGGCGTGGCCGGAACGGACTGATCGGAGTCATTGCCAGCACGTTCGAGCCGAGCGGCAGGATCGGCCCGTGCGCGGAGAGGTTATAGGCCGTCGAACCGGCCGGCGTGGAGACGAGGATGCCGTCGCAGACCAGTTCCTCGATCTTGACCGCGCCTTTCAGCAGCACGCGCAGATGAGCGGCCTGCTTGGTCTGACGCAGCAGCGAGACCTCGTTGAAGGCGAGTGCATGCACGTTCGAGCCGGACTCGGTCGTCGCTTCCATCACCAGCGGCCGCAGCAGCGTCGACTGCGCGCGCTCAAGACGCTCGGGCAGGTCGTCGGCCCGGTACTGGTTCATCAGAAACCCGACCGAGCCGAGCTTCATGCCGTACACCGGCAGATCGCGCGCGTGGTGGCGGTGCAGGGTCTGCAGCATGAAGCCGTCGCCGCCGAGCGAGACGATCACGTCGGCCCGGTCGGCTGCTATCTCGCCATAACGATGGCGCAGATCGAGCAGCGCGGCCTGCGCCTCCGCGGTCTTGCTGGCGACGAAGTGGATGCGTGGCATGCTCAAGGCGGGCTCCCGCAGCGGACGCGGCAGAGCTTAGTCAATCCGCATCGCCGCGCCCAGCGGGGTGCGGCAATGCGGGCCGCCTACGTTGCGCCCCGGTGATCGCCGGGCAATGCGCGTTTTGCGTGCGCTGGCGGCACCAGGTATCGCGCGCCAGATACGGCTGGCCGAGCGAGATGGCAGGAGGGCACTCTGGGGGGCTGTCCGCAAGCGGCCGGTCCCGCCGTCGATCCACGCGGCGGGACCGGGATCGCTCAGCCGCCGGCCTGCGCTAGTTGCGCGAGACGCCGCACGGCCACGGACACGATCGGGTAATCGATCGCGAGCTGGCCGCGCATGTCGGCGAACATGCCGAGCGTGAACTTGATCGCCGGGTCATCGCGGTCGAGCCACGCCCCGACCACATCCACGCCGCGGCCGCTGGCGGCCTGCGCGAGCACCTGGGTGGTGAGCGCGCGATGCTGGTTGTACAGCTCGTCGCGCAGACTGCCGCGCGCCTGCGCATGCCAGCGCGACTCGACCGGCAGTTCCTCGATGCGGCTCATCAGCCAGGACAGATGCAGGGCTTCACCCAGCGCGAAGTAGATTTCCGCGGCGCGCTCGATCGACTGGCCGCTGTCAGCCGCGACCGCGACGATGTCGAGGCCCGAGCCCGGCGTGCGCAATGTCGCGAGGGCCCTGGCGATCGGCTCGGGGAAGCCGGCATCCATCCAGCGCTGCCGCGCCTCGTCGAAACGGGCGCGCTCGCGTGGCGTGACCACGTCGGCGACGCAGCGCAGCAGCGCCTGCATGCCGCTGTGGTAACGATCGACCGCTGCGGCGATGTCGAGCGTGGCTTCCGCATGGCTCAGCAACCAGCGCGTCATCGTGCGCAGCGAGGCCCAGATCACGAGCAGGGCATCGATCTGTAGATTGCCGTTGACCTTGCCGTCGAGATCCTCGATCTGCGCCCAGGTGCCGCGCGCGTCCATGACTTCGCGGGCGATGGTGAACGCACGCGCGACCTGGGCCGGCGTCTTGCCGGTGTCCTCGCCCATGCGCATGACGAAGGTCGCCCCCATGCGGTTGACCATCGAGTTGGTCACCGCGGTGGCGATGATCTCGCGCTTCAGGCGATGCCGCTCCATGTGTGCCGCGTAGGGCTCGCGCAGCGGTTCTGGGAAATAGCGGCGCAGCTCCTTCGAGAGATAGGCGTCTTCCGGCACGTCGGAATCGAGCAGCTGCTGGAACAGCACGATCTTCGAATACGACAGCAGCACCGCGAGTTCCGGCCGGGTGAGACCGAGACCGCGCGCCTTGCGCTCGGCGAACTCGGCATCGCTCGGTAGGTATTCGAGCTGGCGATCGAGCAGGCTCTGGCTCTCGAGCGTGCGGATGAAGTGCTGCTTGGCGCCGAGCCGCTTGACGGACATCCGTTCCATCACGCTGATCGCCTGGTTCTGCCGATAGTTGTCGGCGAGCACCAAACGCGCGACCTCGTCGGTCATCGCGGCGAGCAGCTCGTTGCGCGCCTCGAGCGTGAGCTCGCCGCGCTGCACGGCGTCACCGAGCAGGATCTTGATGTTCACCTCGTGGTCGGAGGTGTCCACGCCCGCCGAGTTGTCGATGAAGTCGGTGTTCAGCAGCACGCCATGCAGGGCGGCCTCGACGCGACCGCGCTGGGTCATGCCGAGGTTGCCGCCCTCGCCGACGACGCGGCAGCGCAGCTCCCTGCCGTTGATGCGGATCGGATTGTTCGCACGATCGCCGACCTCGGCGTTGGTCTCGGTCTCCGCCTTGACATAGGTGCCGATGCCGCCATTCCAGAGCAGGTCCGCGGGCGACTTCAGGATCGCGCGCATCAGATCGTTCGGCGTGATCTGGTCGGCATCGCCGTCGATGCCGAGCGCGGCGCGCACCTCGGGCGAGAGCGGGATGGTCTTTGCGGTACGCGGATAGACACCGCCGCCCCGTGAGATCAGCCGGGTGTCGTAGTCCGCCCACGACGAGCGCGGCAGGCCGAACATCCGCTCGCGTTCGGCGAACGAGGTGGCCGCGTCCGGATTCGGGTCGAGGAAGATGTGGCGGTGGTCGAAGGCCGCGATCAGGCGGATGTGGCGCGACAGCAGCATGCCGTTGCCGAACACGTCGCCGGACATGTCGCCGATGCCGACGCAGGTGAAGTCCTCGCTCTGGCAGTCGCGACCGAGCGCGCGGAAGTGACGCTTGACCGACTCCCAGGCGCCCTTGGCGGTGATGCCCATGCCCTTGTGGTCGTAGCCGGCCGAACCGCCCGAGGCGAATGCGTCGCCGAGCCAGAAGCCGTGTTCGGCGGAGATCGAGTTGGCGATGTCGGAGAAGGTGGCCGTGCCTTTGTCCGCGGCGACGACGAGATACGGATCGTCGCCGTCGTGACGCACGACGTTTTCGGGCGGCACGACCTTGCCGTCGACGAGGTTGTCGGTGATGTCGAGCAGGCCGTTGATGAACAGGCGGTAGCAGGCGATGCCCTCGGCCAGCACGGCATCGCGGTCGCCGCTCGCGGGCGGCCGCTTGACGAAGAAGCCGCCCTTCGCGCCGACCGGCACGATCACGGTGTTCTTCACCATCTGCGCCTTGACCAGGCCGAGCACTTCGGTGCGGAAGTCTTCGCGGCGGTCCGACCAGCGCAGGCCGCCGCGTGCGACCGGGCCGAAGCGCAGATGCACACCCTCGACGCGCGGCGAGTAGACGAAGATCTCGCGGTACGGGCGCGGCTTCGGCAGATCCGGCACCTGCGCCGGATCGAACTTGTAGCTGATGTACTCGCGCGGCTTGTCGGCGCGGGCCTGGAAGTAGCCGGTGCGCAAGGTGGCACGGATTACGGCCATGAAGGCACGCAAGATGCGGTCCTCGTCGAGACTCGCGACGCGGTCGAGCAGCACGCGGATCGTGGCGATGACCGCCTCGATCTGGACTTCGCGCTTGTCACCGCGTGCGGCATACAGCGCTTCGAAAACGCCAGCCTGGGCATGGCGCGTGTCGGCATCGACCAGCGTTTCCAGCTCCCTGGCCAGCCGCTTGCGTGCCTGCTCGATGGCCGTCTTGCCGGCCGTCTCGCGTTGCGGATCGAACTTCGCCTCGAACAGCTCGACCAGCAGACCGGCGATCGCCGGATAGCGGTTGAGCGTTTCCTCCATGTAGCTCTGCGAGAACGGCACGCCGGTTTGTAGCAGGTATTTCGCGTAGCCGCGCAGCAGGCTGACCTGGCGCCAGTCCATGCTCGCGCCGAGGATCAGGCGATTGAAGCCGTCGTTCTCGGCCTGACCGCGCCAGACGCGTTCGAAGGCCGCCTGGAATGCTTCGCGCAACTGGTCGATGTCGAAGCCGACGCGTTGTGCCGGCTGCACCTCGATGTCCTGGATGTACAGCGGCGTGCCCTGCACGTCGAGCTCGTAGAGATGCTCGGTCAGCACCTTCACGCCCATGTTCTCGAGCAGCGGGATCACATCGGACAGCGCGATGTCGGCGCCGAGCCGGAACACCTTGAAGTGCAGCGTGTCCGCCTTGCGCCGCGAGCGATACAGGTTGAGCCGGATGTCCTCGGCATTCTTCAGGCTGGCGGCCATTTCCACGTCGCTCGCCGCGACGCCGGGCGTGACTTCTTCGATGTAACCCGCCGGCATGGCCTTGCCATAGCGGTTGGCGAGCTTGAGTCCCTTTTCCTCGCCATGCCGCTCGACCAGCGCATCGCGCAGCTCGTCGTGCCAGTTGCGCACGAGCAGGGCGAGCTTGCGCTCGATCTCGCCGATGTCGTAGGCCGGCTGGTCGCCGGGCTTCGGCCGCACGATCAGGTGCAGGCGGGCCAGCGCGGACTCGCCGACGAGGACCGAGGAGTCGACACGCTCCCCGTGCAGGGAGCGCTTGAGCAGGCCTTCGATACGTTCGCGCAGCACGTTGTCGAAGCGGTCGCGTGGCACGAACACGAGGCATGAGAAAAAGCGGCCGTACTTGTCGCGACGTACGAATACACGGGTCCGCGAACGCTCCTGCAGCTCGAGGATGCCTGCCGCCACCTCGAACAGTTCGGCCTCGTTGGCCTGGAACAGTTCGTCGCGCGGCAGGGTTTCGAGGATGTGGCGCAGTGCGCGGCCGGAATGCGAGTCGCGGCGCAGGCCCGAGCGTCCGATGACCGTCTCGACCTTCTGCCGCACCAGCGGCAGGTCCTGCGGGCGGCGCATGTAGGCACCCGAAGTGAACAGGCCGAGGAAGCGGTACTCGACCACCGGCTTGCCGCTCGCATCGAAGCCGAGCACACCGATGTAGTCCATGTAACCAGGGCGATGCACTGTGGAGCGCGCATTGGTCTTGGTCAGGATGATCGCGCCACTCGCACCGGAGCGCGGCAAGCCGGAAGCGACGAGGCTCTTGATCGAGCGCGGGGTCGCCGAGCGCTCGTCGCCTCGCAGGATGCCGAGGCCGGTGCCATCGACCGCGACCAGCATATCCTCGCCGTCCTGCTCGGCGACGCGGTATTCGCGATAGCCGAGGAAGGTGAAATGATCGTCGACGACGAAACGCAGGAATTCCTGGGCCTCGGCGATGCTCGCCGCATCGAGCGGGGAGGGCGAATGCGACAGGCCGTCGGCGACTTCAAGCATCTTGTTGCCGATCGCTTTCCAGTCGGCGACCGCGGCGCGCACGTCGTCGAGCGCGCTCTCGACCGTACTCTGCAGCTTCTCGATCTCGTCCGGTTCGGCGATGCGGCTGATCTCGAAATGCATCACCGACTCCGCCTTGCCCTTGCCCTGCGGTGCGTCGGTCGCGAGGCTCAGGACATGGCCGCTCGCATCGCGCTCGATCAGGAAGATCGGATGGATCACCGTGTGCACGAGATGACCGCACGCATTGACCGCCATGCCGACCGAGTCGACGAGGAACGGCGTGTCATCGGTCGCGACTTGTAGCACGGTGTGCGTGGAGTCGAAGCCGTGTTCCTGCCGGTTCGGATTGAACACGCGTACCACGGACTGGCGCGGCAGGCGCACGCGGATGCGGTCGAGCAGATCCAGCGCCAGGCCGGCCCAGTCGGTGGCGGAGCGTGCGGCGAGATCTTCGGCCGGCACACGCTCGAGCAGGTGCGCGGCGAATGCCTGCGCCTCCTTGCTGCGTGCGGCGGGCAGACGATGGGCGATCTCTTGCATGACGGCGTCGATCAGCGGGGCCGACACGGCGGCGTGGCGTTGCGAAAGGGAATCCATGAGGGCAGCGTGTGGGGGGATGTGAGAGGCGCGGAAGGATACGCTCGCGTCGGGGCCGAATCCATACGAAACCTTCGGAAAAACGGACGTTTAAGCGCATTACCCCGCAGCGATTCAGGCACCGTGCCGGTTGCTGCGGCGCAGCGTGCGGGCTTGCCGGATGGCCTCGTCACCACCCGTCATGCTGGTAGATGCCCCGGCTGCGGCGCAGCGAAATCCGGCGCGGGAAATGCCGACACCCGGCATGGCCGGGCGTCGATCGGGAATCGAGATGCGTGGCGCGCGTCGCGTGCGGGCGGGTCGTCTCAGCGCAGGCCGGTTTCGTTGCGCGCGATGACCAGGCGCTGGATCTCGCTCGTACCCTCGTAGATCTCGGTGATCTTCGCATCGCGGAAGTAGCGTTCAAGCGGCATCTCCTTCGAGTAACCCATGCCGCCGTGGATCTGCACGGCCTGGTGCGTGATCCACATCGCCGCCTCGGAGGCAGTGAGCTTGGCGACCGCCGCCTCGGTGCTGAAGCGTCCGCCGTTCTTCTGCGTCTGATCCTTGGCCCAGGCCGCGCGCAGCGTGAGCAGATGGGCGGCGTCGAGCCGACATTTCATGTCGGCGATTTTCTGCTGGATCATCTGGAAGCTGCCGATCGACTGGCCGAAGGCCTTGCGATCGCGCGCATAGACGAGGCTCGCCTCGTACGCGGCCCGCGCGAGACCGACCGCCTGCGAGGCGATGCCGATACGACCGGCGTCGAGCACGCCCATCGCGATCTTGAAGCCCTTGCCTTCCTCGCCGATCACGTCCTCGGCCGGCACGCGGTAATCGCTGAACTCGATCTCGCAGGTCGCCGAGGCGCGGATGCCGAGCTTCGGCTCGGTCTTGCCGCGATGAAAGCCTTCGCGCCCGGTGTCGATCATGAAGGCGGTGATGCCGTTCGCGCCCTTCGCGGGATCGGTGGTCGCGAACAGCATGATGTATTCCGCGACCGGGCCCGAGGTGATCCAGCTCTTCTTGCCGTTGATCACGAAGCTGCCGTCGGCTTGCCTGACGGCACGGCAGCGCATGGCGGTGGCGTCCGAGCCGGACTGTGGCTCGGTCAGCGCGAACGCGCCGATCGCCTGGCCGGTCGCGATCGGCGTGACGTAGCGATGCTTCTGCGCCTCGCTCGCGAACTTCAGGAGGCCGTTGCAGTACAGCGTGTTGTTGACCGACATGATCGTCGAGTGCGCGCAGTCCGCCGCGGCGATCTCGATCATTGCCAGCACGTAGGCGACCGAGTCCATGCCGGCACCGCCATACTCGGTCGGGACCTCGATGCCCATGAGCCCCATCTGGCCCATCTCGCGGATGTTGTCGAGCGGGAATTCGCCCTTCTGGTCGAACTCCGCGGCGATCGGGGCGATGCGCTTCTGCGCGAACTCGCGGGCGATGGCCTGGATCGAGAGCTGATCGTCGGTGAAGCTGAAATCCATGGCGGCTCCTGGTGCGTGGCGCCGCCCGAGCCGGCCGTGCCAGACCGTATGCGGCAGAGCGACAATTCTAGCAGGCCATCGCGGACGTGCCTGCCGGCAGTTCCTCGGCGTCGCAGGTCCGCGTGCGCGCCGATCCGCCAGCTCCGATCCGCCGCATGCGTCGTGCGGCACGCCGATTGTGCGCCGACAGCAGGCTTTCCGGCGTCCGCCCGACGACGGCGCTAGTGCGCCGGATCGAGAGCGGCGCACGGCCGGCCCGGCAGACGCTGATCGAGGATCCACGGCAGCAGCTCGTCCTCGCCGTAGGCGCGATGCCAGATCACGTGCATTTCGTTCGGGTATTCGGTGTAGCGCGGCCTGCCGCCCATCGCACGCAGCGCACGCACCACCGCACGCGAGCCGACCATCGCGCCGCCATAGCCGGCCTCGATGTCGGTGTCGTTGTCCTTCTCGCCATGGAAGATCCACTGCGGCACGTCGCGGATCGCGGCCAGTCCCGCAAGCTCGGTCATGCCCGACATCGGCACGCCGGCAGCGAAACAGCCCGGCCAGGCCTTGAGTGCGTCCCAGACACCGGTCCCGCCATCCGAGATGCCGGTTACGACGATGCGCCGCGAGTCGATCGGCCAGCGCGTGAGCGCGTCGCGCACCACGGCCATCACGCGCGGCGGTGGCCAGTACGCGCCGGTCGTCTGCGGCGCGACGTAGACGATCGGGATGCTGCCATCGAGCGCGGCATCGACGAGTTCGAGCGAACCGTTACCGTAACCTGCGAGCTGGCCCTCGTTGTCGTTGCCGTCCTGCCAGTCGCCGTGCAGGAACACGATCAGCGGCAGGCGTTCGCCATCGATCCGGCCGGGCGTCACGATCGCCCGGTAGGGAACGTGCAGCGCGTCGTCGGTCCAGTACTTGCCGAGGTCAGCGTTCTCGATCGCCATGCCGAGACTGGGAACAGAACCGGCAGCGAGTGCGAACAGGGCGCGGCAGGCAAGGCGGGACGAGGCGGAGGGCGGCATGCGGCGAGAGGTGCGGTGGGGCGCGGCAGGATAACCATGTCCGGCCCGCGTCTCCAGACACCGACACACCAGCGTCTGCTCCATCGTGCGCCGACGGACGTCTCCCCGCGCAATCGGCCATGCCGTCATGTGATTCCGCCCGGGCATTCGCTGGCGGTCGGCGAGTCCACGAGTGCCGCCGGCCATGCGGCGGCACTCGGAGGAGAGGGTTGCTTTCTCAGGGCTGCTGCGGAATCAGATGCCGCTCGCCGCGTTCGTAGATCACGTTCGCGCGGCCGACGATCAGACCGTCGAGCCGGCCGATCCGCTCCGCATCCTTTCGGTCGTACGGCAGCATCTGCAGCACGTAGCGCATCGCGTTCAGCCGTGCGCGCTTCTTGCAGTCCGACTTGATCACCGTCCACGGGGCATCCGCCGTATCGGTGTAGAAGAACATCGCTTCCTTGGCGCGGGTATAGTCCTCCCACTTGTCGAGCGAGGCCATGTCGATCGGACTCAGCTTCCATTGCTTGAGCGGATGATTCATGCGCTCGCGGAACCGCCGGCGCTGCTCCTTGCGGCTGACCGAGAACCAGAACTTGATGAGATGGATGCCGCTGCGCGCGAGATGGCGTTCGAATTCCGGCGTCTGACGCATGAACTCGAGGTACTCCTCGTCGCTGCAGAACCCCATCACACGCTCGACACCGGCGCGGTTGTACCAGGAGCGGTCGAGCAGGACGATCTCGCCGGAGGTCGGCAGATGCTGGATGTAGCGCTGGAAATACCACTGGCCGCGCTCGGCCTCGGTCGGTTTCTCCAGAGCGACGACGCGCGCGCCGCGCGGGTTGAGGTGCTCCATGAAGCGCTTGATCGTGCCGCCCTTGCCGGCCGCGTCGCGCCCCTCGAACAGGATGATGACCTTCTGGCCGGTCTCCTTGACCCAGGCCTGCAGCTTCAGCAGCTCGACCTGCAGGCGGTACTTCTGTTTCTCGTAACTCTTGCGCGAGAGCAGGTTCTTGTACGGATAGCCGCCATCGCGCCAATCCGGCGCGAGTTCGTCGTCGGCATCGTCCCGATGCGCGCCGTCGTCGAGCGCACGCTGGCGCAAGCCGGATTTGAGCATGCGCAGCTCATCGCGTGATGCGCCGGCGAGGATCGCCTCGATACGCTCGTAAAGGTCATCCGTGGACGGCACGCGGGTCGCGATGTCCCCGATGGTCTCGACCTGTTTTCCATGCGCGGCATCGACGGCATGCGTGATGACATGTTTTTCGATCCCGCGTGGCGTGAGCTTGGTCGCCACGTCGCCGGATGCCACCTGGCGCGGTGGGCGTGCCGGCCGGCCCTTCGCGGATCCATTGCCGTTCGCACGTTCCGTGGCTGCATGCTTGCTGGTCATGATGCCGTCTCTCCCCGTGTATCGAACCCGGACCCCGCGCCGCGACGGAAGCGGCAGCATTCCGATTCTGTCATGCAATCCGCGTCGACGCGCGCCACGGGCACCTGCTCCAGTTCACCCGCAGCCGGCCAGTGACGCGCTGCGGGTGCGGCTCGGCCGCACAGGCGATGGACGATGTTCGGCCGAACCGGCGAGCCGCCCCCGCTACCCGATCGCCGTGGGGCGCATTGCATACGGAACACGTCATCCAACGCGGTACGACGTCCGTTCAGGCGCATCACAGCGACGCATATCGATCCGTCATGCAAGATCCGGGAATCGCCGCAGCGTCAAGGCCGGAACGATCTCCCTGCGTCGCAGGCGGCCGTGCTGGACGAGGGTGAGTGCTTGCGATTGAGGAACGGGGGGACGCGGATCGCGGGGAGCTCATGGCCGCGCGGATCTGAACCGACGGCTGCAGGTCGGCTTCAATCTTGGGCCAGCG
>CAYYHP010000046.1:0-17155 GCA_964471815.1 uncultured Rhodanobacteraceae bacterium
AGGCGCACATGACCGCCATCATGCGCAAGCTCGGTTGCAACAACCGCACCCAGGTCGCGCTCGCCGCAAGCCAGCTCGCGCTGGATGCGGTCAGCGTGACCGCGCCCGCGGATACCGATCACTGACATCTGCGGAACGGCGTCATCGGTATCCGCGCCGTGCCGGCCGGATGGATCGCCGCCGCTTGCGACCGTCGCCGCCGCCAGGCGCGGTGTACCGGGCCGGTGCGGCGCGGCGGCGTGCGCGCGCCCCACACCGCGCCCCTCAGCCTTTGCGACGGGGCGGCGAGCCGCGACGCGGTACCCACCAGGCCGCGAGCAGGCCGAGCGCCGTGACGAGAAGGGCCTTGCCCAGCGCATCGAGGGCCGGCACCGGTTGCACCGCGGCCGGTGGCGGCACGGGTACCGCCGGCACGGCCGGTCCGAACGGCGCGCCGCAGGCGAGCGCGCCGGGCGTGGCCCCGGTCGAGGCACGCGGCTCCACGCAGTAGAACAGATAGTGGCCGACGTCCGGCGGCACGACAACGTAGGTGTTGTCGCCCGGTGCGCCGTCGGTGTACCAGGGACCGATCACCGGGGTGTTGTCGGCCGTCGTCGCCACGCTCGCATCGGAGGAGCGGATGATGTAGTAAACCGAGCCGGTTTCGCCGGAACGCTCGTAATCGCCATCCGGATCCGAATAGGCATAGGTACCGTTGAGGCTCTCATCGACCCTGGCGATGCCCGAGAGCTTCAACTCCGACGCCACCGGCGGTTGATTGGATGCCACTACGGCGTCCGGTGCGCTGCACACCTCGACGCCGGTCGCCAGTCCGGTCTGCGCCAGCGGCTGCACGCAATAGAAGAGATAGGCGCCGACGTCGGCACTCGTCGCCGTATAGGTGTTGTTGCCCGGCGCGCCGCCGGTCACCCGCGCCTCGACCACGACAGTGTTGTCGCCAGTCGTCGCGACGTCGTTGTCCTGCGAACGGACAATGCGATAGACCGAGGCGCCTTCGGGATCGCCGTTGAGGTCACCGTAGGGTAACTGCCGGTGAGCCTGGATCCCCAGCGACGGGCGCCTGCGAGGACGACACTGGACGCCACCGGCGGCGACTCCGGCTGGATGTTCTGGATCGTCAGCAGCTCGTCGGGCGCACCGGCCTGGGTCAGAAGGCCGGTGGACGTGTTCCAGGCGATCTGCTTCGCATAGCCCTGGCCGTTCGTGCCGGCGAAGTTGAGCAGCGACACGCTGCCATTGGTCTTGCCGAGCAGGACGGCGGACACGTTGGACAGCGCGAAGGTCGTGGAGGCCGGCGTTCCGGACAGTCCCGCCGGGCCACGTCGAGCGACACGATGCTGCCGTCGAGACCTTGATACACATAGGTGCTGCCGTTGAATAGCGCATCGGACACGACCAGCGTGCCCGTGCCGGTCGCGCCACGGCTGCCACTCACGGTGAAATGGTATGTGCCGTCCGCCATGACGGCACCCGCCGGCAGCAGGCTGCCGATCAGCAACGCGGTTGCCGTCCACCGTTTCCGGACCCTGCTGGTCATCTCGTTCTCCCGATATCGAATGGTCGTCGTGCGCCTCGGCACGTGGGCCTGCGGAACGCGCCCGCCGTGGCGCGGCCATGGCCTGCGCCGGAACGTGACGCGTGGGATGCCCCGATGCCGGAACCGGATGCGGTCCGCTGTCCGCGACACCGCGCAGCGATGCACGGCCGCGTGAGCCGCTCGCAGGCAAGTACGCAACTCGGGACGCACGACCCTCACCGCATGGCCATGCGGCATGGCGGTGTCGCGACGGATCGTCGGGCCGGGTGGGCCGAAGCTCAGACCAGGCGCGCGCCGCTGCGGCCGTGGAACAGATGCACGGCGTCGCTGTTCCAGCAGAGCTTGACCGGCTCGCCAACCCCGAGGCCGAGCCGGCCGGCGACGCGCACGGTCAGGAGTCCCAGCGCCGTTTCGACCAGCGCATAGGTCTCTGGTCCGGTCGGCTCGAGCACCGCGAGCGTGCCCGGCAGGCCATCATCGCCGAAGCCGAGATGCTCGGGCCGCAGACCATAGGCGACCTCGTCCGTGGCGGCGAGGCCTTCGCGGTGCGCCTCGCTCAGCGGCAGCGCGATGCCGTCCGCGGCGAGCCCGTCGGCCGTGCGGCGCGCCGTGATCAGATTCATCGCCGGCGAGCCGATGAACTCGGCGACGAAGCGCGTCGCCGGGCGGCTGTAGATGTCGTCCGGCGTACCGAACTGCTCGATCGCACCGTCCTTCATCACCGCGATGCGATCGCCGAGGGTCATCGCCTCGATCTGATCGTGGGTCACGTAAACGGTCGTGGTGCGCGTGCGCTGATGCAGCAGCTTGATCTCGGCACGCATCTCCACACGCAGCTTGGCGTCGAGGTTGGACAGCGGTTCGTCGAACAGGAACAGTGCCGGATTGCGGGCCAGTGCACGGCCCATCGCCACGCGCTGGCGCTGGCCACCGGAAAGCTGGCCCGGCTTGCGGTCGAGCAGATGGCCGATCTGCAGCATCGCCGCGACGCGCTGCACGGCCGCCTCGCGCTCGGCACGCGGCACGCCGCGCATCTCGAGACCGAACGCGATGTTCCTGGCCACGTTCATGTTCGGGTACAGCGCATAGCTCTGGAACACCATCGCGATGTCGCGGTCGCGGCTCGGCACGCCGGTGACGTCGCGTCCGCCGATGTGGATCGCGCCCGATGTCGGCGCATCGAGTCCGGCGATCAGCGAAAGCAGGGTGGATTTCCCGCAGCCCGATGGCCCGACCAGGATCAGGAACTCGCCGGCCTCGATCTCGATGTCGATGCCCTTGAGCACCTCGGCATGACCGTAGGTCTTGCGGACGTTGCGGATGGACAGGGCGCCCATGTTGCTCCTCCTGTGGCGCACGCGGACGGCGGCCCGGCGGACCGCGGGCCGAGGCGCCGTGACGGTTCAGAATTTGACTGCGCCGGCGGTGAGCCCGCGCAGGAAATAGCGGCCGGCGATGACGTAGACGGCGAGCGTGGGCAGGGCGGCGATCAGCGCGGCGGCCATGTCCACGTTGTATTCCTTGACCGCGCTCGAGGTATTCGCGAGGTTGTTCAGGGCGACTGTGACCGGCTTGCTGTCGAGGCCGGAGAACACCACGCCGTAGAGGAAGTCGTTCCAGATCTGCGTGAACTGCCAGATCAGCGCGACCATGATGATCGGCGTCGACAGCGGCAGCACGATGCGCGCGAAGATCCGCCAGAATCCGGCGCCGTCGAGCATCGCGGCCTTGATCAGCTCGTCCGGCAATCCCGCGTAATAGTTGCGGAAGAACAGCGTGGTCGAGGGCATGCCGGCCAGCACGTGCACCACGACGAGACCGGTGATGGAACTCGCGATGCCGAGCCAGCCGAGTACCTGGCTCATCGGCAGCAGGACGACCTGCATCGGCATGAACACGCCGAACAGCAGGAGGCCGAACACGAGCTCGCTGCCGCGGAAGCGCCATTTGCTGAGCACGTAGCCGTTGATCGCACCGATCGCCGTCGAGACCAGCACGGCCGGCACGACCATGACCACCGAGTTGCCGAAGAACGGCGCGAGACCACCGCAGTTCGTGCCGGTACAGGCGCTCTGCCAGGCCTTCTGCCAGGCCGCGAACGTCGGTGCCTGCGGCAGGGCCAGCAGGTTGCCGGCGCGGATCTCGGCCATGTCCTTGAGCGAGGTCGTGAGCATCACGTACAGCGGCATCAGGAACACCGCGGCAAACACGATCAGGGCCGCCCACAGCAGCAGACGACGCCACCTCACCGGCGCCTCCTGAGTTCGGAATAGAGATACGGCACGACGATCGCCGCGATCGTCGCCAGCATGACCGTCGCGCTCGCCGCGCCGAGACCGATCTGGCCGCGCGTGAAGGCCATCGCGTACATGTAGGTCGCCGGCAGGTCGGTCGCTAAGCCCGGCCCGCCGGCGGTCAGGGCCATGACGAGGTCGAAGCTCTTGATCGCGAGATGGCTGACGATCATCAAGGTCGAGAAGAACACCGGACGCAGGCTCGGGATCAGGATGCTCCAGTAGATGCGCGGCAGGCTCGCGCCATCGACCTGTGCGGCCTTGACGATCGCGTCGTCGATGCCGCGCAGGCCAGCGAGGAACAGGGCCATCACGAAGCCGGCGCTCTGCCAGATCGCGGCGATCACGATGCAGTAGATCGCCTTGTCCGGATCGATCAGCCAGTCGAAGCGGAAGTCCGCGAAGCCCCACTGGCGGACCAGGTGCTCGATGCCGAGGCCGGGATTGAGGATCCATTTCCATGCCGTACCGGTGACGATGAACGACAGCGCCATCGGATAGAGGTAGATCGTGCGCAGCACGCCTTCGGCGCGGATCTTCTGGTCAAGCAGGACCGCGAGCAGCAGGCCCAGCGCCATGCTGCCGCCGACGAACAGGCTGCCAAAGAGGCCGAGGTTGCCGAGCGCGACCATCCAGCGCCCGCTCTCGAACAGCCGCACGTACTGCTCGAGGCCGACGAAGTCGTAGTTCGGCATGAGCCGCGAGGCTGACAGCGACAGATAGCCGTTCCACGCGATCAGGCCGTAGATGAACAGGAACGCGAGGACGAAGCCCGGTGCGATGACCAGTTTCGGCAGCAGCGGCGTGCGCATGGCCTTCGCGGCCGGCAGCGGCGTGCGGATCGCCGTGCGCCCGACAGCCACGGCGCGGACGGCGGAAGCCGGCACCTGCACGGCGGCACCGGACGAATCATGCCCACCCATCGGCGTCAGTCGGCGGACTTCGCCGCGGCGACGAGTCGCCGGGTCGCCTCGTCGATGCTCATGCGGTCGTCGGTCCAGAACTGGCTGACGACATCCTTCATCGCGCCCTCCACGGCCGGTGGCACGGCCATGCCATGCGCGATCGACGGCACCAGCGTGCCGTTCCCGGAGGCCGCGGCGAAATCGCGTGCCGAGGCCCTAGCGCAATCGTCGAAGCGGTCCATCGGCAGGTCAAGCCGCGCCGGGATCGAGCCCTTGCTGAGGTTGAAAACGGTCTGGAACTCGGGTGCCATGATCGCCGCGGCGAGATGCTTCTGGGCCTCGATGTCGTCCGGGTTCTTGAGCTTGAACATCGCGAACGAATCGATGTTGAAACTGAAGGCACCGGCCGTGCCCGGTGCCGGCACGCAGACGTAATCCTTGCCCGGCGTCTTGTGCGCGGCGACGAATTCACCCTTGGCCCAGTCGCCCATCAGCTGCATGCCGGCCTGGCCGTTGATGACCATCGCCGTGGCGAGATTCCAGTCACGCCCCGGTGCGTTGCGATCGGTATAGGGCTTGATGCGCCGGAACGTGGCCAGCACCTTCTCCATCGTCGGGCTCTCGAGCGCGCCGGGTGCGAGCCGCACGAGCGCGCGGCGGTAGTAGGCCGGACCGCCGACACCGAGCGCGACGCTCTCGAACAGGGTGAAGTCCTGCCAGTTCTGGCCACCGTGCGCGAGCGGGATCACGTCGGCTGCCTTGAGCTTGTCGGCGGCCGCGAAGAAGCCGTCCCAGTCGGTGGGGATTTCGGCGCCGGCCTTGCGGAACGCCTCGGGGTTGACCCACAGCCAGTTCACGCGATGCACGTTCACCGGCACGGCGACGTAGTGGCCCTGGTATTTCATGATGTCCGCGACGACCTTCGGCAGCAGGTCGTCCCAGCGACCGGCATGCGCGACGTCGTCGATGTTGGCGAGCACGCCCTCGCGTGCCCATTCCTGAATCGACGGTCCCTTGATCTGCGCGGCCGACGGCGCGTTGCCGGACAGCACGCGCGACTTCAGCACGGTCATCGCCGAATCGCCGCCGCCACCGGCGACCGCGAAGTCCCTCCAGCGGTCGCCCTTCGCCTGCAGCGTCTTCTTCAGGGTCTCGGCCGCCTTCGCTTCGCCACCCGACGTCCACCAGTGCAGCACTTCGACCTCGCCGGCCTGCACGGCACCGGCGCAGGCCAGCGCGAGCACGAATGATGCCGCACGCCAGACGCCGGTCCATGCCGGCCGCAGGGCGCGGATCCGATCCGGAAGATATCGGCGGCGCCCGGCCGCGCGATCCGCACTGCATTCCGTACACCCGGTCATCGCCTGCCTTGCGGCCGCGCCGATGTGTCCCCTCGACATGTCGTTCATCTCCACTCCCGCGTCGGACCTGTCCGGCACTTGTCAGAACCACCACTCAACCTGCGCGCCGTAACGCATGCCCGAGGTCCGGCCCGGGCGCGCGCCGAGGTCGCCGGCGGCCCGGTTCCATTCGGCCCGCGTCACGTACACGCGGAATTCCGGGCGGCTCATCAGTTCCGGCCCGATCGACAGGGCCGGCGCGATCGTCAGCTTGGTGAGCCGTGCCGTCTCGCCGCCGGCCGGCCGGAACTGCGATACGCCGAGTTCGGCGAGCAGCTTGAAATGACGCGTGAATGCCCAGGCCACGCGGCCGCCCGCACTCGTCGAATCGGTGACATGGCCAGCGCCGTCGCGCTCGCGCGCGATCAGGGCGAGCGCCTGGCCGCCGAAGGCGCCGCGCTGCCACTGCACACTCTCGACGAGGCGCCAGCTCCGTGCGGATGCCGGTGCCGCGAGATCGCCGAAGTTCGCGTTCAACGCCGCGGAACCCTGCGCGTACTGCAGCCACAGCGTGTTGTCGATGCCGCTGCCGAACAGGTCCTTGCGGTCGTGGCGCAATGTGAGTCCCGTGCCGGTGCTGCCGCCCGGAAAGTCGCCGCGCGTCAGGGTGCCGAAGAAGCTCAGCGTGCCGGCGGCGCCGGCATCGATGTCGTACCATTCGACGTTCGCGCGACGACCGGGACGTTCGGCGTCATGATCGGTGCGGTAGAAGGCCACGCCGAGTTTGCCGGGACCGGCCGCGAGACCGCGCACGCCGGCACCGACACCGGACATGTCGACGAAGAAGGTATCGACGATATGCACATCGCCGCGACGCGCGCGCATCTTGCCGATCCAGACCGTCGCCTCGGGCGCAGGGCCGAAGCCGCGCGCCTCGGCCCAGATCTGGGCCACGCCCGGACTGGCGTGCCGCGCCGTGTCGAGATAGCTGAGCATCAGGCCGGCGCGGTAGTCGAGGCCCTGGGCATGGAAGTCCTGGCTGAACTGGAATTCGCCATAGATTTCGCATTCGTTGCCGAGCCGGTACTTCATGCCGGCGCTGCCGCCGTGCAACGCATAACAGGTTCGCCCGGCATTACCCGGCACGAAGTCCGTGCCGGCGCGGAAATAGCCGCTCCAGTCGACGGCCGCGGCGGGTGCCGCACTCAGCAGAAGTCCCGAGAACAGCAACGGCGAGCGCAGGCCGGACGCGAGCCGGGCCGGCACGTGCCGACGGCCGGCGGCAACCCGCGGCTGACCGCGACGACGTGCGCTGTGTGATGGCACGCCACCGGGCGTCACGACGGGCCGGACCGGATCCGGACGACTTCCCTGTGACGTCCCGGGGCGGGACGGCGGACGCAAATGGGCTGGCATGCGTGCACGGTCGGTGATTTCCGCCCGCGTTGCACGGCATCGGCGGCATTCTGGCGATTAGTGCAAAACCTGCGGCGCGGCGCGCGATACCGGCATTTGTACATGGCACGACGGCACTGCCAGGGCCGAAGCACGGCATGACCACAGGGATACGGGCTACCACAGCGGGACGTCAGGCGGCGGCGGATACCGCGAGTAGTCAGCGCGCGATGCGCTCGCGATGCCTAGAGGCGGGCGACGGCCGGCAACGGTGCCGCGCGTGCGAGCGCGGCGATCAGGGCACGCAAGGCGGCTGGCTTGACCGGCTTGTGCAGCACCACGATACCGCGGGCGCGGGCGCGCTGCTTGAGTTCGGCACTGCCGTCGGCGGTGATCAGCGCGGCCGGCGGTCGCGGCTGGCAGGAGGCGCACAGATCGCCGAGCGTATCGAGGCCGTTGCGGCCGAGGCCGAGATGGAAGTCGGCGAGGATCAGATCCGGCCGGCGCCGGCGCACCGCGGCGAAGGCCTCCTCGGGCGTCGAGGCGAGGTCGCAGGTCTGTCCCCAGCGCGTGAGCAGCGCGGCCATGCCGTCGAGGATCGCCGGCTCGTTGTCGAGGCAGAGTACGTGCAGGGTCCGCGCGAGGCTGGTCACCGTCGACTTCGGGCCACTCGCACGACGCTCGCCGCGCAGCACATTCGCGACGACCGGCACCTTGACGACGAAACAGCTGCCGCGGCCTGGCCAGGAGCGGGCATCGAGCGGATGCTCGAGGATGCGCGCCATGCGCTCGCAGATCGACAGGCCGAGCCCGAGACCCTTCTCGCCCCACGGCGAAGGCTGCTCGAGCCGGTGGAATTCGTCGAAGATGCGCTTGAGCTGCTCGGGCGCGATGCCCGGCCCGGTATCCCAGACCTCGATGCAGGCCAGATCGCCGCGCCGGCGCACGCCGAGCAGGACGCGGCCGCTGCGCGTGTAGCGCAGCGCGTTGGAAATGAAGTTCTGCACGATCCGGCGCAGCAGGTGCGCGTCGCTCTGCACGACCAGGCGGCTCGGCACGACGACGAACTTCAGGCCGCGCTGCTGGGCGATCACCGAGAACTGCTGCTGCAGGGTGTCGAACAGATCGGCGAGCGATACGTTGCCGATCTCGGCGCGGTAGCGGCCCGCATCGAGGCGCGAGGCTTCGAGCAGCGATTCGAGCAGGTCCTCGGCCGCGCGGAACGACGTGTCGATGCGTTCGGCGAGCTGCACGGATTCGCGGTCGAGCCCGGGTTGCTGGCCGAGCGCGGACGTGAACAGGCGTGCGGCGTTCAGCGGCTGCAGCAGGTCATGGCTCGCCGCGGCGAGGAAGCGCGTCTTCGACAGGTTCGCCTCCTCGGCCTGGCGCTTGGCCTGTTCCTGCGCGGTGAGCGCGGCCGAGAGTTCCTGCGTGCGCTGCACGACACGCGCCTCGAGGGTTTCGTTGGCCTCGCGCAATGCCTGTTCGACGTGCTTGTACGCGGTCACGTCGGTGAAGGTCGTCACGAAGCCACCGCCGGGCAGCGGCCGGCCGCACAGTTCGATCACGCCGCCGTTCGGGCGCACGCGCTGGAACACGTGCGGGCTGCCCGCCCGCATGTAGGCGAGACGCTTGCGGACGTGCTCCTCGACGTCGCCGGGCCCGCACTCGCCACGTTCGGCGTTCCAGCGGATCAGGTCGGCGATCGGCCGGCCGACGTAGACCAGGCCGTCCGGGTAGTCGAACATCTCGAGGTAGCGGTGATTCCAGGCCACGAGGCGCATGTCGGCATCGACCACGCTGATGCCCTGCGAGATGTTCTCGAGCGTCGTGGACAACAGCTCGCGGTTGAAGCGCAGTTCCTGCGAGGTCTCGTCGAGCAGCGCGACTGCCTCGCCGAAATCGAGGCCGGTGCCGCGCAGCGCGGTGGTCAGCATGCGTCGCGCCGAGGCCGCACCGATCGCGCCGGCCATCGCGCGTTCGACGTGCTGCAGCAGGGCGCGTTCGGCGACCGCGTCCTCGACGAGCGGCTTGCCGCTCAACTGGGCGTATTCCTCGAACACGCGCGCCGTGCTGTGCTCGCCGAGGATGCGCTCGGTGATCGCGAGCAGGTCGGCGACGCTGACCCGGCCGCGCCACTCGCGCGTACTGACTGCGCTGCGTTCGTTGCCGGGCTCCATGAAGGCGATCGCGCGCAGCCGCTGATCCACGCCGGGCCGGTAGCGCAGCGAGATGAACACCAGCATGGCGAGGTTGCTGAGCAGCGACCAGAACGCGCTGTGCGTGACCGGGTCCCAGCCGCTCAGGTGAAACAGCGCGGTCGGGCGCAGCCAGCCGATGCCGAACGGTCCCTCGACGACCCATGCCGACTGCGGCCCGGTCACGCTCGGCAGCAGCAGCGTGTAGGTCCACATCGCGAAACCGGCGAGCAGCCCAGCGAACGCGCCCGCACGGCTCGCGCCGCGCCAGTACAGCGCGGCGATCATCGGCGGCGCGAACTGCGCGACCGCGGCGAACGCGATTAGGCCAATGCGTGCCAGCGCGTGATCCTGGGTGATCATGCGGTAGTAGGCGAAGGCCATCAGCGCGATCACGAGGATCGTGATGCGGCGCACCGTGAGCACGATCTCGGACACGTCGCGGCGCTCTTCGAGACGCAGCGGGCGCAGGCGCAGCAGGGCCGGCATGACCAGGTCGTTGGAGACCATCGTCGACAGGGCGACCGAGGCGACGATGACCATGCCGGTCGCGGCCGAGAAGCCGCCGACGTAGGCGAGCACGGCGAGCGGCGCGTTGTCGTGCGCGAGCGGCAGCCAGAGCAGGTAGGCATCCGGCGGCAGGTTCGTGCCGGTCGCGGCATCGCGTCCGGCGGCGAGGATCGGCGGCACGAACGCGCAGATCGCGGCGAGGTAAGCCGGCAGCATCCAGCGCGAACGGCGCAGGTCGCGCGGATCTTCGCATTCGACGACCGCGACCTGGAACTGGCGCGGCAGGCAGAACATCGCGAGGAAGGCGAGCACGGTCTGCGCGACAAAGCCCGTGGGCAGGCCCTCCTCGGCGAGCTCGCGCAAGGCCGCCGAGGTCTGTGCCGAGAGTGGCGGACTCTTGCCGAGCGCGTACACCCCGACCGCGACGAAGGCGATCAGCTTGACCAGCGATTCGACCGCGATCGCGAGCATCATGCCGCGATGGTGCTCGGTCGCATCGATCCGTCGCGTGCCGAACAGGATCGCGAACAGGGCGAGGAGCAGGGCGACGTACAGCGCCGAGTCGGCATGCAGCGGTCCCGGCGCGGACGGAAACACGCCGCTGCCGAGCACCTGGATGCTCATCGCCACCGCCTTGAACTGCAGCGCGATGTACGGGATCGCGGCAGTGACCGCGATCAGCGTGACCAGCGCGGCGAGCAGCGGCGACTTGCCGAAGCGCGAGGCGATCAGGTCGGCGATCGAGGTGATGTTGCGCGCCTTGGTGATCAGTGTCAGGCGTTCGAGCAGGCCGATGCCGAACACGAACAGGAGGATCGGTCCGAGATAGATCGGCACGAACGACAATGCGGACTTGGCCGCGCTGCCGACCGCACCGTAGAACGTCCACGACGAGCAGTAGACAGCCAGCGCGAGGCCGTAGATCAGGGTCTGCAGCGTGCCGCGACGTGCCTGCGGCAGGCGCGAGTCGCCGTAATACGCCAGGCCGAAAAGCAGGGCGACGTAGACCAGCGAAACCAGCAGCAGAACCCAACCGGCGATCATCCGAGCCCCTTCCCCGACGGGCCGATTGTATGCGCGCTTGACGTCGCCGCCAGCCGCGCCAAGCTTGCGCGATGCAGACCCTCGATACCGGCGGCTTCGCGCCGGCCGCCACGCCGCCACCGCTCGCCGCGGACGAGGTCCACCTCTGGCTCCTCGCCACGGATCGCGCCGGCGCGCAGGTCCGCCTGCGCGAACTGCTCGGCGCCTACCTCGGCCTCGCCGCGGACGCGCTGCCGCTGGCCTGCGCGGCGCACGGCAAGCCGTATCTCGCCGGGCCGGCCGGCTGGCTCGGATTCAACCTGAGCCACAGCGGCCAGCACGCGCTGATCGCGCTCGGCCGGGGACTCGAGCTCGGCGTGGATCTCGAATGCTCGCGGCGCGAGCGGCCGGTGGCCGCGCTCGCACGGCGTTACTTCCGTGCCGACGAGGCCGCGCGGCTCGAACGGCTTCCGGCTACCAGGCAGCAGCGTGCCTTTCTCGCGCTGTGGACCTGCAAGGAGGCCGTGCTCAAGGCGATCGGCCGCGGTCTCGCGTTCGGCCTCGACCGGCTCGGCTTCGCGCTCGATGCCGACGGCATGCCGCTCGCGCTCGACTGGCTCGATGGCCCGCATGGCCCGCCGGCGGCCTGGCAGGTCATGCGCCTGGGTAGCGGCGATGGCTGCCCAGCCGCACTCGCCTGGCGCGGTCCGCCGCGGCGGGTGTGCGGCTTCCGGCACGCCTGAGAGCGCGGTTTGCGACCGGGTGCCGTTTCCGGGAATCCGCCGGTTGTCGGCGCCCTTGCATCGGGCTAACGTCACGGCTGCCGGAAACCCGCCATGCGTCTGCCTGCCATGTGGAAGCTGCTGCGCAATTTCGTATTGCTGTTCGCGGGGCTGCTCGGTGCGGCCAAGCTCCTGCTGTGGGCCGGCGGCGTGCAGCAGGCCGGCGCGCTGCGCGACCTGCTCGCACCACAGGCCGAGTTCGCCCACGGCTCGGCCAGCGCCGGGCTCGACGGCAGCCTGCATCTCGGCGAGGTGCGCCTGATTCCGAAGCAGGGGGCCTGGCGCGGTCAGACTTTCGCTGCGGCCGAGCTGATCCTGCATACCCGTGGCGCGCTGTGGCTGCTGACGCGCGCGTTCAGCCACGACACGAGCCTACCCGAACAGCTCGGCGTCGAGGTCGTGCAGCCGGAGCTTCCGGCCGGACTCGGCCAGGCCCTGCGCCCGTGGCTCGGCACGACCGGCAGCCTGCCGTTCGAGGCGCTCGGCTGCGGCGATGCGGCGGCGTTCACTGCCGCGGACTTCGCCAGGATGGGCCTGCCCGCGCCGGTACCGCGCTGGCGGCTCGATTACCGCCACGACAGCGACACCCACAGTCTGCAGATCGATCTGCACAGCGGGCACGAGCCGTTCCCGGCGCTGCATGCGAGCGCCGAAGTCACCGCCTTCGCCCCGGACGCGCTCGACAGCACTGCGGTACTCGCCCGGCTGCGCGTCGGCAGTCTTGCGCTGAATCTCGCCGACAACGGCTTCCTCCCGCGCCGCAACCGCTACTGCGCGCAGCGCGCCGGCGTCGCGCTGGAAGCCTTCGTCGCGCGCCATCTCGCCGCGGTCGGCGCCTTCCTGCACGATCTCGGCATCGTGCCGGCGGCCGATACGCTGGCAGCGTATGCGCAGTTGCAGAACGGCGGCGAGATCGAGCTGACCAGCCTGCCCGATGCCTCGATCGAGCCGCTGCACTATGCCGAGTACGTGCGCGCCGACCTATTGCGCGGCCTGAACGTCACGCTGCGCTACGAGCGCATGCCGCCGACCATGCTCAAGCTCGACTTCATCGATGTGCCCCCGGCTTCACGGCCCGTGGAGACGGCCGTGGCGGCCGCCTCGCCGAACCCGTCTGCGGTGCCCGCGCAGAGTGCCGCCCGGCCGGAGGAGCGGAAACCCGAGCCGGCGCCGGCACCCGTTGCGGCACCGGAGCCCGCGCCGTCAGCGCCATCGGCATCTGCCACGACCGCAGCGGCCACTCCTCGCGACGAGCCGCCCTCGCCGGCCGAGGTCGCGACCATGCCGCCGAAACCGCGGACGCTCGATGTCGATCCCAGCCTGCCGGCGAGCGCTGAAGCACCTCAGGACAGCACGCAGGCCCTGCTCTGGAAAGGTGCCGTGGTCGAGCGCCTGCCGCCACGTGAAGCCCGGCCGGATCCCTATGTCAGCATCGCGCTCGACACGCTCGGCAGCCAGATCGGGCGGCGCGTGCAGTTGATCACCGAGGCACAGAAGACGGTCGAGGGCGTGCTGGCCGGCGTGGATGCGAACGAGGTCGACCTGCGCGTGCACCGCGTGGGCGGCGAAGCGCATCTGCGTCTGCCTCTTCATCGAATCCGCGAGGCACGCGTATTGCGCGGCGGCTGAACTGCGACGACCCGGCGCGTCCGCGCGTCCTGGGTGTCAGCATGATGGACGCCATGACGATTCCACGCCCGCCGGGAACCTTCGCCGAGCATGCGGACGAGCTCACGCTGCAGCGCGCGCGGCGCGGCGACACGCAGGCGCTCGGCGAGCTGTACCGCTGTTACGGACGGGCCTGCTACACGCTCGCGCTGCGCCTGCTCGGCAACACCGCGGCCGCCGAAGACGTCGTCCAGGACGTATTCCTGAAGCTCTTCGATGCGATCGGCGGTTACCGCGGCCAGGCACCGTTCGGCGCCTGGCTCAAGCGCCTGACCGCGAACGCGGCGATCGATCAGCTACGCGCGCAGCGCCGTCTCGACGGCGGCGACCCGGAGGCGTTGATCGCTGCCTTCGATGCGGCCGCGACGACGGCGGCCGATGCCTGCGATCTCTGGAGCGTGCTGCAGCGGCTGCCGCCGCAGGCACGCGCGATCGTGGTGCTGCACGAGATTGAAGGCTACACACATCGCGAGCTGGCCGGACTGTTCGGCCAGACTGAGAGTTATTCGAAATCGATCCTGTCACGCAGCCAGCAGCGCCTGCGCCGCTGGCTGGGTGCCGACGGAGACTCCGCCCCCGGATCCGGAGAGAAACATGTCGCCATCCCCGTCGTGGGCTGAACTGCCCGAGTTCGATCCGCCGCCGGATCTCTGGCCGCGCATCCTCGCCCTGCACCGGCGGCGCCGGCAGCGGCGCATCGCAGGCGCGATCGCGGCCGGTCTGTTCGGCACGGCACTCGCGGCCTATGTGTTGCTCGAGCGCGGCCCGTCGGCCGATGCATCGCTCGCTCCGCTGCAGGCGCGTTCCACCCAGCTCGAGAACGAACTCGCCGCGCTCGTACCCGCCGCCTCTCGCGACAATCCCGCGCGGCACGAGCTCGAACGCATCGAGCGGGCCCTGCAGCGTGCCTACGAGCGCGGCGCGGCTCACGGCGAGCTGGCCGCACTGTGGCGACAGCGCAATGAACAGCTCGGCATCCTGCTCGCCACGCGCCAGCAGGACATGCAGGTCACCCGTCTTTGAAGGAGCACGTCATGACGACACGACGCCTCGCATCCCCGTTTGTGCTCGCTGCACTGCTGCTCGCCGGTCGCGCCGGTGCGGTGGAGTCCGGCACGCCGCCCGCGCCGTTGCGCGACGAGCTGCAGCACGTGCTGCTGCGCCTGATCGAATCCGGCGAGTTCGCCGGCACGCAACCCGAGGACATCACCTTCCGTCTCGATGCGCCGGCCCAGCGCATGAGCAACCTCGGCCTGCTCGTTGACAGCACCAGCGCCGAGCACGCCCGTGACGGACTGGCCGTGCTCGCGGTCAGTCCGGGCAGCAGTGCCGAGCATCTCGGCGTGCGCAGCGGCGATGTGCTCGTCGCGGTGCAGGAGGTCGAACTGACGAACCGCGGCGCCGACGAGGCTGGCCGTGCCATGGCCGCACGCCTGCTGCGCGAGACGGTCGATGCGCTGCCGGACGACATGCCGCTGCGGCTCGCCGTCCGCCGCGATGGACGCCCCCTCGTGCTGGCCGGCCCGCTGCATCGCGTGACGTTGCCGCCGATCCATCTGGTCGTCGGACGCGATGCGCTGATAGCTTCGACCGCGCCCGGCGATGGCCGCGTCGCGTCCGTCCCACCAGCGTCGGGCGGCTGCGGCCGGGTCAGCACGTTCGACGTCGCGCCGCGCGCGCGCCAGCTGCATGCGGTCAAGCTGCTCGCGATCGACGGCCATGCGGCCGGTCCGGCCGGTACGCAGAATTCCGTGCTCGACGCCGGCATGCACACGCTCGAGCTCGCCGAGCAGATCGAATCCCGCTATCTATCGTTCAATGCCCGCCAGCGCCCGAGCGGCGGCAAGATGCTGCAGATCGAGATCAAGCCCGATACGACGTATTTCCTCGGTGCGCGGCTCGATCCGGCCCGGCGCATGGAATGGAAGGACGGCGCGTACTGGGAACCCGTGGTTTGGAAGGAAGCAGCGGAACCCTGCCGCTGAGCCGTCTCGGTCCTGGATCATTCCCGCTTCGCGTCCCAGGCCATCGGAGCGCGTACCGCGGTGGCTATACTGCGCCGCTCCGGAGCGCGTCATGACCTCGCTAAGCGTCAATCTCAACAAGATCGCCGTGCTGCGCAATTCGCGCGGCGAGACCGAGCCGGACGTGCTCGAGGCCGCGCGTGTCGCGATCGCAGCGGGCGCACACGGCATCACCGTGCATCCGCGGCCCGACCAGCGCCATATCCGCCCGGACGACGTGCGCACGCTGGCGGCGCTGATCGCCGGGCGCGTCGAGTACAACATCGAGGGCAATGCGTACGCGGGGCCGCGTGGCAGCTATCCCGGCTTCGTCGCGCTGGTGCGCGAGGTGCGCCCGACCCAGTGCACGCTGGTCCCGGACGGTGATGCGCAGATCACCTCCGATCACGGTTTCGATCTCGCCGCCGACGCGCCGCGTCTCGCGCCACTGATCGCAGAGCTCAAGGCGCTCGGCTGCCGCGTCAGCCTGTTCATGGATGCCGGGGCGACCGATGTCGAACGGGTCGCGGAGATCGGCGCCGACCGCATCGAGATCTACACTGGCCCGTATGCGAAGGCACACGCGGCCGGCGATCCCGGCCAGGCGCTCGCGCAGTGCGTCGAAACCGCCGAGCGCGCCCGTGCGGCCGGCCTCGGCGTGAATGCCGGGCATGATCTCAGTCAGCGCAACCTCGGCCTGCTGAAGACCGCGATCCCGTTCCTGGCCGAGGTCTCGATCGGCCATGCGCTGATCGGCGAAGCGCTGTACGAAGGTCTCGCCACCACGGTCAGGAATTACCTGCGCATACTCGCGGCGAGCTGAGCGCCACGGCGGCGGCGGCGGTTGCCGCAGTTCGACGCCATGCGGGGGTGACCCGCAGGCGTACTGCACTGCGCTACCGCGACGATCGTCCGGAGACATCAGGAAGACACCGGCTTGCCTGCCATAGCATGTGCCGAGCGCACTCCGGCATCGTTTGCCATCCCGCATGCACGCGCCGATGTGACGACAGCTCCTGCCCGCAAGCCTGTCGCAGGAATCCGGCATCGAGCGTGGATTTCCACCCGGAGGCGAATCGCGCACCGCTGCAAAACACCTGGGCCATCGGACGCATCCCGTGCGATGTGCAAACGAAAAGGGCGCCCCTCGCGGGACGCCCTTCGTCAGGTTCACGGGAACCCGAATTACTGCTGCTTCGCACCCGGCGTGGTGATGAAGCCGATCTTCACCATGCCGTTGTTCTTCGCATCCGCCATCACCTTGGCGACCACCTCGTAGCGCGTGGCCTTCTCGGCGCGGATCTGCAGTTCCGGCTGCGGCGTCTTCTGCGCGGTCACCGCGAGCTGGGCCTTCAGCTCCAGATCGGTAATCGGGCTGTCGTTCCAGTAGACCGAGCCGTCTTCCTTGATGGCGAGGTCAATTGGCTCGACTGGGTCTTCTGACGGCTTGTTCAGGCTTGCCTGCGGCAGGTCGATGCGGATCTTATGCTGCATCAGCGG
>CAYYHP010000047.1:0-17148 GCA_964471815.1 uncultured Rhodanobacteraceae bacterium
CCATGTAGCAGGCGAGCGTCCACGGGCTGCCCGAGAAGCCGATCAGCGGGACGCGCCCGGCGAGCTCGCGGCGGATCGTGCGCACCGCGTCCATCACGTAGCGCAGCTCGCGTTCTGGGTCCGGCACGCCGAGCCGTTCGACGTCGGCCACCGTGCGCACCGGGCGCGCGAAGCGCGGGCCTTCGCCTTCGGCGAACGAGAGGCCGAGGCCCATCGCATCCGGCACGGTGAGGATGTCGGAGAACAGGATCGCCGCATCGAGCGCATAGCGCCGCAACGGTTGCAGCGTCACTTCGCAGGCGAGCTCCGGATTCGTGCACAGGCCCATGAAGCTGCCGGCCCGGGCGCGCGTGGCACGGTATTCCGGCAGGTAGCGACCGGCCTGGCGCATCAGCCACACGGGCGTCATGTCCACGGGTTCGCGGCGCAGCGCGCGCAGGAAGCGATCGTTCATCGTCGGGTTCCGGGAAGGGGCCGGTCAGTGACCGGCGCGGTGGAGTTCATCCCTGAGCGGCGCGACGCGGCGCGGGAAGCCCACACCGTCGAGGCCGGCCGCGAGCGCGTCGGCGCGTGCCGCGCGCGCTGCATCGAGTGACGCGAAATCGCCCCAGGCGAGCACGTACCAGTCCGCGCCGTCGTGTTCGAGCGGCAGCAGATACAGTGCGCCATGCGACGGCATGAACGTCTGCGCGACGGCCATCACCGCCTCACGCGACGGGCCGTGCGCGAGATCCAGCACATAGGCCGTATCGACTAGGCGGCGGAACGCAGCGGTATCGTGGATCACCGGCCCGCTTGCCGTGGTCGGTGACGCGGGCAACGCGGTGGGCGATGTGGCGGGCGTCGATACCGCTGCAGGCGACGTGGGTTCGGCGGGAACGGCAGGAGCTGCCGATGCCGGCGGATCCGTGCGCGATGCGGGTGTCGCAGTCGCTGCCGCAGCTGATGACGCGGCAGGTTCGGGTGAGGTCGATCCACGGCGATCGACGAAACCTTCCGCTGACGATGCGGACTGCGAAGCGGCCGGTGCCGCCGCTACCCCGGGTGTGGCCGTGGCGGCAGGCGTGGCCGATGCCGCAGGTGCGACTGATGCCGTGGGGGCGGTCGATGTGGCGGGCTCTGCGGGGCCAGGCGCGGCAGCGGTGCCGGTGGCGGCTTCGCCATGCCGCTCGGCCTTGTCGCGATCGGTCGCGGTCGGCACCGCCGTCTCGGCCGATGCCGTGTACCGCTCCGGCGCGGTCGAGGCGGTGGGCCCACCCGCCCGTTCGGCATTCCCGCCCGTCTCGGCGGCGGCGGCGGCCACCGGCGCGGAACGGGCGGGTCCTGCCACGGTCGCGGATGCCGCGGTGCTGGACGCCGGCGAGGCTGGTGCGGCCAGCAGGTAGTTCGGTAGCGCATGGCTGCGTGACGGGCTTGTTGCACCCGCGCTATCCGTCGTGGCGGTGCGTCTGCGTGTGCCGCTTGCCGCCGGGGTGGTCGCGCTGGCCGCCGGCGTCGTGGGCTCCGCTGCCGCGGCGAGGTGGCCGGCCTGCGGCTCGCTCTGCGCTGCAGAGGCCGTCGCCGCGGGCTTCTCCGCTCTCGTGTCCGGCTTTTCCGCCTTGCGCGATGCCGGCGATTCCACTTCGCGACAATCCCAGCCGCGCCGGTCCGCGGCCGGCACGCAGGCATGCCGCGTGCCCGGCTCGAACACCTCGTCGTCCGCGGCCGTGGCGGGCCCGGCGAGCAGCGCCGCCAGACCGGTCAGCACGGCCGCGCGCAGCCGCTCAGCGCCCATGCGGAGCCTCGATGCCTTGGCTGATCATCACGTGGAAGCCGTGCCGGATCTGCGCATCGCGTGCGCTCTCGAAGGCGGCGAGCGCGGCGTCGCGCTCGAGGAACACTTCGCGCTTGCTGCTGGCGCGACCGCCCTGCTGGCCCCATTCGCGGTAGAGCATCCAGCCGCCGAGCAGGTCCTGCTGGAGCACGATTTCGTAATACCGTGGCGTCTCGCGCGCCTGCGGCTTGGTTTGGAGATAAAGACGCATGCCGCGGATTGTAGCGGCAGGCCGATGGCTTGGGGGCGTGAAGGAGGCCTGTGCGGCGGGCTCGTGCCGATCGGAACACGGCAGGGCTCGGCACGCGTGGGAACGCGGGCGCCCATGCCGGTGGTGCTCACGCCGCGCAGGAACTGCGCGGCCTCCCGGCATGCGCGTGCAACGAACGGGCATCGCATTATCTCCATCCGGATGGGTGGATCACCCGCACGCCGCGCGGATTGGCGCCGTAGCGCGGGGTCGGTGCCATCGCCTCGCATCCGCCGGCCTGGCGGGTCGCCGCGCCCCGTCGTCAGCCGGCGGCGTGCAAGCCTTCGAGCACCTGCGTTTCCGTGACGTCCGCGACGATCTCGGCGGCGCCGAGGCCATGCCAGAGGATCAGCCGCAGCCGACCGCCGAGGTTCTTCTTGTCCAGGCGCATGCATCCGACGAGTTGCGCCGGATCGCTGCCGGCGGGCAGGGCCACGGGCAGACCGAGCCGGTCGAGCAGGCGTGCGAGGCGTTCGGCGTCGGCGACCGGAGCGCGGCCGAGGCGTGCCGAAAGCCGTGCGGCGAGAACCATGCCGATCGCCACGGCCTCGCCGTGCAGCAGCGTGCCGTAGCCGGTCGCGTTCTCGAGCGCATGGCCGTAGGTATGGCCGAAGTTGAGCAGCGCGCGTTCGCCCTGTTCGGTCTCGTCGCGTGCCACGACGCCGGCCTTGTTCGCACAGCTCGCGGCGATGGCCTGGCCGAGCACCTCCGCATCGCGTGCCTGCAGCGCGTCGGCATGTGTCTCGAGCCAGGCGAAGAACGCACGATCGTTGATCGCGCCGTACTTCACGACCTCGGCGAGGCCGGCGCGGTATTCGCGTGCGGGCAGGGTGGCGAGCGTGTCGGTATCGATGACCACCGCGCGCGGCTGGTGGAAGGCGCCGACGAGATTCTTGCCGGCCTGCAGGTTTACGCCGGTCTTGCCGCCGACCGAGGAATCGACCATCGCCAGCAGCGTGGTCGGCACCTGTACGAAATCCACGCCGCGCATCCAGCAGGCCGCTGCGAAACCGGTGAGATCGCCGACCACGCCGCCGCCGAGCGCGATCAGGCACGCATCGCGGCTGGCCTTCAGCGCGGCGAGCGCCTCGAACACCCGCGCGGCGCTGTCGAGCGTCTTGTAGGACTCGCCGTCGGGCAGGATCAGCGAGTCCCAGGCGAGGCCATCGAGCGCCGGCGCGAGTCGGTCGAGATACAGCGGCGCGACGGTCGCGTTGCTGACCACGAGCACGTGCCGGCCGCGGATCGCCTGACGCCACAGGCCCTCACCAAGCAGGCCCGCACCGATGTGGATCGGATAGCGCCGCGCACCGAGTGCGACCTCGAGTTCGTGCATGGCGCTCATGCCGCGCACCGCGTGCGCTGCCAGCGCGTTTCGAGCAGGCCGGCGAGCGCGTGTGCCGCTTCCGGCACGGTTGCGCTGCGCGGGTCGAATATCAGGTCGGCGAGTTCGCGATAGATCGGGTCGCGCTGCGCGGCGAGTGCCTCGAGCCGTGCGCGCCGGTCGGGCGCGGCGAGCAGCGGACGCTTGCGGTCGTTGGCGAGCCGGCGCAGCTGCTGCTCCACACTGGTCTGCAGCAGGACGACGTAGCCGCGCTCGTGCAGCAGGCGGCGATTCGCCTCGGCCAGCACCGCGCCGCCGCCGGTCGCGAGCACGATCCCGTCGCGTGCCGCGTATTCGGCCAGCGCCGTGGATTCGCGCCGGCGGAAACCGGCCTCTCCCTCCATTTCGAAGATGAGCGCCACGCGCACGCCGGACTGCTGCTCGATGATCTGGTCGAGATCGAAGAACGGCAGGCCGAGGCGTGCCGCCACGCGTCGGCCGATCGTCGTCTTGCCGGCACCCATCGGTCCGATCAGGAACAGGTTCGGAGCGGGATTCATGCGGCGATGCTAGCACGCGCCCGTCAAGCGTCCGGTGCGTGCGGTCGGCGTCGTCACGGACGAAACGCTAAGCTATGCGCCTCGCCGCCGATCTGCTGCCCATGCTGCGCTTCCTCCTCGTTTTCGTGGTCCTGGTGTTCGTCCTGTTCGGTCTCGAACTGCTCGAGCCCGTCGAGCGTCTGGTGATCGTGCCGTTCACCAGCCTCGTGGCCAAGGCCAGCGGTGTGGTGATCCGGCTGATCGATGCCGACGCGATCGTGCAGGGCAAGATCATCTCGAGTCCGGCGCACAATTTCGCCATCTCGATCGAGCGTGGCTGCAACGGCGTCGAGGCGATGATCATCTTCGGCGCCGCGCTGGCCGCCTTCCCGGCGCCGTGGCGCCACAAGCTGCTCGGTCTAGGCATCGGCTTCGCGGCCATCCAGGCCCTGAACCTCGTGCGCATCGTCAGCCTGTTCTATCTCGGCCGCTGGAACATGGCCTGGTTCGAGTGGTTTCATCTCTACCTGTGGCAGGCGCTGATGGTGCTCGACGCGCTGATCGTGTTCCTGCTCTGGCTGCGCAGCCTGCCTCGGCCGGGTGGGCCTGCACCGGCACCACTGGCGACATGAGCAGGCGCGGCGCCTGCCTGATCGCCGGGTGCGGCGACGTCGGCGGGCGGCTCGCCGCGTCACTCGCGGCGCGCGGCGAGACCGTCTATGCGCTGCGCCGGTCCTCCGCCCCGTTGCCGCAGGGCGTGACCGCGGTGCACGCGGACCTGACGGACCGTGCATCGCTGCGCGGCCTGCCTGGCGACATCACCCGTCTCGTCTTCCTGCCGGCGCCGGACGCGCGGACCGAGGCGGCCTATCGCGGGCTGTACCTCGACGGGTTCGCGCATCTGCTCGAAGTGCTCGATCCGGCTCGGCTCGAGCGCGTGGTGTACGTCTCGTCCAGCGCGGTCTACGGCGAACATGGCGGGGCCTGGGTCGACGAGGATTCGCCGTGCCGGCCGCTGGCCTTCAACGGCACGGTGCTGCTCGCAGCCGAACGGCATCTGGCCACGCTGCCGGTGCGCGGCGTGGCCATGCGTTTTTCCGGCCTGTACGGTCCGCGGCGCACGCAGCTCCTCGCGCAGGTGGCCAGCGGACGTGCCGTGGCGCATGCCGGCTGGACCAACCGCCTGCACGTCGAAGATGCCGCGCGGGCGCTGGAGCACGTGCTGGATCTCGCCGATCCGCAGGCATGCTATGTCGTCAGCGACGACGAGCCGGCGCCGATGGCGGACGTCGTCGCCTGGCTCGCGGCGCGTCTCGGCGTGTCCATGCCGGCCGCCGATTCCGGCCGTGCGGCGGTCGGCGACAAACGACTTGCCAACCACCGCCTGCGCGCGAGCGGCTTCCGGCTGCGTTTCACGGACTACCAGGCCGGCTACTCGGCGCTGCTCGACGATCGGCGGATGTCCGGTTCCGGCGCAGGCTGGAGTTTCCCTCTCTAGATTCGTCATTTATATTTCGACGATTATGTGTCGCCGCGTTGCGCTTGCGCACAGCCGCGGCGGTCCGCCTGGATCCAGGGGGCGGGCAACGGTATCGGCGGCCAGGGCGGTCGCAGGGCAGCAGGGCGTCGCGCTTGCCGGAGCCGCAGCGACGATGCCTCACCCGGACGGGCGCGGCCTGCATTCCGCACCGTTCCGCCCGCAAGCGCCGGATCGCAGCGCGGGCAAGGGTGGCGCCGCCGCGGGACAGGACGACCTGTACGGAAATGCGGAGGGGGCGGCGTCGGGGCGGCAGGCCTCGTAATTGCAGGTAAGGCAGCGGGCATGCGTCATGCAGCGTTCGGATCGGCGAGGAGCACCGGCTTCCCGGATTGCGGATCGCACTGCATCGGGCATGCGCCATGGCCGTGTCGAGGCGAGGTATGAGCGAGCGCGAGGTGGTGGTCGGGTTCCTCGAGGACGATCCGGATCAAGCCGCGATGATCGCCCACTGGCTGCGTGAGGACGGTTACCAGCCGCGGGTCTTCCACACGGCGACGGAGTTCCGGCGCCGACTCGGCAGCGAGGCGGTCGATCTGCTGCTGCTCGACTGGATGCTGCCGGACTCGACCGGCCTGGACGTCGTCTCATGGATCCGCAGCTCGCCGAATGCGAGTCTCCCGGTGATCTTCCTGACGGCCCGGGCACGCGAGGAGGACATCGTGCGCGGGCTGCAGAGCGGTGGCGACGACTATGTCGTCAAGCCTGCCAAGCAGGGCGAGCTGCTCGCGCGGGTCGCCGCCGTGCTGCGCCGGCGCGGCGTTGAAGCCGACAACGGCAGGATCCTGCAGATGGCGCCGTACGAAATCGACCTGCAGCGCCGGCGCATCAGCCTGTACAGCCGCGAGATCGAGCTGACCCAGCGCGAGTTCGACCTAGCCTGTTACCTGTTCCGTCGCCAGGGCCGCATCGTCAGCCGCGATGCGCTGCTCGAGGATGTATGGAACATGAGTCCCACGGTGACGACACGTACCGTCGACACCCACGTCAGCCGCTTGCGCCGCAAGCTCGAGGTCAACGGCGAGCATGGCTGGCGTCTGACTGCCGTCTATCAGCACGGCTATCGGCTCGAGCAGGTCTGAGCCCGGGCACCCGGGTAGGTCGCCGGGGTGTTGCGGATGCTGCGCCGTTGGCGACGTCACGCGTGACACGCGTGCTAGCATCCGGATTTTCAGACGACACCAGCGCTCGGAGAAGACGATGCCTCTGTATCACGAAGCTCTCGACGAGTTTCGCGCCCTGCTCGCGGCGGCCGAGGCGGCCGGGGATCCCGAACCGACCGCGATGACGCTTGCCACCGCCGACCGCGCGGGTCGCGTGCATTGCCGGGTCGTCCTGCTCAAAGGCATCGAAAGCGACGGTTTTCGCTTCTTCACGAATTACCAGAGTGCCAAGGGCGACGAGCTGGACGATCATCCGCAGGTCGCGCTGTGCTTGCACTGGAAGACCCTGCGCGAGGGCGTGCAGGTGCGCATCGAGGGCGTGGCTAGCAAGGTATCGGCCGCCGAGTCGGACGCCTATTTCGCGACCCGACCGCGGCAGAGCCAGATCGGTGCCTGGGCCTCATTGCAGTCGCGCACCCTGCCGGATCGCGCCGAGTTCGAGATCCGCATCGCCGAGTTCGAGCGCCAGTTCGATGGCAAACCGGTGCCGCGACCGCCACACTGGGGGGGGTACGTCGTGCTGCCGGACACGATCGAGTTCTGGTACGGCGCACGTTTCCGCCTGCACGAGCGCGTGCGCTACGAACGCGCGGGTAACGTCTGGAGCAAGCGCCAGATCTATCCATGAGCCACGCGCAGACGCCGGTGCGAATCGCGCAGCACACCTTCGTCGTGCATACGCGCGGTCGTGGCCTGGTCGAGATCAGCGATCGCTTGCGCGAGGCGCTCGCACAGACCGGGCTGCACGCCGGCGTGGCCTCGGTCTTCGTGCATCACACGAGTTGCTCGCTGATCGTCGGCGAGAATGCCGATCCGACCGTGGCCGCTGACCTCGAGCGATTCTTCGCACGCCTCGTCCCCGACGGCGATCCGCTGTTCCGGCATGATGCCGAAGGGCCGGACGACATGCCCGCGCACGTCCGTTCGGTGCTGACCGGCGTCTCGCTCACGATCCCGTTCCACGCCGGACGGCTCGCGCTCGGCACCTGGCAGGGCGTGTTCCTCTGGGAGCACCGCAGCGCACCGCACCAGCGCCGCGTCACGGCAAGTTTCCTCGGGCATTGATCTGGGCGTGGAATCCGGCGTGCCGACCCACGTTATCCTGCTGCGCGGCGTCATGCCGACCGGCCACAACCGCGTGCCGATGGCAGACCTGCGCGTGGCGCTGACCGACGCCGGGCTCGAGGAGGTACGCACGTACATCCAGAGCGGCAACGTCATCGCTCGCTCATGCTCGACGCAGCGGCGCTCGGCGAGCTCGTTCGCCGGGTCATCGCGGAGCGGATCGGTGCACGGCTGGCGGTGATCGTGCGCAGTCCCGCGCAGCTCGCCACGGTCCTGGCATGCAATCCGTTTCCACCCGGCGAGGCCGTGCGCACCTACTTCACGCTGCTCGCGGCATCTCCCGGGCCCGACCGCTGCCGCGAGTGGCTCGACCTCGATTTCGCGCCGGATGACGTGCGCCTCGCGGGTGACACGATCTATGCACGCTACGCGACCGACTACAGCGGCTCGCGGTTCAACAAAAACTTCTTCGAGCGCCGCCTCGAGGTTGCCGCGACCACGCGCAATCACAACACCCTCTCGCGGCTGGTCGAACTCAGTACGTAGCCCGTCCCGCGCGCACCGTGCGCATGTCCGGGCCCGGCTGCACCGCCTGTCTCGCCGACGATGAGCTGGGGCTTTCGCGTGATGCGGTGAAGCGCTTCTCGCGCCGGTCAAGGCCTGGCGATGGCAGGACGGACTGGTGCGAGGCACCATGGAGGGGCCATGTACGGTCCTCGACGCATCGTCTGCCTTACCGAAGAACCTACCGAAGTGCTGTATGCGCTCGGTGAGGAGAGCCGCATCGTCGGCATCTCCGGCTTCACCGTGCGACCGGCGCGTGCACGACGCGAGAAGCCGCGCGTCTCGGCTTTCACGAGCGCCCGGATCGACACCATCCTCGCCCTCGATCCCGACTTCGTCGTGGGCTTTTCGGACATCCAGGCCGACATCGCGCAGGCACTGATCCGTGCCGGCGTCGAGGTCTGGATCAGCAATCACCGCTCGGTGGCCGGGATCCTCGACTACATCCGCCGGCTCGGTGCGCTGGTTGGCGCTGCGGCGAAGGCGGATGCCTATGCCCGCGAGGCCGAGGCGCATCTCGCGGCCGTCGCCGCGCAGGCGCGTGCATTGCCGCGCCGGCCGAAGGTCTATTTCGAGGAATGGGACGAGCCGCCGATCAGCGGCATCCGCTGGGTTGCCGAGCTGATCCGCATCGCCGGCGGCGACGATGTCTTCCCGGAGCTGGCCGGGAAGCCGCTCGCGCGCGATCGCATCCTCGCCGATCCGCACGAGGTCGTGCGGCGCGCACCGGATCTGATCCTCGGCTCCTGGTGCGGCAAGCGCTTGCGCCCGGAACGCATCGCCGCGCGGCCCGGCTGGGAGGCGATCCCGGCGGTGCGCGCCGGCCATGTCCACGAGATCAAGTCATCGATCATCCTGCAGCCCGGTCCCGCCGCGCTATTCGACGGACTCGATGCGCTACACGCGCGGATCGCCGCGGTGGCGCGGGCCCCGGACTGAGCCCGGCCGGGCGCTACGGCCCGGCCGGCCAGGGCATCACTTCCGTTCGTCGAGGAACGCGATCACGTCGGCGCGTTCCTCGCGGCTGTCGAGGCCGTCGAACTTCATCTTGTCGCCGGGCACCACGGCCTTCGGATGGGCGAGATAGGCGTCGAGACGTTCCGCGTCCCACACGAAACCGGCACGGTGCATCGCCTCCGAGTACTCGTAGCCGGCGACCGTGCCCGCGGTGCGGCCCACCACGCCGAACAGACTCGGACCCTTCTTGTTCTTGAGGGTCTTCGCCACGCTGTGACATTCGGCGCAGTTGGCATCGAATACGTCCGCACCGCGCACGGCATCCGCGGCCTGCGCGAGCACCGGCGCAGCCGCCAGCAAGATGGCCACGAATCCATGGCCGAGGGCACGCGATGCGGACGGGACGAGCGGGGCGCGGATCATCAGAAGGCCGTCCAGACGAAGGCGAACAGCGTGTTGTTGTCGTTCGCGCTGCGGCCGAAGCCGTCATAGTCGTGGCGCGCGCCGTTGAACTTGCTGTACGCGGTGTATTGCAGGCCGAGGCGCACGTTCGCCCACGGCGAGTCCCACGAACCTTCCTTGCCGAATGGCGTCCAGTCGGCCTGCAGCACGCTGCCGCGCGTGTCCGGCTTGCCGGTGCGGCTGCCGACGTCGGCTTCCGGCGCGTACAGCGTGGTGTCGCGCGAGCCGCGCGTGTCGAACAGGCCGACGGTCAGACCCCAGGTCCTGTCGTAGTACCACGAGGCGTCGAGATGCAGCGTGTCAAGCGAATGCCCGGCCGCGGCCGCCTCGTCGGCCGCATAGGCGGCATCGAGCGTCTGGTGTTCGTGGATGAAGCTCGCATTGACGCTGAACACGTGGCGCCGCGTGCCGAGGTACTGGTAGGTCGCGTCGAGGCCGATGTCGTTGTAGCGGTTGCTCTGGCCGGGTTCGCGGTCCGGCTGCAGGCGCGCGGTCAGGCCGACCAGGCCGACCGAGAACGCCTGCGAGTGCAGGTCGCGGTTGTAGGCCACGCGCCAGTACGGCGCCAGACCGGAGATCCGGCCGGCCTCGTCGCCGATGCCGAGGTCGCTCAGCAGGCCGCGCGACAGCGAGCGATACGCGCCGAGCTCGGTGTACCAGCGGTCCTGCCAGAGGCCGTAGGCCGAGGCGCCGATCACCTGGTGTTCCAGCGCGCCGGCGAGCAGCGGTGCGGCCGCGGATTCCGGCCCGAGCTCGGTGCCGGTGTACGGGAATCCCCAGGCCGGCAACGTGTTCCACAGGTCCTGGATGCCCGGATTGTTGTTCACGCCGAGGCCGACGGTGGCCTCGCTGCCGAACAGGCTCGTGGACTTGCCGTAGCGCACGTCGACGTTGTCGAGTGCGGCCTTGCGGTCGATGTCGGAGTAGGTCGCCTGGACGAAGGCGCCGAGGTTCTCGGCGAGCCGGCCGCCGAGGAACAGCGAGGCTTCCTGCATCGAGAAATTGTTGTTGGTGCCGTCGTGCGGGCCGGGCGCCTCGCTGAGGTCGGCCGAGGTGTGCGTGTAGGACGCCACGACCATGCCGCTGAGCGGCACGGCCGGCGCGTCGCCGTTGCTCTCGGCATAGCCTTCGAGCTTGAAGCGCTGGCCGTGCGGCGTGAGCTGCGGACCGAACGCGCCGACGTGACAGGCGGCGCAGTCCTCGCCGGTCTGGCGGGCGAAGCTCGGCAGGGCCAGGCCCGGCAGCGGCAGGCAGGCGGCGAGCAGGGCGATACCGCCGAACAACCGGCGCAGGCGGGCGGAAGCAGGGGCTGGGTTCACGGCGTACCTCACGGTGCGGGTATGGAATCGGAAGGGACGGGCGGCGCCGGTTCGGGAGTGGCACGGACCCTGCGGCGCGCGCGCCACGGCAGCATCGAAGCGAGTACGCCGTCGCGGATCACGAGGTGATGCCAGAGCGCGGCGAGCGCATGCAGTACGGCCAGCGCGATGAGCGTCCAGGCCACGACCTCGTGCGCCTGTTCGAGCGCATCGGCCAGATCCCGGTTGCGCTCCAGCAGCGTCGGCAGCGGCAGCACGCCGAGCAGCGCGAGTGTCTGACCACGCGCATTGCTCAACGCCCAGCCGAGCAGCGGCGTCGCCACGAGCCCGACGAGCAGCAGCGCATGGCCGAGCCGGGCGAGCAGGCGGAGCGGCAGCCGCATCGCCATGCCGTTGACCGTGCCGACGCGCAGCAGCGGGTTGAGCACCGCGCGGATCGCGGCCACGACGAGCACGCCGAGACCGAGCTGGCGGTGCGCGTCGAGCAGTTGCCGTGCGAGGCCGCGGTCGTCCACGGCCTCGCGCGCAAGGATCACACCGAGCGCACCGACCACGACGATTGCGCCGAGCCAGTGCAGGGCGATCACGCCGGGACGGTGGCGCGGCGGGCTGGACTCGCCGCTCAAGCAATGACTCTCGTTTTCGACATGGGCCGGCAGTTTCCGCAATCAAGCTTTGGTCACGCTTAAGGCCGCACGGAGCGCCGCAGCGTGTCGCCCGGCCTCCGGCCCAGGCCGCAAGGTGCAGCTGGCGGGCATTGGCCTGCCGGCCGAGGTGGTGAGGGATACCGGTCGCGATGGATGTCGGTGACCGGGCGCGCGAGCGTCGCGCTCAGGACGCGGATCGGGGGCCGTCCACGCAGGCGATGCAGATGAGGCCGTCCACGCTCGCATGCAGACGGCCATCGTGCAGCGCGAAATCGAGTTGCAGGCCGAGTGTGCCGGCGATCGACCTCGCGAGCGCGAGGCCGAGGCCACCGTGTGCCTCGGGCTCGACGCTCGCATCGCCGCGCCAGTGCGCCTCGCCGAAATGACGCAGCCGTTCCGGCGTCAGGCCGGGCGCGGCATTGGCGATATCCAGCCGTGCCGATTCGCCACGCGCCCCCATCGCCACCTCAATGCGCGTGTCCGATGGCGCATAGTCCACGGCGTTGTGGACGAGGTTCGCGACGATGCGTTCGAGCAGGAGCGGATCGCTGGATACCCAGATCTCGTCGGGCGACGTGACTTGCCATGCGAGTCCGCGCTGCTGGGCGCGATCGCGCTGCAGCGCGATCTGTGCGAGCACGAGTGCGCGCAGGTCGAGCGGCTCGTAATCGACATGCGCGAGTCCGGCCTCATAGCGCGCCAGCGCGAGCAGGCCGTCGAGCGCACGCGACATGCTCTCGGCGACGACGAGCAGGCCGCCGAGCGCCTGCCGCATCTCGGCCGGATCGGCATGGCGCAAGGCGAGCTCCGCCGTTGCACGCAGCTCGGCGAGTGGCGTGCGCAGCTCGTGCGCCGCGGTGCGTGCGAACCGGCGTTCGCGCTCGACGGCGGCGAGCAGGTGGGCGAACGCGGTGTCCAGACTGCGCGCCATCGGCACGAGTTCGAGCGGCATCGGCACGGCCTCCGGGCCCGGGGTGCGCGGCGCCGAGGCGAGGCGCGCGGCGCGCTCGCCGAATTCGCGCAGCGGGCGCAGGCCGCGCTGCACGGCGATGCCGGCGAGCACCGAGCTCACCGCGAGGGTGAGCACCAGCACCGCAGTCAGGATGTAGTGGGCGCGGCTTTCCATTGCGTTGAGCGTGACGGTCTCCTCGGCGACCATGACCGTGATCGGCTGGACGACGTGGCCAGGCAGGCTGTCGACGCGTGCGCGGATCGCCGCTGCGCGGCCGGAGAGGCCGTTGGGCAACACGACGTCGAAATAAGCCGGTCCTTCGCCGGCAAACGGAGGCGGCTCGGGCATGTCGCCACCGCCGCACGAATCCGATTTGCTGAGCGTCGTGCCGGCGGCATCACGGATCTGGAAGAAATCGCTGTGCACGTCGCGGCGGAATTCGGGCATCAGCGCGTTCATCGGATCGCCCATGGCCTCCGGTGTGGAATGGCCCAGCACGGCCAGCACGACGCGCGCCTGGTTGTGCAGGCTGTTGTCGAGTTCTCCGAAAAACGCTTCGTCGGCGGTCCAGTCGAAGGCCACGAACATCGCGGCGAGGACCAGGCCGAGCCCTGTGCACAGCGTCGCGGTCAGGCGCAGGCGCAGCGAGCGGTTGAGCCACCTACTCCACGACATAGCCGTACCCGCGCCGCGTCTGGATCAGGTCGCGCAGGCCGGCGCGCGCAAGCTTGGCACGCAGCGTGCTCATCAGCACCTCGATGACCTTGTCCGAGGCCTCGCTCTCGCTGTCGTACAGCCGCTCGAACAGGGAACGCCGGCCCTGGGTGCGGCCGCGCTCGCGCAGCAGCAGCTCGAGCAGCGCGTATTCCTTGGGCGACAGCGCCAGTACCTCGCCAGCGACGCGCGCGACGCGCTGCAGGGTGTCCACGCGCAGCGGACCGGCCTCGATCACCGCGCTGCCGTGGTTCAGCCGCCGCCGGCCCAGCGCCAGCAGGCGCGCACGCAGCTCGTCGTGGGCGAACGGCTTGACCAGGTAATCGTCGGCGCCGAGGTTGAGCGCCTCGACGCGATCGCCGACCTGGTCGCGTGCGGACAGCACGAGCACGCGCGTTTCGCCCGGCGTGGCGCGCAGGTGGCGCAGCACGCCGAGCCCGTCCATGTCCGGCAGCATCAGGTCGAGGATGACGATGTCGTAGGCGAAGCTGGTGAGGAAGGCCAGCGCTTCGCGTCCACACGCGGCCGGGTCGACGGCATGCCCGTCGTCGCGCAGCGCACGCTCGAGTGTCGTGCGCAGCCGTTCGCTGTCCTCGATCAGCAGGAGACGCATGCCGGTCCCGTCAGGCCGGCGGACCGGGAGCGGCGTGGAAATACTGCTCCGGTGGCATCACGCGCTGCCTCAGTCGCCAGCGAATTCCTTGCTGAATTCGAGGCTGAGCGCCCTGTCGGCGCCGGCGGGCACGACCTCGACCTCGAAACGCAGGGTATCCGGTGGAGCGACGGGGAAGTCGCCGATGTAGTCGACCGTGTCGCCCTCGCGGATCTCGCGCATCTCGATGCGCTGGCGATGGCCGGTGAGACCGATGGCCGTGACCTGCACCTTGGCGGCCAGCACCTGCGGCACGGCGCCGGCGGCCTCGCGCTGCACGCTAATGTTGACAAGGCCGCGCCGGTTCGAGCGCTCGAAGCCGTAGGTCGAAGCCATCGAGGCCGGCAGATGCTCGGTCGAGAGCGCGTTGTAATGCACGACGACGTCGCCGATCCGGCGCGACTGCTCGGCGCTCGCGGACGGCGGCACGCCGAGCAGGAGGAAGGCGGCGAAGGCGATGAAGCGGTGGAGGCGGCGCATCGGGATTCCTCGCGGAGGTCGTGGAAGGCGGGCAGGCTCAGAACGGGAAGGCCGGCATGCCGAGATAGCGCAGCACGTACTGGGCGAGCTGGATCGCGAGGCAGGCCCAGAGCGGCGACAGGTCGAAGCCGTCGAGCCGCGGCGGCAATCGGCGGAACGGGCGCAGCACTGGCTCGGTGAGCGCGTAGAGCACCTCGACCGCGGGATTGCCGTAGTCCGGCGAGAAGAAGCTCATCAGCGCGCGAATCACGATCGACCAGAAATACACGCCGAGCGTGAACTGCGCGACGCTGCCGATGCCGACCACGGCCAGCGTCAGCGGCGGCAGGTGCAGGCCGCCGAGGGCGAGGATCACGCTGATCTCGATGACCGCGAGCAGCCAGGCGACCAGGATTCCGGCGAGGCTGACGTTGCGCCAGTTCGGGACCAGCCGCGACAACGGCGCGAGTACCGGATTGGTGATCCGGTAGACGATCTGGCAGACCGGGTTGCGGAAGCGCACGCCGGCGATCGGCAGCAGCACGCGCAGCACCGCGACGAACAGCAAGAGTCCGAAGATCACCTGCGCGGCGAGCGCGCCGATTCCAGCGAAGAAGCCCATGTGTTCCTCAGTCGTCGAGTCGGGCGGAGAGTTCCCGGCCGCGCCGTGCCGCGGCGGTCACCGCACGTGCCACGCTCTGCCGGAAGCCGTCGGCGGTGAACTGCTCGAGCGCGGCCTGGGTCGTGCCGCCGGGTGAGGTCACGCGCTCGCGCAGGCGCGCGGGCGGCTCGCCGTCCTCGACGAGCATGCGTCCGGCGCCGAGGCAGGTCTGCGTGGCCAGCGCGCGTGCGGTCGCGCGCGGCAGACCGAGCTCGACCGCCGCTTCCTCGAGCGCCTCGACGAGCAGGAAGAAGTATGCCGGCCCGGAGCCGGACAGCGCGGTGACCACGTCCATCGTGGCCTCGTCGTCGATCCACACGGTGCTGCCCGCCGCGCCGAGGATGCGCACGGCGGTATCGCGCTGTGCGGCCTCAACCCGCGGGTTGGCGCACAGGCCGCTCGCCCCGGCGCCGATCAGCGCTGGCGTGTTCGGCATCGCCCGCACCACGGCCACGTCGCCGCCGAGCCAGCGCTCGATCTGGTCGAGGCGGATGCCCGCCGCGATCGAGATTACCAGCGGCCGTTCGCACCGCACGGTGGCGGCAAGTCCGGTACAGACCTTGTGCATCACCTGCGGCTTGACCGCGAGCAGCACGGTTCCGGCACCGGCCGCCGCTGCGGCGTTGTCGGCCTGCGCGTCGACCCCATGCTCGGCGGCCAATGCCGCGCGCAGCTCGGCGTTCGGCTCGGCCACGCCGATCGCGGAGGCCGGGAAGCCGGTACGGCGTAGGCCGCCGATCAGCGAGCGGGCCATGTTGCCGCCGCCGATGAAGGCGATGCGGCCAGGTTGCGGAGCGGGACGTACGGGGATCGCCATGCGGTCGGGCCGGGTCGAGGACGGGCATAGGCACGCGGTGACGGCGAAATCGCTTCGCCGGCGGTGTGCGCGCGAAGCATAGCCAGTCCGCCAGGGTCACGACAGCCGGGCCGGCGATCGCGCGTCGGCGGCGTCATTCGGCCGGTGCGGTCCGGCGCGGGCCGAACAGGGCGGTGCCGATCCGCACCAGGGTCGCGCCGTGCGCGATGGCCAGCTCGAAATCGTCGGACATGCCCATCGACAGCGTATCGACGGCCGTGTGCTCCGTGCGCAGGTGTTCGAACAGCGCCTGCATGCGACCGAATGCCGCCGCGCGTCGCGTCGCTTCGGGATGCGGCGCGGAAATCGCCATCAGGCCGCGCAGGCTCAGGCGCGGTTCCGCGGCGATCGCGGCGGCGAGCGCGGCGACTTCGCCCGGCCGGCAACCGGACTTGCTCGCCTCGTCGTCAATGTTCACCTGGATCAGCACCTGCAGCGGCGGCAGGTGTGCCGGGCGGTGCCGTGCGAGCGGCGCGACGAGCTTCGCCCGGTCGAGGCTCTGCAGCCAGGCGAAGTGCCGGGCGGCCTCGCGGCACTTGTTCGACTGCAGCGGGCCGATCAGATGCCATTCGAGATCGAGATCGGCGAGTTCGCGCTGCTTGGCGATCGCCTCCTGCACGTAATTCTCGCCGAACGCGCGCTGGCCGAGCCCGGCCAGGCCGCGTACCGCGGCGGCGGCCTGAGTCTTGCTGACGGCGAGCAGACGTGCCGGATGGCCGGCGGCACGGGCGGCCGCCTCGATGCGTGCCCGGATGGCGGCGAAGCCGGTCGCGGCGGAATTCATCAGCCGCACCCGATTGCAGAAAAAGTTGCCGGGCTATACTGCGGACGCGGTACGCTCGGGCGTGGCGTCCGCGTCAAAGGGGAACTTCGCATGGATATTGCCGAGCTGCTGGCCTTTTCGGTGAAGAATAAGTCGTCGGACCTGCACCTGTCCGCAGGCCTGCCGCCGATGATCCGCGTCGACGGCGACGTCCGGCGCATCAACATCCCGGCGCTGGACCACAAGCAGGTGCACGCACTGGTCTACGACATCATGTCGGACAAGCAGCGCCGCGACTACGAGGAATTCCTCGAATGCGACTTCTCGTTCGAGATTCCCGGCCTGGCGCGCTTCCGCGTCAACGCCTTCAACCAGAACCGCGGCGCCGGCGCGGTGTTCCGCACCATTCCCTCCGAGGTGCTGACCCTGGAAGACCTCGGTGCGCCGAAGA
>CAYYHP010000048.1:0-16870 GCA_964471815.1 uncultured Rhodanobacteraceae bacterium
AATCGGCGTGCCGACCAGACGGAAGCGCTTGCGGAAGAAATTCTCGAGGTAGCGCCGGTAGCTCTCGGCGATGTGCGCGGTGCGACTGCCGTGGATGACGATGGTCGGCGGGTTCAAACCGCCCGGATGCGCGTAGCGCAGCTTCGGTGCGTGGCCGCGCACGAGCGGTGGCTGGTAACCTTCGTAGGCCGCTTCCAGGGCCCGGGTCAGTTCGGACGAACCGAACGTACGCGTCGCCGAGGCATGCGCGCGGTTGACCGCGCGCATCAGCTCGCGTAAGCCCGAGCCGTGCAGGGCCGAGATGAACACGCGCTCGGCGAAGCCGATGAAATCAAGTTTCCGGTCCAGCGCGGCCATGCATTGCTCGCGCTGGTACTTCGAGAGGTTGTCCCACTTGTTGATCGCGATCACGAGGGCCCTCCCCGCGTCGAGCACGTGGCCGATCAGCGTCGCGTCCTGCTCGGATACGCCCTCCTGCGCATCGAGCACAAGAACCACGATCTCGGCCGCGGCGATCGTCTGCAGCGTCTTGATCACGCTGAACTTCTCGACCGCCTCCTCGACGCGTGCGCGGCGCCGCACGCCGGCCGTGTCGATCAGCGTGTAGCGCCGGCCGTCGCGTTCGAGCGCCACGCGGATCGGATCGCGTGTGGTGCCGGCAATATCGGAGACCAGCACACGTTCCTCGCCGAGTAGGCGGTTGACGAGCGTGGACTTGCCGACGTTCGGGCGACCGACGATTGCGACACGGACGCCGTCTTCGGCCTGCGGCTCGTCGTCATCCGCGACCTCCGGCAGGGCGGGCAGGACGCTCGCGACGAGGTTGTCGAGCCCGCGCGAGTGCGCGGCCGAGAGCGGCAGCACATGCGCGACGCCGAGCGCGGCGAAATCGGCGAGTGCCGTGTTCTCGTCGAGTCCGTCGGTCTTGTTGACGGCCACGATGATCGTCCGGCCACGCCGACGCAGATCCTGGACGATGTCGCGATCTAGGCCAGTGAGGCCGGCGCGTGCGTCGGTGACGAACACAACGACGTTCGCCTCGTCGATGGCGAGCTGCACCTGACGCGCGGCGAGCGCGGACAGGCCTTTCTCATCACCCGAGAGGCCGCCGGTGTCGACCACGACGAACGGTCGTGCGCCGAGCCGACAGATGCCGTAGTGGCGATCGCGCGTGACGCCCGGCATATCCGCCACGAGTGCGTCGCGCGTGCGGGTCAACGCGTTGAACAGCGTGGATTTGCCGACGTTCGGCCGGCCGACCAGCGCGACGACAGGGAGCATGGGCGGGAACCGGTCGGGAGAGTCGCGCTCAGGGCGCGATGCGGTAGGCGGCGATGCGGCCGGTGTCGTCTTCCACGAACACCGTATCGCCGGCCACGACGGGTTGAGCGCGGATCGGATCCTTGGCGAGCCGCTCGCGCGCGACTGCATGGCCATCCGACTGCGCGAGCCAGTGCACGTAGCCTTCCACGTCGCCGACGACGACATAGTCGCCCTGCACGGCCGGCGCGGTCAGCCAGCGATGCAGCAAGGCATCCTGCTTCCACGACGAGCCGCCGGTGCTGCGGTCCAGGGCCCAGACGTTCGAATCGGCATCGACGCTGAACACCTGCGTGCCGGAAACGGCAGTGCCGGTATAGCTTGAGAATTCGCGTGTCCACAACGGGCGGCCGTTGTTAGCCGCCAGGGCGGCGACGCTGCCGTGATGGCTCGCCGCAAACAGCGTGCCACCGTCGAAGACCAGGGCGCCGTCGGCATCGTTGAGCCGTTCGACTTCGGTGCGCCCCTCGTTGAGTGCGAGGGTCTGCTCCCACAGCGTACCGCCGTTGTCGCCGCGCAACGCGATGACTTTGCCGTTGTCACCGCCCAGATAGACCGCGCTGCCGTCGAGCAACGGCGCGGCGTTGCCGCGCAGCGAGAGCAGCGGCACGGCGGTGCGGTCGTAAGTCCACCTACGCGTGCCATTGGCCGCGTCGAGTCCGAACACGTGGCCGTCGTTGCTGCGCACGACGACCGTGCCAAGCGCGACCGCCGGCATGCTGATGACCTCGGAGGACACCTCGTCCGTCCAGCGTTCCGCACCGCTCTTCGCATCGAGTGCGACGACCTCGCCGTTCAGCGTGCCGACCACGAGCAGATCGCCATCGACCGCCGGCGCGCTGGCGAATTCGTACTTGGTACCCTTGTTCCAGAGCGCCTTGCCGGTAGTAGCGTCGAGCGCGGCGATCCGGCCGTTCACGCTGGCGGCATAGACACGCCCGTCGATCACGTTCGGACCGAGGCGTACGCCGGAACGACCGGCGCCCTTGCCGACCGATGTCTGCCAGAGCGTCTGCACCTTCAGCGTGGGCACAAGCTCGGCGAGGGGCCTGGGCGGCGCGACGTTCTCGCGCTTGGTGCTGCGCTCCTTCCACCAGCCGCAGCCGCCGAGCAGGCCGAGCAGAGTGGCGCCGACGAGGATCAGGGCACGTTTCATGAGCTCTTCTTCTCCGTCGAACCGCCGAGATCGGCCAGTTTCATTTCGAGGTTCTGGCGAGCGGGCGAGGCGGCATCCAGGGCATCGAACGCCTGCTGGTAAGCGGCACGCGCCTCGTCGGTCTTGCCGGCGGCGAGCAGCGCGTCGCCGCGCAACTCCGCGATCATCGCCTCGTAACCTGCTGAGGGCAGCTGCTGGAGCAGCGCGAGTGCCTGGTCGCCCTGCCCTTCGCCGAGCCGCAACCGGGCCAGGCGTAGGCCGGCGAGCGCCTTGAGTTCGGGACTGGCGGCATGCTCGTAGGCCCATTCGGCGGCCGTGACGGCGGCCGGCTTGTCGGCCCGCGCGAGCGCATCACGCGCGGTGCGCATGGCCGCGAACACCGCATACGCGGAATCGGCGTAATCCTTCTTCAGCCCCTCGAGCGTCGCGGTGGCCGCGTCGGTGTTCTTCGCCTCGAACGCGGTGGCCAGACTCTGGTAATGCAGCGCCGCTTCCGCGCCATGACGCGCGCGGTGGGTGCGCCATTGCTGCCAGCCAAAGATGATCAGCAGGCCGAGCACCACGCCGATCAGGATCGACATCGCGTTCTCGCGCAGCCATTTGCGTACGAGTTCACCTTGTTCATGTTCGTCGAGGGCGTCGAAAGCCATGGATTCAACTCATTCCGGGAAGACGCCGCTACGTGGCGGCGAAGGATGGAGGCGCCGCCGATCGGCGACGACGAGCGGGCGCTAGGGTAGCAGGATCACCCGCGGTTTGGGCCGCATTTCCGCGCGCGGACCCGCGATGGTTCAGGCGGGATCAAGACGCGCGAACGAAGTCGCGGCAAGCGGCCGGCGCCTGCACGCTAGCCGCGATCCGTGCTCAGGAGTCGGCCGGCGCGACGAGCCCGTTCTGGCCGAACGCCTTGAAATGGGCCACGTTGGTATGCCGGTAGGGGCCGAGATCCACGCTCTGGCCATCGGCCGTCACCTGGGCGCCGTTGCAGTTGCCCAAGCGTACCGACACCGGCTGCGCGCTGCGGTACTCGCGCTCGGCTCCAGCTGCCAGCAGGCCATATTCGAGCCGGGTGCCATCCTGCGCTATCACCTCGACCCAGCTCGGTTCGCTGAGGCGGAGGGTCAATGCATGCGTTCCGGGCGCGGCAGCGGGCTTGTCGTCGGGGATGGCGGGTGTCGGCTCACGGCCGATGGGAAACGGCGCGACCGAGGCCATCAGGGGAGCTTCATGATGCTCACCGGCCGGTGCCGGCATCGTTCCGGCCGCTGCTGCCGGATCTGCCGCATCGTCCGTACCGCGCGTCTCGGCCCTGGTGATCGCCGGATTCATGGAGGAGGCCGCCGGCGGTGCCAGCACGGTCTCGCCGGCCGGCGGATCGAGCGGCGCGAGGCGCGCCAGGTTCTGCTCGAGCCCGCCATGCGTGGCGAGCCAGACCGAGGGTCCGACGATCAGGCCGGTCAGCAGCAGATAGACCGCCGGCACCGAGTAGCGCTCGAACAGCCAGCGCGAGTGCGAGATCTGGCCGGTGGCGATCAGCGGCGGCGCGACGCATTCGCCGAGCGCCTGGCTGACCGCATCGCCCGGCACGCCTACGAGTCGGGCATAGCTCGTCAGATAGCCGCGCAGGTAGATCGCATCGATGCCGGCCAGATCGTTCGCCTCGATGCGCTGCAGGACGCGCAGCGGCAGGTGCAGGCGGACGGCGACATCCTCGACCGACCACTTGCGTGCCTCGCGTGCGGCGCGCAGCCGTGCGCCGATCGTCAGGGTCGGATCGCACGTGCCGCGGATATCGCGGCAGGGCAACGCCCCGTCGTCGCATGTCGCTGCCGGCGTCCCGGAATCCGCCCCGCTGGCATCAGATGCGGCTGCCGTGGGCGTCATGCCCGCATCGGTGGAGTGTCCCGGCATCGGCGCACCGGTAGTCTCGTGTATGACCATCGCGTCTACGCTGTCCAACGCGGGCATGCCATCCGTCGCAGGCGGTGCCGTGTCGAAAAGGAAATCCGACTGCTCGCGGTCGGCGCTTCCGACGACGACATCGGCCCGGGCGGTTTCCCTGGCGAGTGGCTGGCTCGCACTGCTCTTGTGTGGATTGCGTCGGCGTTTCATGGCGGGTTGCTCGAATCCAGCGTCCGGACCTGCTCGGAGTCCGGGAACTGCTGGCGGAGGCGGCGCGCATAATCCTCTGCGGCCGAAGTGTTGCCCAGGGCGAGCTCGATCTGGCGACCGAGCAGCAAGGCATCCGCTGTGACCTGCCCGAGCCCCTCGAAGCGCTGGATGAAGGCACGGGCGTGGAAATCGTCCTGTTTGCGGTGCAGGATTGCGGCGAGCTGGAACAAGGCATCGCCGTTGTTCGAATTGATCTCGAGCGCGCGTCTCAGGGCGGCTTCGGCAGCGTCCGGATGGCCGGCCTGGATCTGGCAGGTACCGGCGTTGGCGAGTGCGACGTCGGGCGTCTTGTAGAACGGATCGGCGATCGCGCGCTGGAAATGCTTCTCGGCCTGCTCGTAGCGGCCGTGCCGGCAGAGGAAGCCACCGTAGTTGTTGTTCACGGCACCGGCCTTGGGCGTCAGTTCGGTTGCGCGGCGGTAGTGCTTCTCGGCCTTCTCGGTATCGCCGATGCGATCGTAGAGCACGGCGATCACAGTATGTGCATCGACATAGCCGGGATCGTACTGGATGGCCTTCTGCAGCTTTTCGAGGGCGACGTCGAGCTTGCCCTGCTCCAGGTAGCGCTGGCCGAGCTGGACGTGGATGCGCGCCGCATCGGCGGCCTTGCTGGCCGGGGTACCTTGCGGGCCGGAAGGCAGCGTGCCGCAGCCCGCGAGCAGCGCGCCGGTCAGCAGGATGGTGGCGATCCGCTCAGGCCGCATTTGCCTTGCCGTCCTCGAGCTTGCGCCGGAATTCGGCCTGCCGCCGGGTGCGGTCGAGCACTTGGCCCTTGAGCTGGCCACAGGCCGCATCGATGTCGTCGCCGCGCGTGCGGCGCACCATGGTCAGCACGCCGGCGTCCAGCAGGGTCTTCTGGAATTGACGGATCACGCTTTCCTCGGAACGCTCATAGCGCGTGCCGGGGAACGGATTGAACGGGATCAGGTTGACCTTGCTCGGCAGGCGGCGCATCAGCTTGATCAGCTGGCGGGCATGTTCGGGCTGGTCGTTGATGCCCTTCATCATCGTGTATTCGAAGGTGATCAACTCGCGTTTCTTGCGTTCCGCATAGCGCGCGCAGGCCGCCATCAGCTCGGCGATCGGGTACTTCCGGTTCAGCGGTACCAGCTCGGTACGCAGTTCGTCGTTCGGCGCGTGCAGCGATACGGCGAGCGAGACGTCACTCTCCTCAGCGAGCCGGTCGATCATCGGCACTAGGCCCGCGGTCGACAGCGTGACGCGCTTGTTGGCGAGGCCGAGGCCGAGATCGTCGCGCATGACGCTCATCGCGCGCACGACGTTGTCGAAATTCAGCAGCGGCTCGCCCATGCCCATCATCACGACGTTGGTGAGCTTGCGCTGGTGATGGGGCACGTTGCCGAGGTGGCGTGCCGCGATCCATGCCTGGCCGATGATCTCAGCCGTGGACAGATTACGGTTGAAACCCTGGGTGGCCGTCGAACAAAACTGGCAGTTGAGGCCGCAGCCGACCTGACTCGACACGCATAACGTGCCACGTCCCTTGTCGGGGATGAACACGGTCTCGATCGCGTTGCTGCCATCCATGCCGAGCAGCCACTTGTGCGTGCCATCGGCGGACGGCTTCTCGAACAGGATGCGTGGCGGCACGATTTCGATTGCTGCGGCGAGTTTCTCGCGCAGGGCCTTGCCGACGTCGGTCATGTCGGCGAAGTCGGTGACGTGGCGGTGGTAGACCCACTTCATCACCTGTTCGGCACGATACGGCTTCTCGCCGAGCTGCGCGAACAGCTCGCGCAGCCCCTGGCGGTCATGGTCGAACAGGTTGACTTTCGCCGTCGTCACGTTCGCGACCTTAGCGCGGGCAAAGTTCCGTTTCGGCGAAGAAGTAGGCGATCTCGACCTTCGCGGTCTCCGCTGCATCGGAACCGTGCACGGCATTCGCATCGATCGAGTCGGCGAAATCGGCGCGGATCGTGCCGGGCGCGGCCTTCTTCGGATCGGTGGCACCCATCAGTTCACGGTTCTTCATGATCGCGTCGTCGCCCTCGATCACCTGGATCATCACCGGGCCGGAGATCATGAATTCGACCAGCGCCTTGAAAAACGGGCGCTCGCGATGCACCGCGTAGAAGCCCTCGGCCTCCTTGCGCGAGAGATGCTTCATCTTCGCCGCCACGATCTTCAGGCCGGCCTTCTCGAAGCGTAAATAGATCTCGCCGATCACGTTCTTGGCGACGGCATCGGGCTTGATGATCGACAGGGTGCGCTCCAGCGCCATTTCGTTACTCCGGGTCGAAGTGGACACGCCGCCGGTCCGGGCAGATGTGCCGGATCGGCAAATCTACGCAGGAATGCGGAGTTAGGGGGAAAAACTCCTGTGATTCTAGCTGATTGCCGGCACGCGTTGCATAGTCCGCCGCGAAAAATTTGCGGCGCCTGCGGCAGCGTCCGGCCGTTTGACCGGCCCGGTTCGCTTGCGTAGGATTCAAACGTCTGTTTGAGGCCGGCCCTGGCATCCCGTGCCGGCACGGAACCGGCCATCCAGCCCGAGGACCCACCGTTGGCCCTGCCGCATTTCTCGACCAAGGAACGCATCCTCGGCGCCGCCGAGCAGCTGTTCGCCCAGCACGGTTTCGCCGGCGCCTCGCTGCGCCAGGTCACGGCCGCCGCAAACGTCAACCTCGCCGCCGTCAATTATCACTTCGGCTCGAAGGAAAACCTCGTCAACGAAGTGTTCCGGCGGCGTCTGGACGACCTCAACGCGCGCCGGCTGGCGGCGCTCGACGCACTTTCTGCCCCGACCGGCGTTTCGCTTGAGGACGTGCTCGGTGCCTTCATCCGCCCCGCCCTCGAACTTTCGCTCGACCGTTCCGGCGGGGGCGCCTTCGTGCGCGTACTGGCGCGCGCCTATGCCGAGCACAACGAGGCGCTGCGCAAGTTCCTGTCCGACAACTACGGCCACGTGCTCAAGCGCTTCCATGCCGCGATCGGCCAGATCCTGCCGAGCCTCGACAAGGAAGAGCTGTACTGGCGTCTTGACATCGTGGCCGGCGCGTTGACTTACGCGATGGCCGACTTCGGCGTCATCAAGCGCAAGACCGGCGTCAGCGAGCAGGCCCATCGCGAACGCGCCGCCAAGCACCTCGTCCGTTTCGCCGCTGCCGGCCTGCGTGCTCCCTGAGCCCGCACCGGCGGCATTCCCTCCACCCGCTCACGAGACCCGCATGAGCCAGCAACCGCTACGCATCCGCAAAGCCGCGGTGCTCGGCGCCGGCGTGATGGGCGCGCAGATCGCCGCGCACCTGACCAACGCCGACGTCGAGACCGTCTTGTTCGACCTGCCCGCGAAGGACGGCGATCCGAACGGCATCGTCACGAAGGCCATCCAGAACCTCGCCAAACTGTCGCCGAGCCCGCTCGCGGACAAGTCGCGCGCGGCGGCGATCGTGCCGGCGAACTACGCCGAGCATCTCGAACTGCTCCGCGAGTGCGACCTGGTGGTCGAAGCGATCGCCGAGCGCATGGACTGGAAGCTCGACCTCTATCACAAGATCGCGCCCTACCTTTCCAAACGCGCGGTGATCGCGAGCAACACCTCAGGCCTGTCGATCAATACGCTCGCCGACGCGTTGCCGGAAGCACTGCGCCCGCGCTTCTGCGGCGTGCATTTCTTCAACCCGCCGCGCTACATGCATCTCGTCGAGCTGGTGCCGAACGCGCATACCGACCGTGCCATCCTCGGCGGCCTCGAAGCCTTCCTGACCACCACCGTCGGCAAGGGCGTGGTCTACGCCAAGGACACGCCGAACTTCATCGGCAACCGCATCGGCGTGTTCTCGATGCTCGCCACGATGCATCACACGGCACAGTCCGGCCTCGGTTTCGACGTGGTCGACGCGCTCACGGGCCCGGCGATCGGCCGGCCGAAATCGGCGACCTACCGCACGGCGGACGTCGTCGGCCTAGACACCATGGCACACGTCATCAAGACGATGGCCGACACGCTGCCGGACGACCCGTGGCACCGCTACTTCAAATCGCCGGCCTGGCTCGAAGCGCTGATCGCCAAGGGCGCGCTCGGCCAGAAGACCGGTGCCGGCGTGTTCATGAAGCGCGGCAAGGACATCGTCGTCGTCGATCTCGCCAGGCAGGACTACCGCGCGGCCGATCAGAAGCCCTCGGACGAGGTCGCCGCCATCCTCGCGATCAAGAACCCGGCCGAGAAGTTCGCCAGGCTGCGCGCCTCGGCCGATCCGCAGGCGCAATTCCTGTGGGCCTGCTTCCGCGACCTGTTCCACTACACCGCCTATCACCTCGCCGACATCGCCGAGACCGCGCGCGACGTGGATTTCGCGATCCGCTGGGGCTACGGCTGGAAGCTGGGTCCATTCGAGACCTGGCAGGCCGCCGGCTGGAAGCAGGTCGCCGGCTGGATCGCCGAGGACATCGCGGCCGGCAAGGCGATGAGCGATGCACCGCTGCCGGCCTGGGTCAGCGACGGCCGCGAAGGCGTGCACGGTCAGGATGGCTCGTTCGCGCCGAGGGCCGGCAGGCCGCTGCCGCGTTCCGCGCATCCGGTCTACCGTCGCCAGCGTTTCCCCGATCCGCTCCTCGGCGAGCGCTTCGACACCGGCACGACCGTGTTCGAGAACGATGGCCTGCGCCTCTGGCATCTCGGTGACGACATCGCCGTGGCCTCGTTCAGGACCAAGATGAACACGGTCAGCGATGCTGTGCTCGACGGGCTGCAACGTGCCGTCGAGGAAGCCGAGAAGGGCTTCAAGGGCCTGGTGATCTGGCAGAACGGCGAGCTGTTCTCGGCCGGCGCCGATCTGAAGGGGGCGATGGGTCTCCTGCAGGCCGGCAAGATCGACGCGTTCGAGGCGATGATCGCGAACTTCCAGGCCACCAGCATGAGGCTCAAGTATTCGCTGGTGCCGGTGGTAGCCGCGGTGCGTGGCATGGCGCTCGGTGGCGGCTGCGAGTTCCAGATGCACTGCGCGAAGACCGTGGCCGCGCTCGAGAGCTATGTCGGCCTAGTCGAGGCCGGTGTGGGTCTCCTGCCGGCCGGCGGCGGTCTCAAAGAGATTGCGCTGCGCGCCGCGCAGGGTGGCGATCCGTTCACCGCGCTCAAGACCTGGTTCGAGACCGTGGCGATGGCCAAGGTTTCGGCCAGTGCACTGGATGCCAAGGCGCTCGGCCTGCTGCGCCCGAACGATACCGTGGTGTTCAACGCGCATGAGCTTCTCTGGGGCGCGCAGCGCGAGGCGGCCGCCCTCGCCGATGTCGGCTATCGGCCGCCGCTGCCGGCACGGCAGGTCACCGTGGCCGGCGACGTCGGCACGGCGAGCCTCAAGATGATGCTGGTCAACATGCTCGAAGGCCGGTTCATCTCCGCACACGACTACGAGATTGCCTCGCGCATTGCCGATACGCTGTGCGGCGGGGCGATCGAGCGCGGTGCGCAGGTCGATGAGCAGTGGTTCCTCGACCTCGAGCGCAAGCACTTCGTGGCGCTCGCGCAGATGCCGAAGACCCAGGAGCGCATCCAGCACACCCTGACGACCGGCAAGCCGCTCCGCAACTGAGATTCGGCCCGGGGCTGGCGGCGCGAGAGCGCCCGCCATCCCGGGCTGGCCACTTTCCCAGCACGATGCGGGGCACGAGCCGGATCCCGTCGATGGCCGAGCCATCGCGAGCCCTGCCCCACCCGCGTCCGAGGAACCCGAGATGACCCAGCAAATCCAGGATGCCTACATCGTCGCCGCCGTGCGCACGCCGGTCGGCAAGGCCCCGCGTGGCGTGTTCCGCAATACCCGCCCCGACGACCTGCTTGCCCACGTCCTGCGCGCCGCCATCACGCGCGCGCCAGGCATCGACCCGGCCCGCATCGGCGACGTGATCGTCGGCTGTGCGATGCCGGAGGCCGAGCAAGGCATGAACGTGGCGCGCATCGGCGCGCTGCTCGCCGGCCTGCCGGACAGCGTGCCGGCGGTCACGATCAACCGCTTCTGCTCGTCCGGCCTGCAGGCCGTGGCGATGGCTGCCGACCGCATTCGCCTCGGCGAGGCCGACCTGATGCTCGCCGCGGGCACCGAAACCATGTCGATGGTGCCGATGATGGGTCACCGTATCGCGATGAACCCGGCCGTGTTCAAGGACGAGAACGTCGCCATCGCCTACGGCATGGGCATCACCGCGGAGAAGGTCGCCGAGCAGTGGAAGGTCAGCCGTGATGAGCAGGATGCGTTCGCGGTCGCCTCGCACCAGAAGGCCCTTGCGGCGATCGCGTCGGGCGAATTCAGGGACGAGATCGAGCCGTTCATGCTCGACGATCGCTATCCGGATCTCGCCACGCGCGGCATCGTCGAGGACCGCCGCGCGGTCGTCCAGGACGAGGGTCCCCGCAAGGACACGAGCTTCGATGGCCTCGCCAAGCTAAAGCCGGTGTTCCGCATGGGCGGCAGCGTGACGGCGGGCAATGCCTCGCAGATGTCCGATGGTGCGGGCGCCGTGCTGCTCGCGAGCGAGCAGGCGATCAAGGAGTACGGCCTAACTCCGCTGGCGCGCTTCGTGTCGTTCGCGGTGGCCGGCGTGAAGGCGGAAATCATGGGCATCGGCCCGATTGCCGCCATCCCGAAGGCCCTCGAGTTCGCCGGCATCGGCAAGGACCGGCTCGACTGGATCGAGCTCAACGAAGCATTCGCCGCGCAGGCACTCGCGGTGATCCGCGACCTCGGTCTCGATCCGGCCAAGGTGAATCCGCTCGGCGGCGCGATCGCGCTCGGCCATCCGCTCGGCGCGACCGGCGCGATCCGTACCGCGACCCTGGTTCACGGCCTGCGCCGACGTCAGCAGAAATACGGCATGGTGACGATGTGCATCGGCACCGGCATGGGTGCGGCCGGCGTATTCGAAGCGCTCTGAGCGGTCCTGGCCGCAGGAAGGCGCGAAGGCCGGGCACATGCCCGGCCTTTGTCGTTCGAGCCCGGCGCCGCGTCGCGCCGGCGCGGGGGTCTCAGGCAAGCCCTTCGTCTGCAGCCACACCCTTGTGATAGGTGGTGTAGACGATGATGGCCGCTCCGAGATCGCCCAGATGCTCCTCAACGAGCGGCCTGACCTCGGCCCAGTCCAGTCCACCGACGCCGGTGGCCAGCCGCGGCAATGCGACGCTGCTGAAGCCTTCCTTCTCGATCAGCCTGCGCAGAGCGCGCAGCGCATGGCCGACGTGCTTCGTCGAGGCCTTGCCCGGATGCGCGCCGTGTTCGTAGGCGGCCTCCTGGGTGAACAGGTTGACGATGTGTTTGCCATCGGCGCCCATCCAGACCCAGAGCTCGCCGGCGGCCGGATGCGTGGATTGGCAGTAATGGCGGAAGTCCTTATACAGCGCCGGCCATTCCTCGCGCAGCGCGAGCGCGAGACCGCTGTGGAAGTTGTCGTTCGGCGCGACGCCATGGGCGATCACCTGCGCCTTGCTGAGCAGCAAATCGCCGGAAATTTCGCGGATCATCGTTGCCTGCCTTCGAATCGACCCATCGGGCCCTCGCGGCCAGTATGCGCACGGGTGACCGGATGGCCTTGATATCGGTCAAGCCGCATGCGACGGCTCGCGCCAGGCCCGCCATGCATCGAGGAACTGCAGCCACCAGTAACTCGCCTGGGCGGCCGCGAAGCCGAAGGGCCGGTGCGCCGATTCGAAGCCGAACGAAGCAAAGTGGCGCCAGGCCTCGTCATCACGCGCGATCGCAGCGGCGATCAGCTCGCCGGCCACCGTGGTTGGCGCGATGCCGTGTCCTCCGAAGGCCTGCGCGCACCACAGGCCGGGCTCGATCCGTCCGATCTGCGGCATCTGATGCCGCGCATAGCTCATCAGTCCGGACCATGAGTGTTCGATGTGCACGCCCTCGAGCTGCGGATAGACACGCAGCAGATCGCGGCAGAGCAGCTCGCGCACGGCGGCCGGCGCGCGGTCGCGCACAGAGATGCGTCCGCCCCACAGCAGGCGCGAGTCGGGTAACGGCCGGTAGTAGTCGAAGGCGAAGCGCGTGTCGTAGACCGCCGCACGCGTGTTCACACACTCGCGCAGGCGCGAGACGAGCGGCTCGGTGACCATCACGTAGGTCGCGATCGGCAGCACGGCACGGTCGACGCGCCGGTTCAGGCCGGCGAGGTAACCGCCGCAGGCGAGAACGACGTGCTCGGCCTCGATCTCGGCATCGCGCGTGCTGATTCGCCAGCCGGCGCCCGCACGTTCGATGCGCGTGACCGCCGCGTGCTCGTGGATCGCCACGCCCTTCGCGGCCGCGGCCTGGGCAATGCCGATCGCGTAATTCAGTGGATGCAGGTGCAGCGCATTGCGCTCCCAGAGTCCATCCGCATAACGCTCGCTGCGCAGGATGCCACGCAGTGTCTCGGTGGGAATCCATTCCCATGTCACGCCGAACTGTTCGGCGAGCAATTTCTGACGATGGCGCAGGATGCGCGCATCACGGAACCAGTTCGCCCAGATCACGCCTTCGTCGACCAGCGCGCAGGGAATGCGCAGATGCGCGACGCGCTTGCGGATCAGCTCGACCGCGCCGACCGTGCAGAGGAACAGCGCCTTCGCGCGCTCGTTGCCGAGACGCCGGCGCAATGCGTCCTCGCCGAGTGAATAGCCGGCGAACACGAAGCCGCCGTTGCGTCCGGAAGCACCGAAGCCGATCCGCTCGCGTTCGAGCAGGACGACGTCGCCCACGCCACGCTCGGCCAGGCCGAGTGCCGTGTTGAGCCCGGCGAACCCGCCGCCGACGATCGCGACGCGCGCGCTGCGCTTGCCGGTCGGGGCCGGGAAGCCGCCATAGGCAGTCGCGGTGGCGCGGTAGTAATTCTCGGCCGTCATCGTCGTGCGCTATCGCCCGTGCCTTCCTGTTCGAGGCCGACCTGCAGCCAGCCGAGGTTGATGCCGATGCGCGTGGCCCCGGGGTCGGCCCAGGCATAACTCAGCACGCGGTTACCTGTGGTCTCGATCACCGCGAGGCGCAGTACCTCGGTGCCGCTCTCGCGATAGGTGAGCCGGGCGAGTTCCAGCACATAACCCGAGGGCGCTCCATCGCGCCAGCGCAGCTCGACGCGACCGCCCTCGCTGTGCAAGCGCAGATCGCGCCGCACGTGCCAGTCTTCGTTGCTGGCCTGTGCCTGTGCCTGTGCACCGCCGCCGGCGAGCGCGTCCCAGCCGCTGAACCAGCGGACCCGGCGCGAGACGGTCGTCGCCCCTGCACCGCGTGCCGCATCGGCGACCGTGGCAACGACGATCGTCTCACCATCCACCTGAACCCGGAGCGGCAGCAAGGCCGCCGCTTCGCCGAGACCGCTCCAGAGCGCGCTGCAGGCTGCGGCATCGGCGCGATGGGCGCTCCCGCCGTCCGCGTGCTGCAGCGCACAAGCGGTGAGCGGCGCCCAGGCCGCCGGTTCGAAACGGAAACGCACCGGATCGGACTCGCCTGCGAAGTAGCTCAGCGCCGCGGCATCCAGCGGCCGGTACGGAACCCAGGCATCGCCCTCCTCGCGCAACAGCCAGCGCCCTTCCTGGGCCGCCTTCGGCGAGGCGAGACGCCAGAGCAGCGCGCCATCCGGCGTCGGTCGCAGCCACTGGTGGATGGCCGGAATCTCCGGTGCGGCACCCATGGCAGCGGTCTGTGCATCCCAGATCTGGGCGCGGTTGTCGTATTCGCCGGCCAGCGCGGCGAGACCGCCTGGCGTCGATGCCGTGAGACGCGGGCCGGGTAGCTGACAACCGCCCAGAATCAGTCCCAGAATCGGCCAGGCAAGCAAGCGTTTTGTCATGGGTGCTCCGTGCCACGCATCGGCTAAACCTTGGCGAGCGCCTGGTCGATGTCGGCGATCAATGCGTCGGCCTCCTCGAGGCCGATCGACAGCCGCACGAGATTACGCGGCACCTGTCCCGGCGGCGTCTCGCCGATTGGCGTATCCGGCGGAAACACCGCGGCGGCCGGGAAGCACAGCGATTCGTAGCCACCCCAGGACACGCTCATCAGGAAACGTTCGAGCGCATCGCAGAAGCGTTCGACGGCACGCGTCGAGCTGCAGCGCAGCGTGAACGACAAGAGTCCGCTGGCGCCGCGCAACTGGCGCTCGCTCAGGGCGAGCTGTGGATTCGAAGCGGCCTGGGGATACCAGATATGTTCGACCTTCGGGTGTGCTTCCAGCCAGGCCAGCACGCGCTGCGTGGTCGCAGCGATCCGCTCCATGCGCACCGGCAGGGTGCGCAGGCCGCGGATCACGAGCCAGGCATCATGCGGCGAGAGGATCGCGCCGAGCGTCATGTACGGGCCGCGGAACACCTCGCGGATCAGCGCCTTCGCCCCGCACAGCGCGCCGGCGACCACGTCGCTGTGGCCGTTGAGGTATTTGGTCGCCGAGTGCGCGACGAGATCGATGCCGAGCGCGATCGGCGACTGGTTCAGTGGGCTCGCGTAGCTGTTGTCGACCAGGGTGCGGATGCCGCGTGATCGGGCCAATGCAGCAACCGCCGCGAGGTCCTGTTGCTCGTAGGTCAGCGAGTTCGGACTTTCGAGCACGATCAGGCGCGTCTCGGCACGCAGGGCGGCTTTGACCGAGGCGACGTCCCGCGCATCGACGAAGTCATGGGCGACGCCGAAACGGGCGAGCAGGTCGCGTAGCAGCGTGCGTGTCCAGGCATACGGTTTCTGCACGCAGATCACGTGATCGCCTGCCGCGAGTCCGCTGATCACGCCCGCGGCCATCGCGGCCGCACCGGAGCCGAACAGCAACGCATCCTCGGCGCCCTCGAGCGCCGCGATCTTCCGGCGCAGGATCTCGACCGTCGGATTGTTGCCGCGCGTGTAGACGGTGCGGTCGAGCTCGTCGCCGAAGCCTTCGCGCAAGGCGGCGACGGTCGGGAAGGCGAAGATCGAGGTCTGGTAGATCGGCGGCGCGACGGCACCGCGATGGTGCTCGCGATCCTCGCCGAGATGGTTGAGGATGTGGCTCAGATCCATGCGCTGTGCGTGCGACACGCCGCCGACGGAGCGGCGCGCTGCACCTGACTCAGGCCGACACGCCTTCGCGCGAGGCGACGAACTCGCGCGTTGCCTCGGCGAGTGCCGGGTCTTCGAGCGCGAAATGCAGTGTCGCCTTGACCAGGCCGAGCTTGTTGCCGCAATCGAAACGCTGACCTTCGAAGCGGTAGGCGAGCACGCGTTCCTGCCGCAGCAGCGCGTCGATCGCGTCGGTGAGCTGGATTTCGCCGCCGGCACCCGGCGTGGTGTTCTCCAGCAGCTCAAAGAGGCGGCTGGGCAACACATAGCGGCCGACCACGGCGAGGTTCGAGGGTGCTTCCTCGGGCCTGGGTTTCTCGACCATGTGATGGATCAGCGCCGCGCGCTCGCCGACCGGCACCGCATCCACGATGCCGTACTTGTTGGTCTGTTCGCGCGGCACCTCCTCGACGGCGATCACACCAGAGTTCTCGAACGCGGCCAGATCGGCCATCTGACGCAGGCAGCTCGCACCGCGGTTCCAGATCAGATCGTCCGGCAGGATCACGCCGAACGGCTCGTCTCCGACGACCGGCTTCGCGCATAGCACGGCATGACCGAGGCCGAGCGCCTCCGGCTGGGTCACGAACACGCAGCGTACGTGCCGCGGCAGCACACCCTGCACGAGCGAGAGCAGCTCCTTCTTGCCGGACTGGTCAAGCTTGGTCTCGAGCTCGTAGGCCTTGTCGAAGTAATCGGCGATGGCGTGCTTGTAGCGGTTGGTGACGAAGATCAGCGTGTCGGCGCCCGCATCGACCGCCTCGTCCACGGCGTACTGGATCAGCGGGCGGTCGAGTACCGGCAGCATCTCCTTGGCGACGACCTTGGTCGCCGGCAGGAAGCGCGTGCCGAGACCGGCGACGGGAAACACGACCTTGCGCAGACGCTGCGTCATGGACACTCCTTCAGGGATTGTGCGGGCGCGACGCGAAGGCCACGACCTCGGCCTCGTGCTCACGCCAGCTGAATTCGGGCAGCAGCGAGCAAACGCAGCGTCGCAGCGCCTCCTCGTCGTAATCCAGCACGGCCTGTGCGGCGCGAGCGAGCTGGGCGGCGAGCAGTTCCGCGGCGATCGCGCGTGGCTGGGCGAGGAAGATCTTCGCATGCGTCGTGCTGCGGTAGTTCTCCTGGGGATGGAACAGCTCCTCGAACAGCTTCTCGCCGGGACGCAGCCCGGTGTAGACGATGGCGATATCGC
>CAYYHP010000049.1:0-16555 GCA_964471815.1 uncultured Rhodanobacteraceae bacterium
CATGCAGCAGCTGCGCGCGACGATCGCCAAGCTCGCACGAAACCAGGCGCCGGTCTACATCGCCGGCGAGTCCGGCGTCGGCAAGGAACTCGTCGCGCGGCAGATCCACGAACTCGGCCCGCGGGCGAGCGGGCCGTTCGTGCCGGTGAATTGCGGCGCGATCCCGTCGGAGCTCATGGAGAGCGAGTTCTTCGGCCACCGCAAGGGCAGCTTCACCGGTGCGCATGCGGACAAGGACGGCCTGTTCCAGGCCGCGAACGGCGGCACGCTGTTCCTCGACGAGGTGGCCGAGCTGCCGTTGCACATGCAGGTCAAGCTGCTGCGCGCGATCCAGGAGAAATCGGTGCGTCCGATCGGCGCACGCAACGAGACCGCGGTCGACGTGCGCATTCTTTCGGCCACGCATAAGAACCTCGCGCGGCTCGTCGAGCAGGGGCAGTTTCGCCAGGACCTGTTCTACCGAATCAACGTCATCGAACTGTGCGTGCCGCCGCTGCGCGAACGGCGCGAGGACATCCCGCTGCTCGCACGGCACATCCTCGCGCGGCTCGCGGAAGGCTCCGGCCACGGCACGGCCACGCTCCAGCCCGCTGCCCTGCAAGCCCTGCTCGGCCACGATTTCCCGGGCAACGTGCGCGAGCTGGAGAACGTGCTCGAACGTGCCATGGCACTCTGCGACGGCAGTGCGATCGATGCGACCGATCTACGCCTTGCCGCACGCGGCCCAACCATCGAGTCGATGCCGGAACCTCCGGCCGCGCGCGAAGAGCCGCCGCGTGGCCTGGACGACTACATCAGCACCGTCGAGCGCGAAACCATCCTCAAGGCGCTGCAGGAAACCCGCTACAACAAGACCGCCGCAGCCCGGAATCTCGGCATTACCTTCCGCGCCCTGCGCTACAAGCTGAAGAAGCTCGGCATCGACTGATTTCCGCCGCGCGGCGGAGCGAAGGCCTCCATCCCGAGCATGACCAGGCGGGAATCCACGCCCTGCCGAGGCTGGTACGCTTCGTGCAAAGGGACCGCCATCCGTCGATGGGGGCTTCCATGTCTTCTACCTTTCCGCCGCATAGTCAGGGCTTCACCCTGATCGAACTGATGATCGTCGTCGCGATCATCGCGATCCTTGCCGCGATCGCGCTCCCGGCCTACCAGGACTACACGATCCGCGCGCAGGTATCGGATGGCCTGTCGCTCTCGACGGGCGCGAAAGCAGCGGTTTGGGATTTCATTTCGAACACCGGTCGACTGCCGCCGAACAATACCTCGGCCGGCCTCGCATCAGCGGGCTCTATCGTCGGCAACTACGTGTCGAGCGTGGACGTCGCGAGCGGTGCGGTGACCATCACCTTTGGTGGCAGGGCAAATCTCAAGGTCGCCGGCACTACGCTGCTCTTGTCCCCTTTGCCGACCAGCGGCAGCATTCAATGGACTTGCAAACCGGGCACGATGCAGGCGCGCTATGCGCCCTCGAACTGCCGCAACTAGCCATGGCATCCGTGTCTGCGATGCGGCCTGCCGCTGCAACCACCGGGTGACGCGCACGGTCACCTGACGTGACCCGTACCGTCACGTCGCCGCTGGAATGCCAGCATCCCGCTGGCCGTCATGAAGCCCCCTAGAAGTCAAAAAGGAAGGCGCATCATCAATCGTGCATGGGTACGGAATGAGTTGATCGCTGTCATGAAAAGATGGCACAGAACGTGCTAATTCTTGCGATGAGTCCCGGCTCCTGAACCTTGGTCAAGGACGCCGGCCAGCCAGGACACGGGGGACTCAGGGGCAATGTCTCATCGTAGTTAGCTAACTGAAGAAGAGGAAAGACCATGAAGAACATGCAGGGCTTTACCCTGATCGAGCTGATGATCGTCGTGGCGATCATCGCGATCCTGGCGGCCATCGCGCTGCCGGCTTACCAGGACTACACGATCCGTTCGCAGATCTCCGAAGGCCTGACGCTCGCCGACGGCACCAAGACGGCGATTGCGGAGTACTACACCAACGTCGGCAACATGCCGCCGAACAATGCCTCGGCCGGCTTGGCAACTGCCGCGTCGATCATAGGCAATTACGTAACGTCTGTTAGCAATGCCAGCGGCCTGGTCACGGTCACCTACGGCAACAAGGTCAACGCCAAGATTGCTGGCGGCACCATGTACCTGTCAGCTTATCCGACCGTCGGTAGTGTGGTATGGCGCTGCAAAATTGCAGCCGGCATTCTGCCGAAGTACGTTCCGACCTCCTGCCGCTGATCGGCGCCAGGTTCGGATGGGAGAGGGCCGCGTTGATGCGCGGCCCTTTTCTTTGGAGGCCTTCTTGCGGATCCGTCTGATCCTTCCGCCGGCATTCCTGGTCGCCGTCCTGGTCGCGGCATGGTGGGCCTATGCACCGGGGCTCAGCGGGCCGTTTCTGTTCGACGACTTCGGCAATCTCCCCGCGCTTGGCGGCTTCGGGCGTGTCGACCGCTGGTCGCGCTTTCTCTTGTATGTGACCTCGGGCATTGCCGATCCGCTCGGGCGCCCGCTCGCGATGGCGAGCTTCCTCCTCAATGCGAACGACTGGCCGGCCGATCCTGAGCCGTTCAAGCGCACCAACATCCTGCTACACCTGTTGAACGCCGCGCTGCTCTGTGGCCTGCTGCTGCGACTCGGGCGCCGGTTGCGTCTCGACGAAACGCGCGCCGCGTCGGCCGCCTTGTTCGGCGCAGCCGCGTGGCTACTGCACCCGCTGTTCGTCTCCACCACGCTGTACGTCGTGCAGCGCGAAGCGATGCTGCCAGCCACATTCGTGCTGTGTGGTCTGCATGGCTATCTGAGCGGACGCGATCGGCTGCACCGCGGCCAGCGTCACGGTGCGGTGCTCGTCGCTCTGTCGATCGCCATCGGCACCCTGCTCGCGACACTCAGCAAAGCGAACGGTGTGCTGCTGCCGCTGTTCGCCTGGATCACCGAGAGCCTGCTCCTCGCACCGCAGATGCCGGTGCGGGATGCGCGCACACGCGGCCTGCATCGTCTCGGCATCGCGCTGTGGCTCGTTCTGCCGTCCATGCTGTTGATCGCCTATCTCGTCAAGATCGGCATCGGACTGGCCGGTACCGGCCGGATCGGCCTGCGTCCGTGGACCGAAGTCGAACGGCTGCTCACCGAAGCGCGCGTGCTGGTCGATTACCTGTATCAGCTCGCCCTACCGCGCCCTTATTCGCGTGGCCTGTTCAATGACGCGCAGAACGTTTCGACTGGTCTGCTCGACCCGCTGACGACCCTGCCCGCCCTGCTGGCCCTCGCTGCGATCGTCGTTCTCGCCATCGGTCTGCGCCGGCGCGTGCCGGCACTGAGTTTCGCGCTGGGGTTCTATCTCGCCGGGCATCTCGTCGAATCGACGACGGTGCCGCTCGAGCTCTATTTCGAACACCGCAACTATCTGCCGGCGATGCCGCTGTTCTGGCCACTCGGCCTTCTGCTGTGCGGCGACGGCCTGCTGCGCGGGCTGCGCCGTGTGCTGCTCGTGGCACTCCCGGTCGGACTCGCCTGGATGACCCACACGGCCGCAGAATTGTGGGGCAATCCCGACCAGCAGGCCCTGATCTGGGCGCGGCGCAATCCCGATTCGTCGCGCGCCCAGCTGTTCGCCGCGAATCGCGAACTGGAACTCGGCCGGCCTGATGCCGCCACGGCCCGCCAGCGTGGCTTCCTCGATCGCCATCCGGACGACATGGCGGTGGCCGCTAACCTCGTCGGCGTTGGCTGTGCGCAGCAGGCCTTGCCGACGGCGGATGCGCAGCGGTTCAATCGCGCCTTGCGCGGGTCCACGAATCCGGCTCAGTTTTCATACAACTGGTTCGAATCGGCCATCGGCACGCTGCAGAGCGGGCGCTGTGCCGGCCTCGACGCGCCGCTGATCGGGGCCTGGCTCGATGCTGCAGCGTCCAACCCGACACTCATGGCCATCCGCGGGCGCCGCCAGGACGTGGAGACCCTGCGCGGGGTACTCTCCCTCGCGACGAACGATGGCCCTGCTGCACTCGCGCATTTCGATCGTGCGCTGGACGTCGATCCCAAGCCGAACATCGTGCTGACCCAGGCCGCCCGTCTCGCTTCGGCTGGCCATCTGCAACTGGCACTGCGCCATCTCGACCATCGCTCGTTCGAGAACCAGCCACCCGAACGCTTTGAGGCGAACATGGGCTGGGTGCATCGCCGCCTACTCGCGAAGCAGACCTTCTGGCAGGACGAAATCGCCTACCTGCGCCGGCAGGTCGAGGCCGACCTCGCCGCCACACAGAGCCCCAAGCCATGAGCATGACGACGCATCAACCGGCGGGGCAAGTCCCGTGATCGCAAGACGCGACATACTTCGGGCCCGGGTTGCATTCGGCCTCGCGCTGCTGATCGCAGCGCTGATCTATCTGCCCGGCCTGCGCGGCAGCTTCCAGTTCGACGACTACCCGAACATCGTCGACAACAAGGCGCTCGACGTACGCGGCAAGCCGGCCTCAGCCTGGTGGGACGCGGCCATGGCCTCGCCCTCGGCCGAACTGCGTCGACCGCTCGCGATGCTGAGTTTCGCTGCGCAGATCGCCACGACCGGACTCGACCCGGTGCCCATGAAGGTGATCAACCTGCTGATCCACCTGCTGAACGGCGTGCTGACCTGGCTCGTGCTGCGGCGTCTGTTCGAGATGGCCGCCCTGCGGCGCGCGGAACAGGCGGCGATCGTGCGTACCGAATGGCTCGCCACCGGCGTGGCGGCGGCATGGCTGCTCGCGCCGATCAACCTTTCGGGCGTGCTGTTGATCGTGCAGCGCATGGAAATCGCCGCGCATACCGCCGTATTGCTCGGTCTGCTCGGTTATCTCGCGGCGCGCCGGCGCCTGCTCGCCGGCATGCCCGGCGCATGGCGTGCCGGCATGGCGACCGCCCTCGCCACCGGAATCGGCGCGCTGTTCAAGGAATCGGCCATTCTGCTGCCGCTGTATGCGCTGTTGATCGAGCTCGCCGTGCTCGGTCTACGCGATGGCCAGGGCCGGCTCGATCGGCGCCTGCTCGTGCTATTCGGCGTGCTGCTGGTGCTGCCCGGTCTCGCCGGTCTGGCCTGGCTGCTGCCGCGTGTGCTCACGCCCGGCGCATGGGCGAGCCGCAGTTTCGATCTCGGCGAGCGGTTACTGACCGAAGCGCGCGTACTGTGGGACTACGTGGGCTGGAGTCTGCTGCCACGGCTGACATCGTTGAGCCTTTTTCACGACGACTACCTGGTCTCGACCGGCTGGATGGCCCCGCCGACCACACTCGTCGCGGCATTCGGCTGGCTGGCATGGTTCACCGCGGCTGTCCTACTGCGCCGCCGGGTGCCGCTCGCCGCCCTCGGCATGGCATGGTTCTTCGCCGCGCACCTGCTGACCGCGACCATCGTTCCATTGGAACTGGTCTACGAACACCGCAACTACGCCGCGAGCCTCGGCCTCTACCTCGCTGCCGCCGATCTGCTGATGTGCCTGGCACCGCCGATCCTGCCACATGCCAGGCGCGCACTCGCGGCAGGATTGATCTTCATGTTCGCGCTGACCACCACGCTGCGCGCCCAGGAGTGGGGCGATCCGATCCGCTTCGCGCTCAGCGAGGCCCAGCGCCATCCGTCCTCGCCACGCGCGGGCTACGACCTCGGCCGCAGCTACGTGCTGCTCTCGCAATACAATGCCACCTCGCCATTCACCGCGCGGGCCATGGCTGAGCTCGACCGGACCGCAGCCCTGGCCGGCGCGAGCGCCCTGTCCGATCAGGGGCTTCTGATACTCGCCGCGCGCAGCGGCCTGCCGCTCGATCCAGCCTGGTGGACCCGCCTGCAGGATAAGCTGCGCCGACGCGCGCTCGGGGTGCAGGACATCTCGGCGCTGCGCGCGCTCGTCAACTGCGCCACGAGCCGGGACTGCGCATTCCCGCCCGAGGACATGGTCGCCACGTTCCTCGCGGCCCTCGACCGCAACCCGCGTTCGACCCAGCTCCTGTCGATCTACGCCGACTATGCACTCGGCGTACTCGGCGATGCCGAACTCGCCCTGCGCCTCACCGGCGACGCATTGGCGATCGATCCACGCGATCCACAGCTGGTCCGCAACCATGAGCATGTGCAGCGGGAGGTCGGCCAAGCACAGGAGACCACGACTGCGCCAGCGCGAAGCCAGTCGATCGGGCGATGAGCCCAAATCGCAATAGCGAAGCCGGCATGTGCCGGCATGCGCCGCCAGACACGGCATGTCTGGAAGCCTTTACGCACCAATGACCGGTACGATCGTATCCTGAGACCCAACGCGCCGGTACGCTGTCACACGAGCAGGCCGATTCCGGGTGGTAGCGCATTGACCATGACCAGACGCTCGCTCTACGCGAACATCGCGTGGCTGATCGCCGACCGTGGCGCGCGACTGCTAATCGCATTTGGCGTGAACGCCTGGATTGCCCGCGTGCTGGGCCCTGAGCAGTACGGTGCGCTTAGCTACGCGCAGGCTGCCGTCAGCGTGATTGGCTTCCTGAATCTCGCTGCGATCGAAGCCATCCTGGTGCGAATGCTGGTCGATCATCCGGAAGAGCGCGGGCAGATCCTCGGCAGTGCCCTGCTGCTGCGCGGCGGCGGCGGCCTATTGACCCTGCTCGTCGTAAGCATCGCGATGAGGCTCGTGGCCGCGCCCCATGATGCTGCCGTCATCGCGCCGCTCATCGCAGCAACCACGATTCTGCAAGCTTTCGACGTGGTCGAATATTGGCTGCGTCTGCAACTGAAGTCTCGCTACGGCGTGATCGCCCGCATCACGGGCCTTTTGCTTGGTGGCGCTGCGCGGCTCGCGGCCCTGCTCGCGCCCGATCCACTCGTCGCGCTCGCGGCAGCGATGGTATTTGAAGCGGCGCTCGTCGCCGCCGGTATGTACCTCGCCTCGCGATATACAGGACTCCATCTGCGCATTGGGCGAATCGACGTACCGCGCTGCCGACGTATCCTGCGCGAGGCCGGGCCGATGATTGCCGCCGCCGCTGCCGTATCGATCTACGTGCGCTTCGGTTATCTGATTCTCGGCAATAGTCATGGCACTCAGGATGTGGGCCTGCTGAGCGTCGCCAACGTTGTAGCCGAGGCCCTGCATGCCCCCGCTACCGCCGTGGCGGCCTCGTATGGCCCGATTCTACTTGCTCTACGTGATGATCCTGCCGAGTTCGGCCAGCAACTGCGTCGCCTCATGCGGCTGGCCAGCTTGGCATCACTGACGCTCGCAGCGGGAGCCACATTGCTCGGCCCGATCCTCATTCCGCTGATATTCGGTGCGCGCTATGCAGCCAGCGGCCCGCTGATTGCAATATTGGCCTGGACGGTGCCGTTCGTGTACCTGAGCGTCGTCAGCGAATTGTGGTTCGTCGGCCATGGTCTGCAGCGCTACATTTTGCCCAAGACTGTGATGGCGGCGGTGTTGTATGTCGCGCTCAATCTGATCGTCGCGCCGCACTATGGCGCCACAGGTGTTGCTGGCGTGACCGTGCTGACCTATTCGATATCCGCGTTCTGGTCTAATCTCGCCCTGCGAGCCACGCGTCCGTTGTTCATCCAGCAGTTGCGGGCCTTCGCACTCTCGAGTTGAAGCCTGCGAGCGACCTCCTGCGATGCATGATGCCCACCAGTACTACGACCGGGACCAGGCCGAGTCCTACGACATCGCACGCGAGCAGGAAGCGCACTGGGCGCTCGAGAACGATTTCATCGCCGCAGCCTTCGCCGACGGCGCCGCCGGGAAGATCGTCCTCGACGCACCCGTTGGCACGGGACGTTTCCTGCCCTGCTACCGCCAAGCCACGTCAATAATCGGCGTGGATGCCTCGCCCGACATGCTCGCCATGGCGCAACGGCGCGTCGATGCGGAAGGTCTGCGGGGCGTTGAGCTCAAGGCAGCCGACCTGCTTGCCCTTCCACTTGCTGATACGAGCGTCGACGTCACGGTGTGCTGGCGCTTCCTGCACCTCCTGCCTCCCGCGTCGCTCGCCCCGACATTGCGCGAGCTGACCCGTGTCACCCGGCAGCGCATCATCCTGCAGGCTTACATCCGCGGTCCATGGCTACGCCGGTCGCTGTCGCGACTCGCGCGCCTGCCCTCTCGCCTTCGTCGCGTCATGGCTACAAGCCACAGCAGCACGGCGCCCTGGTCGCACATCCCTGCTTGGTTCCATGACGCGCACGACCTGCATGCGGCGGTTACGGCAAGTGGATGGCGCGTGGCTCAGCAAACTCGGCTGTGTCATTACCAAGGACATGGCGTCGACGTACTGATCCTGGAACCATAAGCCGGCCATGCGCGGGCTACTGACCCGGATCCGTCGGATCGCAATCGGTGACTGCGTCCACTATTGTGGATTTCCCTACGGTCGCAACGCCTTCAATCCTTACGAAAACTTCATCACCGGCCTGTCGCGTGGCATGGATGTCGAAGCCCTCAAGGCATCCTTCGTGGAATTCCTGCGCTTTTATCGTCCCGCCGATCTCGGCACCGCACTCGGGGTAATCACCCGCTCACCGGTGCCGCTGTGGTGGCTTCCATGGAAGTCATGGCGGAAACTCTGGAAGCGGGAGGGCTGGCACGACACGCCGGCGGAGGTCATTGATGTCATGACCCAATTCAGTTCGATCGGCATTCCACGCTCTCTGGTCGAGCACGAATTTCACTGGCTGCAGCGCGCCTGGGATTCGATCCGTCAGAAAGGCTATCGGCCCACCGAGCATGCCTACATCCAGGTTCACGAGCTGCGCCATGCGAGCAGCTCACGCTATATCGTCATCGACGGCAACCATCGCTTGAGCGCACTCGCAGCACTAGGCTACTCCGAGGTTGAAGTGATGCAGCATCGCCTAGCCGTCACCTCGCGTCACCACGTGCGACTCTGGCCATTGGTACTGAGTGGGCATGTGCATCCCGGTGACGCACTGGCGATCTTCGACGCCTATTTCATCGGTAATGACAGGCCTTGTCGTTCCGCGATCCCGGCCGAACTGGTCTGAAATGCGACGATGTCGATGCTGACACCCCCATTGAAGACCTTCCTGAGACGCTGGGTACCGCAGGGAGTGCGCGACCTGCTCAACCGTGCGACTGGCCACGCGATCTATTACTCAGGCCACTACGCAAACTGGTCGGCGGCACTCACTGCTGCCGACGGCTATGCCGAGAACCACTTGATCGAGCGCCTGCATGCGGCGGCGCTCGCGGTGCATCAAGGCAAAGCCGCCTGGGAACAGGACGGCGTCACGCGCGATGTCGTTCCACCTGATTACCCGCTGCTGGCAAGTTTCGCCCAGGTCGTGCTCGCGACGAGCGGGCGCCTACGCGTGCTGGACTTTGGCGGTGGCCTCGGCAGCACCTACCGCCAGTGCCGTCGCCACCTGCATGGCACCCGCGAATGGTCTTGGCACATCGTCGAACAGCCAGCAATCGCCCGGCTCGGAGCACGCGATTTCGCTACCGCTGAGCTGCACTTCCATGACTCGCTCCAGGACAGCCTTGCCGCCGAAGCGCCGGATGTCGCATTGTTCTCAGCTACGCTACAGTACATCGAGAGTCCAGCGGCCATCCTCGAGCAGATCGTCGCGGCACGGCTGCCATATCTGGTGATCGACCGACACCCGGTCACGCTGACGTCGCCCCGGCTCACTGTACAAACTGTGCCGCGAAGCCTCTATTCGGCCAGCTACCCCTGTTGGCTGTTTGCCGCGGATTGGCTCGAACAGCAGCTCGGCGACCGCTACCAACGCGTATTTGAATGGCCTGGGAAAGACCCGCCAATACGCGGCTTCGGCTTCGGGTCGAGCTTCGTGGGCAGCTTCTGGAAACGGCGCGAGCCATGAACGAGATCGGCCGCCAAATCATGTTCAATCCACCGTGGTGGGCGGTCGCTTTGAACGCGCATTACCTACCACGGCGGGCACTCGCCCGAGCAATGCGCAAAGCGGGTGCCCAACTCGCCGGTCGCGTGCTCGATGTCGGCTGTGGCGTGCAGCCTTATCGGGCGATGCTTGCAGCCGACGATGTCATCGGACTGGAGCTCGACACACCGGATAATCGCGCGAGCGGCAAGCGTGCCGACATCTACTACGACGGCACGCGCTTCCCATTCGACGACAACGAGTTCGATGGAATCCTATGCAACCAGGTGCTTGAGCACGTTTTCGAGCCACGCGATTTCATTGCCGAGCTGGCACGTGTCCTGCGCCCCGGCGGGATCCTCGTCCTCTCCGTGCCTTTCGTCTGGCCCGAGCACGAGCAACCTTGCGACAGCCAGCGATTCACCAGCTTCGGCCTCACCCACGTGCTGGCTAGCGGCTCGTTCGATCTACTCTCACATACCAAGCTGGTGGGTGGTGGCGGGGCACTAGCGGCGATCGCGGCAGACCGGTTGAACGCTGCATTCAGTCGACTGCCACGCCTGTTGCGGATGATGCTGCGCGCGCTGCTCGTCACGCCCTTCAATCTCGTCGGCAGCATTCTCGCCCAACTAGCGTCCGCCGATACCTCAATCTTCCTCGACAACTTCATCGTCGCCCGAAAACGTTGATCCGCGGGGGTACGGACCATGTCATATCAAGGCCTCGAAGTCCTGATCACCGGCGGCGCCGGTTTCATCGGTTCGGCCATCGCTAGGAGACTGGTGCGGCTCGGCGCACACGTCACCCTGATCGATTCCCTACTGCCCGAATACGGCGGCAACCTGGCCAACCTCGCGGACATCCGTGATGCGGTGCATCTCAACATCTCCGATGTCCGCGACTCGCACGGCATGCGCTTCCTGGTACAGGGCAAGCATCTGATATTCAACCTGGCCGGCCAGACGAGCCACATGGACTCGATGGCTGACCCATTCACCGATCTCGAAATCAATTCCCGCGCGCAGCTCGCCATCCTCGAGGCCATCCGCCATTACAACCCTGAAGCGCGGATCGTGTTCGCGAGTACTCGACAAATCTACGGCCGCCCGGATTACCTGCCAGTCGACGAAGCACATCCGAAGCGCCCGGTGGACGTCAACGGCATCAACAAGATCGCTGGCGAGGACTACCACCTGCTCTACCACGACGTTTATGGACTGCAGACGTGCGCGCTGCGCCTGACCAATACCTATGGACCAGGCATGCGGATCAAAGATGCCCGACAAACGTTTCTGGGGATCTGGATCCGGCGCCTGCTCGAGGGCCAGCCATTCGAGGTCTGGGGCGGAACGCAGTTGCGTGATCTCAATTACGTAGACGACGTGGTGGAGGCCTTTCTGTCCATCGCCGAGGAGCCACGCGCTTTCGGGCAGGTCTTCAATCTGGGCTCGGACGAGGTGGTCAGCCTTGAGGAACTTGCCCAGGCGCTGGTACGAGTCGCCGGTAGCGGCCGTTTCGAAGTGCGCCAGTTCCCGGCCGACCGCAAGAAGATCGACATCGGCGATTACTATTCCGACTTCAAGAAGATCCATGGCCTGATCGGCTGGCGCCCGGAAACACGTCTCGCCGAAGGGCTATCGCGGACCGTCGCCTATTTTCGCGACAAACTCGGCGATTACACATGATTCCGCAAACCCATCCGCTCGCCTCCTACCTTGCCCAGCGCGAGGCCATCGACGGCGCGATCCGCCGTTGTCTCGAGAGCGGCCGCTACATCCTCGGTCCGGAGGTCGAAGCGTTCGAACGGGAGTTCGCCGCAGCAGTTGGCGCGTCCTGGGCGGTCGGCGTGGCCAACGGCACCGATGCGATCGAACTCGCGCTGCGCGCGCTTGATATCGGGCCGGGAGATCATGTCATCACTCCCTCGCATACGGCCTCGGCCACCGGCGCCGCGATCCTGCGCGCCGGCGCGATTCCACTATTCGCCGACATCGAGCCGGGTCGCTATACGCTAGACCCGGCAGCCCTTGAGCGCGTATTAACGACGGGCGCTGGTGCCAAAGCCAAGGCGATCATCGTCGTGCATCTGTATGGGTTGGTCGCCGACATGGTTCGCATCATGGAACTTGCGAATCACCACGGCATCCCGGTCATCGAGGATTGTGCCCAGGCGCACGGCGCGCGTGGCCCGGATCGGCCTGCCGGTTCGTGCGGCAGGCTTGCCTGCTATAGCTTCTACCCGACCAAGAACCTCGGTGCGATCGGTGATGGCGGTGCGGTCACCGGCGCAGACCGGAAACTCGATGAGCGCATTCGAGAGCTGCGCGAGTATGGCTGGCGGGAGCGTTACATCAGCGACTCCGCGGGCTGCAACTCGCGCCTCGACGAACTGCAGGCTGCCATCCTGCGTGCGAAGCTACCGGCCCTGGAGGCCGGCAATACCCGTCGCCGTGAGATCGCAGCGATTTACGATGAGCAACTCGCGGCAACCGGTCTCACGCTTCCCGCGCGCTATCCGGGAACCTTGCACGTCTATCACCAGTACGTTGTCGAGTGTGTAGACCGCGAGTCACTTCGCTCTACGCTGCGTGAGGCAGAGATCGGCACCCTGGTGCACTACCCTCGCGCGTTGCATCAGCAGGCAGCCTTCCAAGCGGCAGGACACGTCACGTTGCCGCATACCGAGGCCGCCATCCAACGCATCCTCAGCCTGCCAATCTATCCGGAACTGACGGACAAGGAGGCGCATCGCGTGGCGGGCTCTATCCGGGACTGGTGCGATACGGCACGTCCGGCTTGAGGTCTACGGCGATGCGCCATTACTGCACCTACTTCGACTCGAACTACCTGCTGCGCGGGCTATCGATGTACCGCTCGCTGCAGGCTGCAGGCGGCCCGAGCGTTCTGCATGCGCTATGCCTCGACGAGGATGCGTTCACAGCGTTGCGTGCACTTGCGCTGCCCGGGCTGCATCCGATCGCCCTCAATGCCGTGGAAAGCTTTCTGCCTGCTCTCACAGCAGCGAAAGCCAATCGTAGCCGCGTCGAATACTATTTCACCCTGAGCCCGGTGTTGCCTCTGTATCTCTTTGCCACGCATCCGGAGCTCGATGCCGTCACCTATCTGGACGCGGACCTACTGTTCTACTCCTCACCGGAGACTGTCCTCGCCGAACTCGGTGACCGCTCGGTGCTGGTCTGTGAGCACCGCTACCCTGCGCGCCATGTGGACAAACTGCGCTATGGCCGCTTCAACGTACAGTTCCAGACGTTTCGACGTGACGAGACAGGCCTGGCCTGCCTCACTCTCTGGCGCGACCAGTGCCTGGAGTGGTGCTGCGATCACGCCGAGGGCGACCGCTACGCAGATCAGAAGTACCTGGACGAATGGCCAGCACTGTATGGCGAACGGCTTGCGATTGCGCAACATCCTGGCGCCGGGCTCGCCCCGTGGAACTGGGAAACCCTTCCTCTCTCGCTCGATGCAGGGAATCTCAAAGTCGCAGGACAGCCTCTGGTTTTCTATCACTACCACGGTGTAAAGATCTTCGGTCACCATCTGATCTCCAATGGCCTGCTCGATTGGGGCCTTATGCCCTGGCGCATACGCCGCTGGCTCTATGCGGGCTATGTGCGTCACCTGCGTGCCACGCGGCGCTGGCTACTCGAGAAGACTGGCATCGAACGGCCAATGCGCGACAGGTTCATCCGAGGTACCGGTATTGGTCTCGCTTCGACTCGTGAGATCCTGCGCAAGGCCTGGCATCAGGCCATGCTGGTGCTCTGAAGGCGGATCGGTATGGTTGTTACCGAGCGTGACCCGCGCCGGCGCGTCGTCGTTCTCGCCAAGCGGCATTACACAAACAAGGATGCGCTGCGCGAGCGCTACGGACGTGTCTACGAGCTGCCGCACCACTGGATGAGCCTCGGCGCGGCGCCGCGCCTAGAACTGCTCGACTACTACGGTCGCGCCCCGGAGCACGACGACGGTGCGCCGTTTCCTCTTGCGAGTACGCCGACCCGTTCACCGCGAGCACTTGCCGTTCTGTACGCACGCTTGAGGACGTATTCGCCCGAGATCGTCGTCGCGAGCGGCGACTGCTTCGTGGGCCTGCTCGCGTGGCGCGTAAGCCGTTCTCTGAGTGCGCGCTTCGTCTTCGACATCTACGACGATTACCGTCATTTCGGTGCCTACCGGCTGTTCCTCGGCTGGGATGCCTACGGGTTCCTCGCGCGGCGTGCCGATCGACTGTTCTACGCAAGCCAGGCGTTGCGCCTCGCCGATAACTTCACTACACCGGCCACATCGGTACCCAATGGGGTGGATCCCGAACAGTTCCGGCCGTGGGAACGAGATGCGGCTAGGTCGCACTGCGGGCTGACCGATGACGGTGCATTTCTCATCGGTTACTTCGGCAGCCTGGATGCCGCGCGCGGCATCGATGATCTGCTCGCTGCCGCCGCGTTGCTGCGGACCGCAGGCATCCCGCTCCGTCTGCTGGTATGCGGGCCGGCGCGGCGCGGCTTATCTCTCGACCTGCCATGGGTCGATTTCCGCGGTCCGGTCTCGCATCACGAGATACCTGCCTTCGTCAACGCCTGCGACATTGTCGCTCTGCCCTACCGGCAGAGCCACCTGCTCGACATGTCCTCATCGTGCAAGATCGCCGAATACCTGCTGTGTGAACGGCCCGTCGTTGCCACGCAAACGCCAAACCTGGTCAGCAATTTTCCGCGGCAGGCCCGCGAACTCGGGACAGCGCTCTGCCGACCGAATGATCCGGCCGATCTGGCCCGTGCGATCCGCTGGCAGTTGGCTGCACGACATGTCGTCTCACGACCTGAGGAACATACTTGGGCACAAATCGCGCAGCGGGCATGGAAGGACATGGTTACGCCAATAGAGTCGGCACGTACCTGAGCAGTGCGCTCATTCGCCCTTGCCGCCCAGCACAGCGGCGATGCATGCGGACGGTTGCGCGGCGAGACCGATCTGACCGTGACCGCGTAGCGTCTCGACTTTGTCCGACATGATGAACGCCTCAACCGGGCATGGCAGGTCAGGCTCGAGGATCGCGTTGCGCCCGAGCCCGTCCGGGCGCTCGGTGCGCGGACGCATGACCACCGTGGGAACACCGAGGAAGGCGAGTTCCTCCTGGTTCGAGCCGCCATCGGTGAGCACCGCATGAGCCTGCGCGGCGAGGGTGAGGAAGCTTGTGTATGGCAGACGCGGGCTCAGCTCCAGACCAGCCGTGGCGGTGAGCCGCGGCAAGAGGCCAGTCACCTGCAGGCGACTACGCGTGGCAGGGTGCATCACGAGCACGACCCTGAAGTCCTTCGCCAGACGGATGAGAATTTCAACCAACGTACCAAGCCGTTCGCGATCGTAGATGTTTTGAAAACGGTGGAGTGACGCGACGAGGTAACGCGGCTCGACGGGTGTCGGTCGAATGCCAGCCCGACGCAAGGCGATGCGTACAGCATCGAGGATGGTGTTCTCCCGCGTGTCGATCACCTTGACATGAGCCCGCCTGCGCATCAGCTCCGCCGCTGGCGCATTTGGACAAAAAGCAATATCGGCAAAACGGAACACGAGGCGGCGGACGAACTCCTCGGGAAACGGATCGAGCAGCCGTCGGGACGTCAGGCCGCTTTCTAGATGCACCACGCGCGCGCCCGCAAGCCAGCCGGCCAATGCGCCGACCAGCGTGGACAGGGTATCGCCATGCACGATCGCATCCGGCCGTGCACCGGTTTGCCGGCGTAATGCACGGAAGCGATTCCAGGTCGCCCACAGCGCGCGCGGCAGCCAGAGCCACAGCGCAAGGATCGATGCGCGTTCGCGCAGCTCGAGGAGTTCGCACGGCTTCTGCCGTACACCGAACTCCTCAAGTAGGTCGACCATCGTCTCGCGGTGCTGTCCAGTCAGCAGTAGCTCGTAGCTCAGGCCAGCGGCATCGCAGGCGCACAGCACCGGCGCGACCTTGATCAGCTGCGCACGCGTGCCGACGACGAACACCAACGGGCGCGCATTCGTCATCACGCCGTTACTTGCGATAAGTCAGGCTGGTGATCTGCTCCGACACCAGTCCGATCAGGAAAACGATGACCGCGGCGCTCCACATCAGCGTACTCATGTTGGTCAGGCGGCCGAAGCGGGCGAAGGTGTAGGCGTAGTTCGCCACACCGAGCAGGAAGAACACGAGGCTCGTCGGCACGAACAGCTTGAGCGGCGAGTACAGCGTGGCGATCTTGAAGATGATCAGCAGGAAGCGGATGCCGTCGCGCAGCGGACGGATGTGACTACGGCCGACGCGGCGCGCGACCTGTATGGGTTCGTAGGCCACGCCGTAGGCGCTGCGGAAGAAAGCCATGGTGATCGTGGTCGGGTACGAGAAGCCGTTCGGCAGGAGGTGCAGGAACTCGCGGAACTTCTCGGCGCGCACGGCACGGAAGCCGGAGGTCAGGTCGAGCACCGCGAAGCCGGTCATGCGACTGGCGAGCCAGTTGTACAGCGTATTGGCGAGGCCGCGTCCGACGCCCGCCTGGCCATCCCAGTCGCGTGCACCGACGACCATGTCGTAACCGTCGTCGAGCCGCCGCAGCAGCGTTCCGATCGCGGCTGGATCGTGCTGTCCGTCGGCATCCATGAACACGACTATGTC
>CAYYHP010000050.1:0-16443 GCA_964471815.1 uncultured Rhodanobacteraceae bacterium
TCGATCACCCGGTGCTCGGCACCCGGCAACTGTTCGCGGTAGACTTGGGCGCCGCTGCGCACGAGGCGCATGTCCTCGGCATCAGCCACGCCGAGCGAACCGCCGAGCTTGCCGTCCCAGCCGTTCTCGGGCGTATCCACGTAAGGCTGCAGCGGGCTCTGCGCTACCTCCTCGCCGTTCACGAACAGGCGCTTGTCGTGGTAGCTGATGCGGTCTCCGGGCAGGCCGATCACGCGCTTGATGTAGTCCTGGCTCGGATCCTTCGGATAGCGGAACACGATCACGTCGCCACGCTGCGGCTCGCCGATCGCGACGATCTTCCTGTCGATGACCGGCAGGCGCAGGCCGTAGGCGAACTTGTTGACCAGCACGAAGTCGCCGACCAGGAGGGTCGGCATCATCGAGCCGGACGGGATGCGGAACGGCTCGGCAAGGAACGAGCGGATCAGCAGGACGATCAGGATGACCGGAAAGAACGAACGCGAATACTCGACGATCACCGGCTCGCGCGGCGGCTCGGTCCCGGTCGCCGCGGCCGCGCGCCGTTTGGCGAAGAACAGCCGGTCGAAGCCCCAGATGGTCCCGGTCAGAACGGTCAGGACGACTAGGATCGCGGCGAAATCGAACTGCATGGCCCCTTGCTCCTCAGGCTTGCCCAGGCACGGTTGTACGGAACGGACGGCGTCCGGGATTACTTGTTGTCCACCTGCAGCACGGCGAGGAAGGCCTCCTGCGGGATGTCCACGCGGCCGACCTGCTTCATGCGCTTCTTGCCTTCCTTCTGCTTCTCGAGCAGCTTGCGCTTGCGCGAGACGTCGCCGCCATAGCACTTGGCCAGCACGTTCTTGCGCAGCGCCTTGACCGTCGAGCGGGCAATGATCTGCGAGCCGATCGCGGCCTGGATGGCCACGTCGAACTGCTGGCGCGGGATCAGATCCTTCATGCGCTCGACCAGCTCGCGACCGCGCCGGTCGGCAGCCGACCGGTGCACGATCAGGCTCAGCGCGTCGACCCGATCACCGTTGATCAGCACGTCGAGGCGTACGAACGGGCCGGCACGGAACTCGAGGAAGTGGTAATCCATCGAGGCATAGCCGCGCGAGACGGACTTCAGCTTGTCGAAGAAGTCGAGCACGACCTCGGCGAGCGGCAGCTCGTAGCTGATCTTCACCTGCGTAGCGAGGTACTGGATCGTGCGCTGCACGCCGCGCTTCTCCTCGCACAGGCTGATCACGTTGCCGACGTAATCGGGCGGCGTGAGGATGTCGGCGACGATGATCGGCTCGCGGATTTCCTCGACGTACTGCACCGGCGGCAGCTTGGCCGGATTGTCGAGCTGCATGACCTCGCCGCTAGTCATCTGCACCTCGTAGACCACGGTCGGTGCGGTGGTGACCAGGTCGAGGTCGTACTCGCGCTCGAGCCGCTCCTGGATGATGTCCATGTGCAGCAGGCCGAGGAAGCCGCAGCGGAAGCCGAAACCCATCGCCTCGGAACTCTCCGGCTCGAAGTTCAGCGCGGCATCGTTGAGGCGCAGTTTCTCCAATGCCTCGCGCAGTGCCGGATAGTCGTCGGCGATGGTCGGGAACAGGCCGGCGAACACGCGCGACTGCATCTTCTGGAAGCCCGGCAGCGGATGCGGCGCCGGATCGCCATTCAGCGTCAGCGTGTCGCCGACCGGCGCGCCGTGCACGTCCTTGATCGAGGCTGTGACCCAGCCGACCTCGCCGGCCCCGAGCCGGTCCTTGACCTTGCGCTTGGGCGTGAACACGCCGACTTGGTCGACCTCATGCCAGCGTCCGGTGGACATCACGAGGATCTTGTCGCGCGGCTTGATCTCGCCCTGCATCACGCGCACGAGCGAGACCACGCCGAGGTAGTTGTCGAACCAAGAATCGATGATCAGCGCCTGGAGCTTGTCGGTATCACACGGCTTCGGCGGTGGAATGCGCGCGACGATCGCTTCGAGCACATCACGCACGTTCTCGCCGGTCTTCGCGCTGATCGGGATCGCATCGCTCGCGTCGATGCCGATCACTGCCTCGATCTCGCGCTTGGCACGCTCGATGTCGGCAGTCGGCAGATCGATCTTGTTCAGCACCGGAACGACCTCGAGCCCCTGCTCGACCGCGGTATAGCAGTTGGCGACCGACTGCGCCTCGACGCCCTGCGCGGCATCGACGACCAGCAACGCCCCCTCACAGGCGGCCAGCGAACGGCTGACCTCGTAGCTGAAGTCGACGTGCCCGGGCGTGTCGATGAAGTTGAGCTGGTAGACCCTGCCGTCGCGCGCCTTGTACGGCAGCGAGACGCTCTGCGCCTTGATCGTGATGCCGCGCTCGCGCTCGATCGGATTCGAGTCGAGCACCTGGTCCTCCATCTCGCGCGCCTCTAAACCTCCGCAGATCTGGATGATGCGGTCGGCGAGCGTGGATTTGCCGTGATCGACATGCGCGATGATCGAGAAGTTGCGGATATGGTCCATGCGAAGCCAGGGCCTGGAAGGCGGCCGCCACGCCGCACGGCGTGGATCGGCAAAGAGCGGCATTATCGCATGAAGCCGGGCCTCGCCGGGTAATGCCACGCGCCGGCCCGATGCGGCCCCTCCCGGGACCGCACCGGACACCACACCCCGCCGCCGCGTGGGCGGCGGTACTCGTCACTTCTTCGGTACGCTGACCGCGATGAAGGTGGTGATGTCGTCGCGGCGCACGAGCAGCATCACCGAATCGCCCGGCTTGGCATCCTTGACCGCCGCGTTGAAGTCGTCGGCGCCCTTCACCCGGCTGCGGCCGACCATCAGGATCACGTCACCGGGCTGCAGGCCGGCACGCCGTGCCGCACCCGTTACATTGGTGACGATCACACCCTCGTCGCCCTTGATGTCGAGCTGCCTGCGCTGTTCGGCAGTCAGGCTCTCGACGGCGAGACCCAGCGGATTGCTGGCGCCGGCTGCCGATTTGCCACCCGCCGCCGCGGCGGTCGCGTCACGAGGCGCCTCGCCGACCGTGACCGCCAGCGTGAGGGTCTTTCCATCACGGAAGACCTTCACGTCGGCCTTGCTGCCCGGGCGCGTTGCGCCGACCACCGGCGGCAGGTCCGAAGAATCGGTGATCGGCGTGCCGTTGAACGCCAGGATCACGTCGCGCACCTGGATGCCGGCCTTGTCGGCCGCACTGCCCGGCGTGACCACACTGACCAGCGCGCCGCCGATGTTCGGCAGGCCCAGCGCCTGGGACTTGTCGCGATCGACGCGCTCGACCTGCACGCCGATCATGCCGCGCGAGACGTAGCCCTTGTCCTTGATCTGCTGCACGGCGTTCATCGCGACGTCGATCGGAATCGCGAACGACACGCCCATGAAGCCGCCAGTGTTCGAGAAGATCTGAGAATTGATGCCGACGACCTGACCGTCGAGGTTGAACAGCGGACCGCCTGAGTTGCCGGGGTTGATCGCGACATCGGTCTGGATGAAGGGCACGTACTGCTGGTCGCGTCCGCCGAAGCTGCGGCTTACCGCGCTGACGATGCCGGCAGTCACCGAGTGGTCGAAGCCGAACGGCGAACCGATCGCGACCACCCACTGGCCCGGCTTGAGCCTGCTCGAATCACCGAGACTGACCACCGGCAGGTTGCCGGCATCCAGCTTGAGCAGGGCGATGTCGTACTGCGCGTCGCTGCCGACGACCTTGGCATCCAGCTCACGCCGATCGGACAGGCGCACGGTGACCTTGTCCGCGCCCTCGACGACGTGATTGTTGGTCAGCACATAGCCGTCGCTCGAGATGATGAAGCCCGAACCGAGCGAGACACGCGTCGGATCGGCGCCGCGCGGCATCGGCATGCCGAAGAAGCGGCGGAAGATTTCCGGAACCTGATCGTCGTCGGGGCCAGCACCGGGCGGTAGCTGGGCGGCCTGCTCGCCGCCTTCGTGACGAGCCTGGATATTGACCACGGCCGGGCCGTTCTTCTCGACGAGCCCGGTGAAATCTGGCAGATCGGCGGCGCATGCCGCCATGGTGGCGACGCTCATGGCGAGCCAGCCGACAAGACGATAGGCGATCGTTCTCATGATGTTCGATCCTCGACAAGATGCGGACGTCATCGCGTCCGGAATGCGCTCCGGCAGCTCGCCGGACGCGCCTTGGATGATGCGTTCGGAGGAAAGTTCCGGGTTCGGTACCCGTACTTCCGGCACGACGCCACCTGTGCTCAGCGGATCGTGGGCGACACCCTGCGCAGACTCTTGCCGATGCGCTCAACCGTACTGGGCGGGACTTCACCGAGCACGGTCACGCCGTGTCCATCGATCGCCGCCGTGTAGACGCTGAGCGCACCGCGCGAATCGAGGCTGGCCGCAGCGGCCCCGCCCACGGCGGGTTCGATGTACACCGATACGCTGGCGATGCCGTCGGAATACAGCAGATGCTCGGCCTCGTTTCGGCCCGCATGTGCCGGCGACGTGCGCGCGGTGAGCGCGAAGCCGTCCGGCAGCCCGGCGGCCTGCCAGTCGGCATCGCCGGCGAGTGCGGTTTCCTCGTCACCCGACACCCCGCCCTCGGCCAGCGGACGTATCGGCGCGAGGTCCTGCGAATGCGGCGGCGCACCGATCTCGAGCGTCACGAACATCATCTGCTCGATCACCCGGCCGGATGCATCGACGAGCGCGGAGCGCAGCGGCAAGCTGCTGTCCTTTTCGATCCACAGTCGATAGCCGTAACGGAAGGCATCGCCGGCACGCAACTCGACGACACGCGCTTCGTAGCCGGCCACACGCTCCTCGCCACCCGATTCGAGCCGGTAGACGGCATGCGGGAATTCCGCAGGCACGGGCGGCACCAGCGGCAGCAGGCTGCGGCCCGCCTCGCCGGTCAAGGCAAGCGGTTCGATCCCGGCCTGGATGCAGGTCACCGCACCGCCGCTGCGCACGAATTCGCGGGCCGGTCCGTTCAGGCTGACGAGACGTTCGCGCTCCGGTGCGGCAGCGGCATGGTAGAGACGCAACGCATCGATGCGCCCGTCGTGCTGGTAGATCAAGGCCCCCTGGTAGTCGCGTTCGCGCAGCGCCGCCGTCATGCGCGACAACGACTGCAACAAACCGGCGGAATCCTGGGCGAGTGCCGCCGTCGAGAACAGTGCGGCCGACAGCAGCAAAGCGCCCGACCGCCACGCACTAGCGGCTGCCCCCATGGCGATTACTGGGCGCGTGGGTGGACGGTGGCGGGCGCGACGCCATCAGCATTGGCACCTCGCGTCTCCGGCGCACGCGTCGGGGCGACCAACAGAACGTAGGGCGCGATGCCGGAGCGGCCGGCTGCGCCGCTCGCCTCGTAATGGCGGATCAGATAGGACTGCAGGCGCGGATCGAGCCCACCGGTGGACGCATAGGCATCACCGCCCGTGGTCGCCGCCGCCGGCTGCGCGAGCATCGGTCCACGCGGCTGCAGGAAGGTGTCCGTGGGCAGCGCGGGGCGACTCTCGGCCGCCACGGGCTGGCCCGCATCGGGACGCGGCGTGTCGACCGGAAGGGATACGAGCAGGGCCGCAACCGCTACACCCGCAGCGATCGTGCCACCAGCAGCGTAACGGGCCCAGCGTCCGAGCGCGCGACCGCGCGGCAGCGGCTCGGCATCGAGACGGGCCAGCACGGCCTCGCTGAACCCGGCGGCCGGCCAGATGCCCTGCTGACGGCGCAATCCCTCGCGGATCAGGTGATAGCGCGACCAGGTCGCACGCAGGGCGGCATCGCCGTCGAGACGGCGTAGCAGGAAGCGCGTGGCATCGCGATCCAGCTCGCCGTCCATCAGGGCCGACAGGTGTTGCTTGATGTCCTCGCTCATGGCGCCTCACATCTCGCTGTCCGCCAGGAGCGGACGCAGTTTCTCGTCGATCGCCTCGCGTGCCCGGAAGATGCGCGAGCGCACCGTACCGATCGGGCAACTCATCGCTTCGGCGATTTCCTCGTAACTCAGCCCGTCGACTTCCCGCAGGGTGATCGCGGTCCTGAGCTCTTCCGGCAACTGTTCGACCGTGGCGAACACGGTTCGTTCAATTTCCTGGCGAAGAAGTTCGCGCTCCGGCGTACCGGCCTCGCGCAGACGAATGCCACCGTCGAGCTGGACCGCGTCCTCGATGGCGACGTCGTCGGTCGGCGGACGGCGCCCCTGCGAGACGAGGTAGTTCTTGGCGGTGTTGATGGCGATCTTGTACATCCAGGTGTAGAAGGCGCTGTCGCCACGGAAGGCCGCCATCGCGCGGTAGGCGCGGATAAAGGCTTCCTGGGCGACGTCCTGGCATTCGCTCCAGTCAGCGACGTAGCGCGAGATCACGCTGACGATCTTGTGCTGGTACTTGCGCACCAGCAGGTCGAACGCCCGCCTGTCACCGCGCTGCACACGCTCGACCAGGGTCTGGTCCGATTCTTGTTCGCCCATCCGGGCAGTGCTCCCTTTGCCGACCCGGGCAGGCTGCGCGAGCCTTGACCGCGGTCGCCACGAAAAGTTTCTTCGACGTGCCGGACCGGCGCGCCGCTCACTCGGCCGGCGCCAGCGTGCCGAACATGCGCGCGCGCTCGGCCAGCATGTTCTCGAAACTCGCCGCGGCCAGCGGCCGGCAGAACAGATAACCCTGCAGTTCCTCGCAGCCGTGCTCGCGCAGGAAGTTCAGGTGTTCCTCGATCTCGACGCCCTCGGCTACCACGCCGCGATTCAGGTTGTGCGCCATGTTGATGGTCGCTTCGACGATCGCCTCGTCGTCCGGATCCACACCGATATTGCGCACGAAGACCTGGTCGATCTTGATGCGATCCGCCGGGAAGCGGCGGATGTAATCGAGCGAAGACTGGCCAGTACCGAAGTCGTCGATGGAAATCTTGCAGCCGAGCTCGCGCAGCCCCTGCAGGGTCTCCATGAGGTTCGGGATCGATTTCACGCTAATGCTCTCGGTGACTTCGAGATCCAGCGAATGCGCATCCAGGCCGGACTCGGCGAGTGCCGAACGGACCACCTCGACGAGGTTCGGCTGGCGCAGCTGCAACGCCGACAGGTTCACGCTGATGCGCAGCGGCAGGTCGAACTTGATCTGCCAGCGCCGCGTCTCCATGCAGGCGGTGCGCAGCACCCACTCGCCGATCGATACGATCAGGCCGGTTTCCTCGGCCAGCGGGATGAAGAAGCCCGGACTGATCATGCCGAGTTCGGGATGCTCCCAGCGGATCAGCGCCTCCATGCCGACGATGTCCTCGCTGCGCGCATCGACCTGCGGCTGGTAGTACACGCGCAGCTCGTTGTTGCGCTCGGCGAGGCGCAGCTTGGACTCCAGTGCGATGCGCTGTTGATGCGATTCTTCAGGCACCGCGACGTAGGTCTGGTAGTTGTTCCGGCCCATGCCCTTGGCACTGTACATCGCGATGTCGGCGTGCTTGAGCAGGTCCTCGGCGCAGGTCGCGTCGTCGGGATAGAAGCTGATGCCGATCGAGGCGGTGATGTGCAGCTCCGATCCGTCCGACAGCGTCAGCGGCGCCTCCATCACGCGCACGACCTTCTCGGCGACGCGCATGACGTCCTCGCGCTGCACGATGTGGCGCAGGATCAGGGTGAATTCGTCTCCCGCATAGCGCGCGACCGTATCCGAGGCGCGCACGCTCGCGCGCAGTCGCTTGGCGACCGCGATCAGTACCTCGTCGCCGACGCCGTGCCCGAGCGAGTCGTTGATGTTCTTGAAGCGGTCGAGATCGACGAACAGCACGGCGAACATCTCGCCGGTACGGTGCGCCTCCTTGAGCGTGGTTTCCAGCCGATCGTTGAACAGCAGCCGGTTCGGCAGGTTGGTCAGCGCGTCCTGCAGCGCCTGGGCCTTGCCCTGCTCGTGTGCGCGACGCAGTTCGAGTTCCAGCGCGAGCCGGCCGGACAGGATGCGCAGGGCCTGCTGGACCGCCACGGCCTTGCCGATCGGGGCACGCCGCCCGAGCAGCAGCGCGCCGAGCACGTTGCGTCGTTCGTCGCGTAACGGCAGGCCGATGAAGGCATCGAAGCGCGCGTGCTGCAGGAACGCATCCCCGCCGGCATGGCGCAGCGCCTCGGCCGGCAACATGACTGTCTCGCCGTCGAGCACGCTGCGCGCGGTTGGCTGTCGCAGCGGATCCGGCACGTCATCGGACAGCGCGACGCGCTGAAACAACGCAAGCGGCACGACTTCGTCGCCGGCCTCGCTGCGCATGGCCAGCAGCGCGACATAGTCGAGCTCCAGCCAGTCGACCAGGAGCCGCACGATCAGCTTCATGCCCTCCTCGCCAGCACCGGTCTCGACCGCCTCGGCGAGCAGGGCGAGGGTCTGCTGGAAGCGGCCGAGTTCGCCGAGATCACGCACCTCGGTGAAATGGATGAGCTTGCCGGCGCGCACCGCGAGCCGCGTGAGCACCTCGGCCGGATAGCTCGCACCATCCGCGCGCGGCCGCTGGCAGCGGTAGCGCACGCTGCCCTCGCGGGCGAGACGCGTGGCGAGTTCGAGCCGCTGCTCGCGGGTATGGGTCCTGTCGATCGTATCGAGCGGTTGGCCGATGGCCTGGGCGCGGCTGAACCCGGAACGCTGCTCGAAGGCCGGGTTGACCTCGACGATCAATCCGGTTTTCGGATCGGAGACGATCAATTCGTCGAGGCTGCCATCGAATGCAAACTGATAAGCATCGCCGCTGCCGCTGCCGACGAGCGCCGGTGGCCGTGCTGCGGCCTCTTCCCGACCGACGCCGAGTGCGGTGTTCAGCCGCGCGAGCGCCTCGCCACCATCGACCGGACTGCGCAGCCAATCGACGACGCCGGGCGGCGCGCGCTGCCAGTCCCATTGCCGCTCCACCGGATCGGCCGGCAGGATGCCGATCACCGGAACGCGCGAGAAGCGCGCATCGCCCTGCATGCGCGTGCAGAACGCCACCGCCTCGCGCGCCGGCCCGGCGAACTCGAGCAGCACGGCGTCGATGTCCGGATCCTGGTTGAGGAACGTCAACGCCTGCGGCAGGTCCTTGGCGGTATAGATCGCATCGAAGTCCTGGCGGTCGAGCGTGTCGAACAGCACGCGGCGGTCGTCGCGGCCGGTCGCCACGATGAGGATCGAACCGCGGCCCTTCTGCTGCGTCATCAGATCACCCAGCGTCCGTCACGCAACCGGGGACGGACCGGCCGTACCGCCTCGTGGGTCACGCGCTCGACCAGGTCGTCGAGGCTGTCCGGAATTTCGAAACTCTTGCCGATGAATACCACCTTGCGCTCGTTGCCGACATGGATGCGTCCGATCTGCCGCAGCAAGCCGGTATTTGGCGGGCGCAGCTGGCTGCCGACGTCGGTGAACAGGTAAATGCCGAAATGCATGCTCTGCAGGATGTAACGCAGCGCGTCGGTCATGCGCTTGGAGCCGGGCACGCGCACCTCGCTCTCGCGCATCGAGACGATGCCGGCCTCTTCCTGCCACTGATAGACGGATTGCCCGCTGCGTCGCGCGAGCTGGCGGAACTGCTCGATGACCTGAGCCACCTCGGCCGTCTCGATGGCGATGAGGTTGCGCTTCGAGGCGAGGACGCGATCGAAGAACAGGGCGTGGATCGCGTTGTCGGTGGTTTCGGCGCTCACGGCGCGAGCGGTCCTCGGATGACGAGCGCAAACTTAGCCATACGCCGCCGGATTGACCAGAGGCGCGGCGTGCCGGGATTATAGCCCGCACAGGCTGCGAGGAACCCTGCCGATGTTCGAAGGACTCCGCTTTTCCCACTGGCATGCCGAACGTGGCGATGACGGGATCGTGATCCTGAGCCTCGACCGCGCCGGCAGCAGCGTGAACAGCCTCGCCCGCGCCGTGCTCGACGAACTCGATGCGATCGTCGAGCGGCTGGCGATCGATCCGCCGAAGGGCGTGGTGATCCGCTCGGCCAAGCCAGCCGGCTTCATCGTCGGGGCGGACATCCGCGAATTCGAGCAATACGAGAAAGCCGGCACGGTCCGCGATGCGATCGAGAACGGCCAGCGCGTGTTCGAGAAGCTCGCCCGCCTGCCCTGTCGCACGGCGGCCGCGATCCACGGCCATTGCATGGGCGGCGGCACGGAACTCGCGCTGGCCTGCCGCCTGCGCGTGGCGAGCCGCGATCCGTCGACACGCATCGGCCTGCCCGAGGTGAAGCTCGGCATCTTCCCGGGCTGGGGCGGCAGCGCACGCCTGCCGTATTTGATCGGCGCACCGAAGGCGCTCGAAATCATGCTGACCGGCCGCGCACTGTCCGCCGAAGCGGCGCGTGGCGTCGGCCTGGTCGATGCGGTGACTTCCGCCGATCTGCTCGTGGCGACGGCCAGAGAGCTGATCCTGCACCCGCGGCCGCGCCCCTTGTTTCAGCGATTAGCTGCCTGGGCGACGAACCTCTGGCCGGCACGCCAGGCGATCACCCTGCTCGTACGCAAGCAGACGGCGGCGAAGGCCAATCCGAAACACTATCCGGCGCCCTTCGCGCTGATCGATACCTGGCGCCGTGGCGGCAACATCACCGCGCGCCTGCGCAACGAGGCACGCGCGGTAACCAAGCTTGCGCAGACGCCGACCGCGCGCAACCTGATCCGCGTGTTCTTCCTGCAGGAGCAGCTCAAGGGGCTCGGCGCCGGTGCGGAGCACGGCATTGCGCATGTCCACGTCGTCGGCGCGGGCGTGATGGGCGGTGACATCGCCGCGTGGTGCGCGCTGCGTGGCTTCGAGGTCACACTGCAGGATCGCGAACTGAAGCTCATCGAACCGGCGCTCGCCCGCGCACGCAAGCTCTACGAGAAGAAGCTCAAGACACCCGAGCGCATCGCCCCGGCGCTCGCTCGCCTGAAGCCGGACGTGGAAGGCACCGGCGTGGCCAAGGCCGATCTGGTCATCGAGGCGATCTTCGAGAACCTCGAGGCCAAACAGGCGCTCTATCGACAGGTCGAAGCACAACTCCACGCCGGCGGGCTGCTGGCCACGAACACTTCGAGCATCCCGCTCGATGAGCTCAGGACCGCGGTCGGGCGGCCTGGCCAGTTCCTCGGCCTGCATTTCTTCAACCCGGTGGCGATTATGCCGCTGGTCGAGGTGGTCACCCACGATGGCCTCGATCCGGCCGCCCTGAAGCGCTCGCTCGCGTTCTGCAAGGCCATCGACAAGCTGCCGGTGCCCGTGAAGAGTTCGCCAGGCTTCCTCGTCAATCGCATCCTGATGCCTTACCTGCTCGAAGCGATGACGCTCTACAGCGAAGGCGTACCGGGCCCGGTGCTCGATCGCACGGCCAGGCAGTGGGGCATGCCGATGGGTCCGATCGAAATCGCCGATACGGTAGGCCTCGACGTCGCGGCCTCGGTCGGCAAGATCCTCGCCGGCTTCCTCGGCCTCGACATTCCGGCCGGCCTCGAATCACTGCTCGCCTCCGGCAAGCGCGGCAAGAAGGATGGACAAGGCTTCTACGTCTGGCAGGAAGGCAAGCCGGTCAAGCCGGAGGTCGATCCGAACTACAGGCCGGCCGACGACATCACCGACCGCATGATCCTGCCGATGCTCAACGAGGCCGTCGCCTGCCTGCACGAGGGCGTGGTCGCGAATGCCGACCTGCTCGATGCCGGCGTCATCTTCGGCACCGGCTTCGCTCCGTTCCGCGGCGGCCCGATCCAGCACATCCGCAGCGAGGGCGCCGACAGGATTCGCGCCCGCCTCGAAGCGCTCGCCGCGAAACATGGCAAGCGCTTCGCGCCGAAACCGGGCTGGGATTCGCCGGTGCTGGTTGGTTAGGCATCTTCAGGCAGCGGATAGCGATGGCTCGGCGACAGCGTCGTCCCGGCGCTGTCGCCGCAGTCTGATCCCCAGTCATGCCTGACGCGAGCCCTCGCTTTCGTCGCCTCGCCGGGTGTGGAGATCGCAGCACACGGCATAAGCTCCGCCCGGGACTGGCTGGCCTCTACGCCATGCCGACAACGGGCTTGCACATGACGACCAAACCGCTTGCAATGCTGCGCAGACGCCGAGCGCTGAACAGACTTCAGAGCGTGTGCGTCGGGCGATCCGAATTCAGTGTGCCGGCGAGGATCGACTCGATGCGCGTGCGTGCGGCCTCGCCGTCGGCGGAATCGTTGAATTGCACGCCGATGCCGGCCGTGCGATTGCCCTGTGCGCCGGGCGGCGTGATCCAGGTGACCTTGCCGGCGACCGGCAGGCGGTCCTTCTCGTCCATCAGCGTGAGCAGGATGAACACCTCGTCGCCGAGGTTGTAGCGCTTGGCGGTCGGCACGAACAGGCCGCCGCCCTTCACGAATGGCATGTAAGCGTTGTAGAGCGCGCCGCGATCCTTGATCGCCAGCGACAGGATGCCCTGCCGCGGCATGCCGCCGCCAAGTCCGGGTGTGGACATCTCATGCTCTCCTGCGCTGCGGCGCGGCATCCTGCCAGGCCAGCAGCAGACTCTGTACGACCGTGTCGGGCCGCAGCGGGCCGCGACGCAGCAGCTCGCGCGCCTGGCCCGCCTCGCGGAACCAGGCGGTAACTTTCTGGAAATCCGGTGCGGGGGTCAAGGCGAGCGGCCCACCGGCGCCGCGCGCGTGCGCCTCGACCTCTTCGGCGACCAGTTGCGCAGCGAACCACAGGCACTGCACGGCATCACCCTTCGCCCAGCGCGAGGCGACCTCGAAGGGCGAGCCGCTACCGGCCCACAGAGCGGCGAGATCGCGCACGACCTCGGCTCGCTGGGCGAGCCCGCCGTCGCGCGCCAGGGCCAGCGCCAGGCCCGGATTGCCGGCCCCGGCACGCAAGGCTGCGGCGGCATCGGCCACGCCCTGCGCAGTGAGCCAGGTGAGCGCCTGTGCGGCCGGTGGAAAAACCACGTCGATACGCTGGCAGCGCGAGCGGATCGTCGCGACGAGTCGCGCCGGATGATCGCTGATCAGCACGATCACGGTGCCGGCCGACGGTTCCTCGAGCGTCTTCAGCAATGCATTGGCCGCGTTGCGGTTCAGCGCATCGGCCGGATCGATCAGGGCGACCTGCCAGCCGCCGAACTGCGGACGCATCGCGAGCCGTTCGCCGAGCGTGCGGATCTGGTCGATGGTCAGCTCCGTGCGTGGCTTACCGTCGTCGCGCAGGCCGAAACTCAGGTACAGGCGATCCGGATGCGTACCCGCGGCGAGCAGCCGGCAGGCACGGCATTCGCCGCAGGCCCGCGCACGCCCTTCGCGCCGCTCGCACAGCAGCAATGCCGAGAAGGCCCCGGCCAACGCACGCTTGCCGAGCCCGGCGGGACCGGCGATCAACAGTGCGTGCGGCACGGCGCCGCGCGCGAGACGGCCGGCGAGGTCGGCCTCGGCCGCGGCGAGCCATGGAGCGAGCGTCATGCCGTCCTCCGCTGTGCGGCGACGAACGCATCGAGCGCGGCGCGGACCTGGGCCAGAACCTCGTCGAGCGTCCGGCTCGCGTCGATCACGCGGAAACGCTCCGGATCGGCCGCGGCGCGGACGCGATACGCCGAGCGCACACGCTCGAAAAATTCGGCGTTCTCCATCTCGATGCGATCCGCGCTGCCGCGCTGGCCGGCACGCGCGAGGCCCTGCGCGACCGGAAGATCGAGCAACAGGGTCAGGTCCGGGCGCAGGTCGGCAGCCGCCCAGCGTTCGAGATCCCGCACGCGCTCGACCGGCTGACCGCGGCCTCCGCCCTGATAGGCATAGCTCGCGTCGGTGAAGCGATCGGCGAGCACCCAGCGCCCGGCCTCGAGCGCGGGCTGCACGACCTCGCGTACGAGCTGTGCGCGCGAGGCGAACATCAGCAGCAGCTCGCTTTCGGCGCACAGACCGCGCAGCGCCGGATCGAGCAACACGCGGCGGATCGCCTCGCCGGCCGGCGTGCCGCCGGGCTCACGCGTGACCAGCGCCTCGATGCCGTGCGCATGCAGCGCATCGCGCACGCCTTCGAGCACCGTGCTCTTGCCGGCTCCCTCGCCGCCTTCGAGGCTGATGAACCGTCCGCGCATGTCAGCGATGCAACTGGTATTTCGCCACGGCGCGGTTGTGCGCATCGAGCGAGTCGGTGAATTCGTGGCTGCCATCGCCACGCGCGACGAAATAAAGCGCATGGCTGTCGGCCGGATGCACGGCGGCCTCGATCGCCGCCCGGCCCGGCAACGCGATCGGCGTCGGCGGCAGACCGGCGCGAGTGTAGGTGTTGTAGGGCGTGTCCGCGTCCAGATCACGCCGCCGCAGGTTGCCGTCGAAGCCCGCGCCGAGTCCGTAGATCACCGTCGGATCGGTCTGCAGGCGCATGCCGAGCCGCAGCCGGCGCAGGAATACCGCGGCGATCAGCGGCCGCTCGTCCGCGCGCCCGGTTTCCTTCTCGATGATCGAGGCGAGCGTCAGCGCCTCGTCCGGAGTCGTGAGCGGCAGATCCTGGGCGCGCCCCGCCCAGACCTCGTCGAGCGTCCTGGCGAGGCTCGCGTGCGCGCGACGCAGCAGGTCGAGATCGCTGCTGCCCTTCGCGAACACATAGGTCTCGGGCAGGAAGCGGCCTTCGGCCGGCTGTCCTGGCACGCCGAGCCGGGTCATGAGTTCCTGCTCGGAAAGGCCATGCGCGACGTGCTGGAGCAAGTCTTCGCGTTCCAGCGCCTCGCGCAACTGACGGAAGGTCCAGCCTTCGACGATCGTGAACTTGTGCTGGATCACCTCGCCGGCCGCCATGCGGTGCAGGAGTTCGGGCGGCGTCAGCGCGGCATCGAGTGCGTACTCGCCGGCATGCAGCCCCTGGGTGACGTGCAGGCGCGTCGCGAGCAGCCGCCAGTAGACATCCGGAGCCGCGGTCCGGCCCTGCTCGCGCAGCAGGCGCACCACACCGGCGAACGAGGTACCGGGCGGCACGTCGAACGTCGCACCCGTCTCCGCCACGGTGAGCGGTGTCGTCGTGAAGCGCCGGTAATCGAGCCAGGCCGCGCCCAGCGCGAGCGAGAGCGCAATCAGGACCAGCGCGGCAAGCAGAGCGGGACGCTGCGCGCGGCTCACATGACCTCCGGCGAGAGGCCCAGGTCGCGCCAGTGTGCCTGCAGCGCCCGCGCGACCGGACCGGAAGCGCCGTAGTCGGCTTCGTCCGTCGCGGTGATCGGCACGATGCCGCGCACGCTCGAGGTCAGGAACAGTTCGCTCGCTGCGGCGAGATCCGCACGCGTCAGTTCGCGGAGGCGGGTATCCGTTCGCACCGCGAGCGTTTCCGCACGCGCGACACCGGCCACGCCAGCCAGATCGACCGGCGGCGTGCACAGCGCGCCATCGATTACCGCGAACAGGTTCGCGGCCGTGGCGCAGACGACGTGATCGGCGGTGTCGAGCATGAGACCTTCGGGAATCGCGGCATCGTTCCACTCGGCACGCGCGAGCACCTGCTCGAGACGGTTCAGGTGCTTCATGCCGGCCAGCAGGGGCTGGCGGGCGAGCCGTACGGCGCAGAAGCGTACCCGGATTCCGCGGGCGTACCAATCGCGCGGCAGGTCCGGCGACGGATGCGCGGCGACGATGCGCGTCGGCACGACCTCGCGCGGCGGTGCATAACCGCGCTCGCCGTGGCCGCGCGTCAGCGTGATGCGCACCACGGCAGCACCGAGGCCGGCCATGACTTCACGGCACTCGTGCGCGAGCCGTTCCTCGTCCGGCAGCGGCAGGCCGAGCCGCCCACAGCCCGCCGCGAGCCGCGCCATGTGCCGGTCCCAGAGCGGTGCACGTCCGGCGCCGAAGCGGATCGTCTCGAACAGGCCATCGCCGTACAGCAGCCCGCGATCGGTCGCGGCGATCCGCTCCTCCGCCCGGCCATCGACGAGCGTGCGAATGGCATTCATGCCGCGACTCCGAGCGCGCGCAACAGGCCGCGCGCCTTGGCCCGCGTCTCGTCGAGCTCGCGGTACGGATCGGAATCGACCACGATGCCCGCCCCGGCACGCAGGCGCACGCCGTCATCGGCCAGCGTGAGGGTGCGGATCAGGATGTTCAGGTCGAGATCGCCGCCGGCATCGAGATAGCCGAGAGCGCCGGTATAGGCGCCGCGGCCCACGCCCTCGAGCTCGGCGATGATCTCCATGCAGCGCACCTTCGGACAGCCGGTGATCGTGCCGCCGGGGAATACCGCGCGGATCGTCTCGCCCGGCGTGACGCCGGGCCGCAGCCGGCCACGCACGTTGGAGACGATGTGATGGACGTGTGCGTAGCTCTCCACGCTCATCAGCTCGTCGACCTCGACGCTGCCGGGCACGGCGACGCGGCCGAGATCGTTGCGCTCGAGATCGATGAGCATGACGTGCTCGGCGCGTTCCTTGGCATGCCCGATCAGCTCGCGGATTCGGGCCGCCTCGTCGTCGCCCGGCAGGCGCGGACGGGTGCCGGCGATCGGCCGCGTCTGGATGCGCTCGCCGCGCACTTCGACCAGGCGCTCGGG
>CAYYHP010000051.1:0-16266 GCA_964471815.1 uncultured Rhodanobacteraceae bacterium
CTGATGCAGGCCGCCGGCGTGCCGGTGGTACCGGGCTACACCGGCGAGGACCAGGATCCGCCTCGCCTCGCCCGCGAAGCGGAGCGCATCGGTTTCCCGCTGATGATCAAGGCGGCGCACGGCGGCGGCGGCAAAGGCATGCGTATCGTGCGCCATTCCGGTGAGTTCGCCGCCAGTCTCGACTCCTGTCGGCGCGAGGCACAGAACGCGTTCGGTCGCGATCGCGTGCTGCTCGAGCGTTACATCGAACGGCCGCGCCACATCGAGTTCCAGGTATTCGGCGACCGCCACGGCAACCTCGTGCATCTCAACGAGCGCGAGTGTTCCGCGCAGCGCCGCTATCAGAAGGTGCTCGAGGAATCGCCCTCGCCGTTCCTCACGCCCGATCTGCGCACGCGCATGGGCGAGGCCGCCGTCGCCGCGGCTCGCACGATCGGCTACACGAACGCGGGCACGGTCGAGTTCATCGTCGGCGAGCACGGCGACTTCTACTTCATGGAGATCAATACCCGGCTGCAGGTCGAACCCGCGGTCACCGAGATGGTGCTGAATCTCGACCTCGTCGAGCTGCAGTTGCGCGTCGCCGCCGGCGAGCCGCTGCCGGCCTCGCTGGTGCGCAACAAGTCGCTGCCGAGCGACGGCCATGCGATCGAGGTCCGTCTGTATGCAGAGGATCCGCAGAAGAATTTCCTGCCCGGCTCGGGATGCCTGACACGCCTGCGCCTGCCGGCGCCGTCCGCGCATGTACGCGTGGATGCCGGTGTGTGCGAAGGCGACGAGGTGACGATCTTCTACGACCCGATGATCGCCAAGCTGATCGTGCACGACCGCGTCCGCGCCGAGGCGCTTGAGCGGCTGCGCGAGGCGCTCGCCGCCACCCTCGTCGACGGGCCGGCTTCGAACATCGCCTTCCTCGAGCGCCTCGTGCGCCATCCGGCGGTCACCGAGGGCCGTATCGATACCGGCTACCTCGATCGGCATCTCGACGAGTTCCTGCCGGGCGACGCGCCGGCCGCGCCGCGCGCCCTGCTCGCCGCGGCATGTGCGGTGCTGCTGACCGAGGAAACCGAGACGACGGACCGCGCACGCACGGGCAAGGATCCGTTCTCGCCGTGGGCGCATGCCGACGGCTGGCGGCTCGGCCATCCCGGCAAGCGCATCGTCGCGCTCGAGGAGGCCGGCCGCCGTCACGAATTCGCCGCACACGGCAGTGCCGGAACGTACGCGATCGATTCCGGACCGGAGCACCACGACGTATGCCATGCCGTGCTGCAGGATGGCATGCTGCACGCGGAGATCGACGGCATCGGCCAGCGCTGGCAGGCCGTGGTCGATGCCGACGCGGTGCAGTTGCACGACGGCACGCGCCGCTTTCGCTTCGCACGCGCTGCGGCATTCTCCCATGCGGCAGAGGAGACCGAACGCGGCGACCGCGTGGTCGCCCCGATGCCGGGCCGGATCGTGCTGCTGCGGGTGTCGGCCGGCGACCGCGTCGAGGCAGGCCAGGAGGTGGCAGTCATGGAAGCGATGAAGATGGAACTGACCCTGCGTGCCCCGCGTGCCGGTCGCATCGCGGCCGTGCAGGTTGCCGCCGGCGAGTTCGTGGATGCCGATGCCGTACTGATCCGCCTTGGAGACGACTGATGAACCCTTTGTCCGGCCTGCTGCGTTACCTTGCCCTCGGCCTCCTGCTGCTGACGCTCGCCGGCTGCGAGGAGACGCGTTTCGAATCACCGCTCGGCGACAACATCGAAACCTGCGACACGCGCTGGAAGGGTTTGTGGCTCAACCCGAAGGGCGACGACCGCGAGGCCGAAGGCTTGTTCGTGGATGCCGAGTGCCGACTGCTCGTGATCACGCAGCCGGAAAAGGGCGGCCCGCTGAAGCCGGTGCACGTGCCGCTGAACTTCGTGCACGCCGGGGGCAAGGACTATGTCGTCGTCGCCGACGACCAGCTCAAAGGGCTGGTGGACCTCGATCCGCCACCCGCCGTCACGCCGAAGCCGGCCAGGTCGTATTTCTTCGCCCGCTACCGACTGCGCGGCGACCGGCTGGAGATCTACTACGCCGATACCCAGCGCATCGCCAAGCTCCTGATCGACGACAAGCTCAGGGGCACGCTCAGCAAGACCCCGGGCACCCTGCATGCCTATGTGATGGGCGACCGCGCGACGATGCTCGACATCGTGCGCCGTCTGCCGGTCTTCGCCGACAAGCCCGGCGCGGTGCTCGCGCGCAGCACGCAATCGCTCGAGGACTACGAGCGCGACCTGCTGCGCCGACAGCGCCACGACCGGCGCTGACGCTCCGCGACTGCCGCATCCGGGTCGCATCGGTCACGCCCGGCGCGCTATCGTTCGCTCCTGGCTGCCGAATACCCCAACGCCTGTGGTGCGCCCGATTGCAGCCGGCACGTTGTCGCGATCCCAGAGCCCGAGGCCATAGCACGCCAGGACCCGCACATCGCGAACCGTCTCCATAGCGCTTCGAACCGGATGTCCGACTACTCCATGCACAGCCTGCCTGCCTCCGTCCGTATCGTCGAAGTCGGCCCGCGCGACGGGCTGCAGAACGAGAAGACCATCGTCCCGGCGGCGGTCAAGATCGAGCTGATCGAGCGCCTGACCGACGCCGGCCTGGCGAGCATCGAGGTCACGAGCTTCGTCAGTCCGAAATGGGTACCGCAGCTCGCGGATGCGGCCGAGGTCTGCGCCGGCCTGCCTCGCCGTCCGGGCGTGCGGTACCCGGCGCTGGTGCCGAACCTGCAGGGCTACGAACGCGCCCGCGCAGCCGGCATCAACGAAGTCGCGGTGTTCACTGCGGCGTCCGAAGCGTTCAACCGGCGCAACACCAACGCCGGGATCGACGAGTCGATCGATCGCTTCCGCCCGGTGCTGGAACGCGCCGCGGCGGACGGCGTGCGCGTGCGCGGCTATGTCTCGACCGTGCTCGGCTGCCCGTACCAGGGCGCGGTGCCGGTCGCCGACGTGGTGCACGTCGCCGAACGCCTGCATGCGCTCGGCTGCTACGAAATCTCGCTCGGCGACACGATCGGCATCGGCACGCCGCGCCAGGCACGCGACCTGCTCGCCGCCGTCGCCGGCGTCGTGCCGATGTCGGCGCTCGCCGTGCATTTCCACGATACGCGCGGCCAGGCGCTGGCCAACGTGCTGGCCTGTCTCGAACTCGGCGTCGGCGTGGTCGATGCCGCGGTCGCCGGCACCGGCGGTTGCCCGTATGCGCAGGGCGCGAGCGGCAATCTCGCGACCGAGGATCTGGTCTACATGCTCGCAGGCATGGGCATCGCCACGGGCGTCGATCTGCCGCACCTGATCGAGACCGGCCGTTGGCTGAGCGCCCGGCTCGGTCGCAGCAACGGCAGCAAGGTCGGGCTCGCCGGCGCATGAGCGGGGCGTCGCCGGCCGCACGCGCCGCGCTGGCCCGGGGCGACGCGGCCACGGCGCTCGCGCACGTGCTGGCCGTGCCGGCACACGCTCGTGACGACGAACTGTGCGTGCTCGGTGCGAATGCGGCGATCCAGTGTCGCGACTGGGCGGCGGCGATCACCCTGCTACGCGTGCTGGTCGAGCGGCATCCCGCGAATGCCGGATTGCGCGAGCGGCTCGCGATCGCGCACAACAACCGCGGCAGCGAGTTGCGCGCGATGCGGCACGGCGAGGCGGCGGTGGCGCAGTTCGAGGCTGCGCTACGGCTCGCGCCCGGAAATCCCGAAGCCGCCTGCAACCTCGCCATGCTGCGTCTCGAACATGGTGAGGTCGACGCGGCACGTGCGCTGATCGCCGCAGCCCGCGCCATGCGTCCGGACGATGGGCGCCTGCGCCTCGCACAGGCCGAAGCCGAACTCGCCGGCCATCGCCTCGATGCCGCGCGCGCCGCTCTCGACGGCCTCGCGCCGGCTGCGATCCCGCCCGATGAACGCCGCCGCGCGGCCCGCACGCTCGCACGTGTCGGCCTCACCGCCAACGCACTGGCATGGGTCGATGCCGATCCGGACTGGGGCGCGACTGGCCTCGATGGCCTCGCCACGAGCCTGCATCACGAATCCTGCGTCGATGCGGCGCGCGAGATCTGGCGCCGTACCGGTCGGCGCGCCGCGGCGAATTCACCTGAAGCCGTGCGCGCCCACCTCGGCGAATGCCTCGCGCTGCCGCCGGTCTATCGCGATACGGCCGATCTCGAAGCCTGCCGCGCCGCCTACGCCGCGGGACTCGAGCGCCTCGCGGATGCACTGCCGCCCGCCGCACTGCGCGGCCGTGACCTGCCGCTCGAAGCGCTCGAATGGGCAAATTTCTATCTCGCTTACCAGGGGCACGACGACCGCGAGCTGCAATCGCGCTACGGTGACTGGCTCGCCGCCGCCGCCGCGGCCATCGCACCGTCGTTCGCCGAAGCACCGCCACGCCGCATCGCGAAGCGTCCACGCGTCGGCTTCCTGTCCTCGTTCCTGCGCGAATGCACGGTCGGCAGCTATTTCGGCAGCTGGATCGGCGCCCTGCGTGCGGCCGGCATGGAACTCACGCTGATCCAGCTCGGGCCGACCCGTGACGCGTTCACGGCGCGGCTCGGCGCGGAAGCCGACCGCCTGCTGGAACCGGATGGCTCGCTGCTGGAAATCGCCGCTGCAGTCCGCGGGCTGGACCTCGATCTGCTGATCCATCCGGAACTCGGCATGGATGGCCGCACGCTCGCGCTCGCCGCACTGCGGCTCGCACCGCGTCAGGCGATGGCCTGGGGACATCCGGTGACCAGCGGCCTGCCAACGATCGATGCGTATTTCACCTGCGCCGCGATGGAACCGCCGGATGCGGCGCTGCATTACCGCGAGCCCCTGCTGCCATTGCCGGGCATCGGCACGCGCTATCGGCATCCCGGTCCCCCACCGGCGCGAACGCGCCGGGAACTCGGGCTGCCGGAAGACCGGCACCTCGTGCTCGTGCCGCAATCCGCGTTCAAGCTGCACCCGGACAACGACACGGTGCTCGCCACCTTGCTCGCCGAACGGCCCGCCGCGACCGCGGTATTGTTCGGCGGCGGCACGCCCGGCGCCGCGCTGCGCCTGCGCCGGCGCCTGACCGCGGCCGTACGCGCGGCAGGCGGCGATCCGGCGCGCCAGCTGCTCTGGCTGCCGCTGGTCGATCGCCGGCGCTACCTCGAGATCGCCACCGGCTGCGATCTGATGCTCGACAGCCTGCACTGGTCCGGCGGCAATACCAGCATCGACGCACTGGTCTGCGGCCTGCCCGTGATCACTAGCGAAGGCCGCTTCATGCGCGGCCGGCAGAGCGCGGCCCTGCTGCGGGCACTCGACGCCGCGGAGCTGATCGTGCCTGCCCCGGCACTCGCCACTCGCGCCGTCGAGCTGCTCGACGATGCGCCACGGCGGCGGGCCCTCGGCCGGCGTTTCCAGGCAGCCATGCCCGCTCTGCTCGATGATCGAGCACCACTCGTCACGTTGGCCGGACAGGTGCGTGAGTTACTGGCGACCTGAGCCGGCGACCGAGGCACGAATCCAGACCCGCAAGTCGCGGCACGACCGGCGCACGGGCAGGCCGCACGACCCTGCTACCATCGCGACCTCCCTGCCGCACAGGATCGGCCGATGCCCGCCCGCCTCGCTCCGGACAAGTCCCGCGGTTACATCGTCGCGGTCGGCACGCCGCTCCTGGCCGACGGTGAACAGCAGATCGCACGCCGGCTACTGGCCTTGTGCGGACAGCGCCCGCTGCTGCCGTTGCTGCATGTCGGCGACCTCGAAGCGGCCGGTCTCGACGAGCTCGACGCCACGCTGATGGGGCTCGGCGCCGGCCGCGTGCCGCGCATCGCACTCACGAGCCGCGCCGAGGCCGAGCGGCCCCAGCTGCTCGCCATGGTCGAGAACGCCGATGCCGTGCTGCTCGCCGCGCTGCACCCGCTGCAACTCTCGACGCTGATCGGCGGCACCGTGCTCGCACGGTTGCTGCGCCGGCGCAATGCAGATGGCATGCCGCTGGTCGGCCTCGGTGCGGGTGCGGTTGTGCTCAGCGAGCACATGCTCGCCGGCGGCGAAGCCGCACTGACGCCGCGTCTAGGCGGCGTGACGCTCGCACCCGGTCTCGGTCTGACCAACCGCGTGGTGATCGATCAGGGCGGTGCGGCGAGCCATCGTCTCGGCCGCCTGCTCGGTGCGCTCGCGCTGAATCCGTTCGCGCTCGGCCTCGGCATCGACGCGGCCACCGCGGCCTTCATCGGCCCGGACAACGTGATGGAGATCGTCGGTCACGGTGGCGCGACCGTGGTCGACCCGAGCGACGTCGGCGCCTCGAGCGTGGCCGATGCGCAGGACCACGCGCCGATCAGCATCACCAACCTCAGGCTGCACGTGCTGGCGCGCGGCGCGCGCTACGATCTCGACTTCCGCCGGCCGCTGTAGCCGCCGCACGGTGAGGCGATCGCTTCCTCACGTCCGTCAAACCGCCCTCTCATCCTTCGACTCACCCATGACCCAGGCGCCCTTTTCCATCCGTCCCATCGAACCGCGCGATAACGCCGCGGTCGCCGCCATCATCCGCCGCGTAATGCCGGAGTTCGGAGCGGATGGTCCGGGCTTCGCGATCCACGACGCCGAAGTCGATGACATGGCCAGCGCCTACGACCGACCACGTGCGGCCTACTTCATCGTGGAAGCCGAAGGCCGCGTGCTCGGTGGCGGCGGCATCGCGCCACTCGACGGCGCCGAGGCCGAGGTATGCGAGCTGCGCAAGATGTATTTCCTGCCCAAGCTGCGCGGACGCGGCGCAGGCCGTGCGCTGATCGAGCACTGCCTCGATAGCGCGCGCCGTTTCGGCTATCGACGCTGCTATCTCGAAACCCTGACCGGCATGGATGCGGCCCAGGCGCTATACGCCAGGACCGGCTTCCGGCGGATCGAGAAATCGCTGGGCTGCACGGGTCACTTCAGCTGCGACCGTTTCTTCGAACGCGAGCTCTGAGCCCGACGCGGCAGGCCGGTGCGCGTCCGCCTGCCGCGAGTGACCTGCGTGCCGGATCTTTGCGCAGGCAGCTGCCACGCCTTGAATCCGTAACGCTCGCGAGTACCGATCCGGGATTTGCCGCCGCCAGGCGTCATCGTGGACGCCCGGCGCGTATCCCCCGACTCGCCTGCCGTGGCCAGCCTCGGCCGATCACGGCATGGCCTGCACGGCGGCGCGCCCGCAGCTACAATGCGCGCCCTTCGCCGGCCGGTGGCCGGTTTCGAACAGGAGCAGGGTCATGGAACTCGGTCAGGTCAAGGCCGTCGTCACCGGCGGCGTTTCGGGCCTCGGCTTCGCGGTCGCTAAGCATCTTGTCGCGCACGGCGCGAAGGTCGCGCTGTTCGATGTCAACGACGACAAGGGCGCTGCGGCCGTCGCCGAACTCGGTGACGCGGCGCGCTACTACCGCACCGACGTGACCAGCGAGGACGGCGTCGCCACGAACCTCGATGCGGCACGCACGGCGCTAGGCGGGCTCAACGCGGTGATCAACTGCGCCGGCATCCTCGGCGCGGGGCGCGTGCTCGGCAAGGACGGCGCGATGCCGCTCAAGACCTTCACGAACACGCTGATGGCCAATCTCGTCGGCTCGTTCAACGTCGCCAAGCAGGCGGCCGCGCTGATGCAGCACAACGAACCCGGTGCGGATGGCGAGCGCGGCGTGATCGTCAGCACCGCCTCGATCGCCGCGTTCGAGGGCCAGATCGGCCAGGCGGCGTATTCCGCTTCGAAGGGCGGCGTGGTCGGCATGACCCTGCCGATGGCCCGCGAATTCGCGCGCATCGGCGTGCGCGTGATGACGGTCGCACCGGGCGTATTCCACACACCCATGGTCGACGGCATGCCGGAGGCGGTCTATCAGTCGCTGTGCGCGCAAGTGCCCTACCCTTCGCGCCTCGGTGCTCCCGAGGAGTTCGCGACCACCGTCGCCTTCATCCTGCAGAATCGCTACATGAATGGCAGTGTCGTGCGCGTCGATGGCGCGATCCGCCTGCAACCGAAGTAAGTGAGGCCGCCATGAAGGCATCCGAAATCAAGCGTGGCCATGTCGTCGAACACGAGGGCCGCACGTATCAGGTGCGTGAAGTCGAGCGCAGTGCACCGCAGGGCCGTGGCGGCAACGTCACATTCCGTTTCGCGCTGTACAGCGTGCCTGGCAATCAGAAGCTCGATCTGTCGCTGCGCGCCGAGGACGATCTGAAGGAGATCGAGCTGACGCGCCGCGCGGCGAGCTATTCCTACCGCGAGGGCGAGGCCTTCGTGTTCATGGACAACGAAGACTACACCCAGTACGTGCTCGATCCGGCGATGGTCGGCGACGCCGCCGATTTCATCATCGACGGGCTCGAAGGCTGCTTTGTGCAGGTCATCGACGGTGCGCCGGTCGGCCTGCAGCTGCCGCAGACCGTGGTGCTCGAAGTCGTCGAAACCGCGCCGGAAATGAAGGGCGCGACGGCCACCAAGCGCCCCAAGCCCGCGAAGCTCTCGACCGGTATCGAGATCCTCGTGCCCGAGTACATCGGCAATGGCGCGCGCGTGCTGGTCAATACCACGACGCGCGAGTTCTCGGGACGCGCTGAGTAGCAAGCGGCGCATGCCGCGCCACGATGGGATGGGCGTAGCGCGGTAAAACCGAGGCCACGGTGTGAACGCGCCGACCCTGTGGCCCGAGGTCGAGTGGCCGGCGCCGGCGGTGCAGATCGGGCCATCCATGCCATGCCCGCAATCGGAGCCGGATTGCGCGTCCCGATGCCGATCGGCGCGTCGCAGCGTTCAGCCGCCAAGCGGATCCTCGAAGATCGTGTCACCGCGCATGCGGATGACGACGAACCGGTGCTTGTAGAGATCGGTGGCGGTATAGGCTGCCGTGCCCGCGGTCACGATGCGTTCTTGCGCATCGATCGCGAGTGTAGCACCCGAGTTGTCCATATCGGTGCCGAACAACTGAGCGCCCGTGTAAACCACACGCCCACCATTGCCAAAGCGCGCATCGGGCTGGCCGGCGGCCGTCAAGCGCACCACGACGAAGTCCTGGACATTGTTGCCGTTGTAGGTTCCGGTACTGGCCATACCCGCCAACAGGATTCGTCCCTGCGAATCGCGCCGGATGGCCATGGCTGAATCGCGCAGGTCGCCTCCGAAGTCGAGCGGATACGTCGCCGGCACGAATCCCGGATACGGCATGCCGTTGGCGCTGAACTTCATCAGCGCCATGTCCGTGTTGTATGGCGCGTTGGTCACGGCAAGCCCGGCGACCAGCAGGGAACCGTCGTCGAGTTCGACGAAATCGCCCGCGGCATCCTGCATGTTGCCGCCGATGTCGAAGGCGAACCGCACGGCACCACCGCTGCCGAAGCCGTTGTCCAGGGAGCCATCGGTATCGAACCGAACCAGCAGGAAATCCACATTGTCCGTCAGCGGATCCGGCTGGACATAACCGACCGCGAGGATCTTGTGATTGGCCAGCTCACGCACCTTGAACCCTGCGGCCGCTCCGGAACCGTAGCCGTAGACGACACGCCCGTCCGCGGAAAAACTCGTATCACGCGTGCCATCGGTGTTGAGCCGCACCACTGCGAGCTTCGAGCAGGCGATACTGGCCGTACTGCAATCGGCTTCGCCGACGAGCAGCAGCTTGCCCTGGCTGTCCTGGGTGAGGTCGAAGGCCACATCGGCCAGGTGCCCGGCGCTGCCGAGGTTGAACGGTACGAAGGCCTTGCCACCGTTGCCGAAACCCGGATCGAGACCACCGCCGGCCGTCAGGCGGACCGCCACCATGTCCTCACCGGTCGTGGTGTCGCCCGCCGTCGATCCCGCCACGACGATCTTGCCGTCGCCCTGCACCAGGACTGCATTGCCGTAATCACCGTTGCCACTGCCCGTGCGGTTGAGGGCGATCGCCGTCTCGCCGGCGCTGCCGAAATTCGCGTCCTTGCTGCCGTCGGCGTTCAGCCTGATCACGGAAATGTCGTAGTCGTACAGGTTGTTGGCCAGGGTGTACCGGGTTCCCGCGAGTACCAGCCGGCCATCAGCCTGGATCGCGAGTCCGGCACCGCCATGGTAGACATAGCTGCTGCCCGATACGGCCGCGAACGTCTTGCCGAACGTGCCAAAACCGAGATCGAGCTGGCCGTCGCGGGCCTGGCTTGCACCGACAGCACCTGCCAGAGCGAGGAAGATCGCGAGCCGTCGTCCGCCCATGCATCGCCTCAGTTGCCGAAGCCGTCGGCGAAGATCGTGTCGCCGATGAGCTTGACCACGCCCAGGGCATAGATGCCGTTCGTCGTCGTGGCCGACGGACCGGCGACCGCGATCCCACCGTCCGGCGTCAGTGCGAGACTCATGCCGATGTCGTCGTAGTCGGGCGCCGGTGGAATCGACAGTGCCGCGAAACGCTGGCCACCCGCGCCGAATGTCGCATCCGGCTGACCCGTCGCCGTGAAGCGCAGCACCACGATGTCATGGTTGCTGCTGGCGATGCTGGACGATCCGGCGATGACGATGCGTCCCAGAGGGTCCTGTGCTACCGCGGCGGCGACTTCCTGATTGTCGCCGCCGGCATTCAACGTCACCACCCGGTGGCCGGCAACGCCGAACGCCGTATCCAGACTGCCATTCGGCAGGAACCGAGCGACAGCGATGTCGTCGTCGTAGGGCGTGCCGGCGCGCGCCGAGCCGACCACCACCATCGATCCATCGGCCACCGCGACGGCATCGTAGGCCACGTCCTGCTTGTCGCCGCCCAAGTCGAAGCCATGCAGGACGCGTCCCACACTGCCGAAGCCGTTATCCAGGCTGCCGTCGGCGTTGAGGCGCGCCAGAGCCCAGTCGATGCTGTTGCTGACAGATGCGTAGGCGAGACCGGCCAGAACGATGCGGCCATCCGGCAAGACCCGAACACGCTGGGCCTGGGAACCCAGATCCTGAACGCCGAAGCTGACCGTGATCCGGCCACCGAGGCCGAAGTTGAAATCCGGCGAGCCGTCGGTCTCGAGACGAGCCACGGCCATGCGCACCGCACTACCGATCTGCGCACTGCCGGCGAGCAGGATCTTGCCGTCGGGCTGGACTGCGACGCTGAAACAGCGGTCCTGACCGGTGCCACCGGCGAGATTGAAGGCGACGATTGCCTTGCCCCAGGTGCCGAACGTGTTATCGGGCTGCCCATCGGCGGTCAGACGCGTCACCGCCCAGTCGGCGCCAGTGGTGTTAGGATCGCCGTTGCTGGTTCCCACGACCAAGATCTTGCCGTCGGACTGCAAAGCGATCGCCGTGACTGTGTCGGAGAGATCACCACCGCGATCGAAGGCGATGGTCTGGAAGCCGTTCTGTCCGAAAGTGGTGTCGGGGCTGCCGTCGGCATTCAAGCGCAGCACTTCGAAATCCGGCTGCACGCCGATGCCCATGTCATCGCTGGTGGCGAGCACCAGCTTCCCGTCAGGTTGAGCGAGCACGACGCCAGAAATGCCGGTGGAATGTCCGTTGGGCAGCACGACGCGCTGTCTGCCCTGCGTGAGAAATCCGGGATCGAAGTCCCCGTCTCGCGCCTGCAGCGCGCTGGCTACCAGCAGCACGGCGATTCCAAGAAGTGCCCGCATACCACCTCCGTAGAAAGCATGCTCTACGGAAGAATCGTTCGGATGGGAACCGAACATGTACAAAGTGTCACAGGCTATCGAATACGCGGAGTTGGCGCTCTCTATCCAGCTGTGGTTCAGGAAATAAGATACGACAGACCTATCCGACCTGGTGCATCGAGGACGCGATGCGAGAACTTTCGTCTCGATGGCGAGCACTCGGAAACCGGCATCAGGTGCGGATCGTGGCATTCGGCGCGTGCCTGGCACCGCGGCCCACGCATGCAAAGGATCGCTGTGCTGCCGATATCCGGCAGCGCATACCGGCTTCAATTGCTTCAGACAAGCTTCGGCGGCCGGCGCATAAGCCAGTACTCGGCCATGCGCCGGATGGAGGCATCGATCTCGAGATCGTCCACGAGGCTGACGATCGGACGCCAGGCGAGTGCATGCGATTCATCGCCGACGACGAAGGCTTCGCTCACTGCTGCCTGCACGACGTAACGTAGATCGTAATGCCAGTGACCCGGTTCGCTGCCACGCGCCGGGATCCAATGTCGGTCGATATCGAACAGATCCCGCTCGACGACGAGGCCCACGAGCCCCGATTCCTCTTCCGCCTCGCGCAATGCCACGGCGGCCAGATCCGGATCACCATCGGCATGTCCGCCGAGCTGCAGCCATCGACCGAGCTTGCGGTGCAGCGTGAGCAGCACGCGTCGACCGTCGGCGCTCACCAGCCATGCCGAGCCGGTGAGGTGGCCATAAACGAGCCGGCGATCTGCGCCATCGGCGTGCGCACTCATGAAATCACGGAAGCGAGCGGCCGCGCCGACCCGCTCGGGATGACGTCGCAGGTAATCGTCCAGCGTGTCCAGCCATCGCTGCTGATGCAGCGTATGCGGAGAGGCCGTGAGGGTCGTTTTACGCATGTGTCCGGCCGCTTGCCGCTCCGGGTGGGGTCGCGTATGTTAGCCGCGCTTCATGGTGCTGCCGTCGCGGCGCCGCATACTTCAAGGCTGTCGCAACGCAGTGTGTGGAGTCCCTCCGCATGCCGGTGCTGACTGCCCACCTCCGGAGGGGACGGAATGATTTTCTGGCGCGTCAAACCGCTCGACCAAATCCTGGCCACGGCCGAAAAGAAAGCGCTCAAGCGCCAGCTCGGGCCCGTTCAACTCACCCTGCTCGGCATCGGCGCGATCATCGGTACCGGTATCTTCGTGCTGACGGCCGAGGCGGGCCAGAAGGCCGGCCCGGGCATGATGGTCGCCTTCGTGATCGCGGCTGTGGTCTGCGCGCTCGCCGCACTCGCCTACGCCGAACTCGCAGCGATGCTGCCGGTATCGGGCTCGGCCTACACCTACACCTACGGCGTGCTCGGTGAGGCGGTCGCCTGGCTCGTCGGCTGGGCGCTGGTGCTCGAGTATGCAGTCGCCGCCGGCGCGGTCGCGGTCGGCTGGTCGGGCTACATGAACGGGCTCCTCGCCAGCGCCGGCATGTCGTTGCCGGAGTTCCTGCGCACCGGTCCCTACGACGGCGGCAGCTTCAACCTGCTCGCCTTCATCATTTCCCTGGTCATCACCGGCCTGCTCGTGATCGGCACCAGCAAGAGCGCCTGGGTCAATGCGGTGCTCGTGGCCATCAAGGTCGTCGCGCTCAGCGTGTTCGTCGTCATGGCGATTCCTGCAGTGAAGAACCCGAACTTCGCGCCGTTCCTGCCGGCCGGCTGGGGCACGCCACTCGGCGGCTTCGGCGTACTGGGTGCCGCGGCTTCGATCTTCTTCGCGTATGTCGGCTTCGACGCGGTATCGACGGCGGCCGAAGAGACCAAGAACCCGAATCGCAACATCCCGATCGGCCTGATCGCCTCGCTCGCCGTCTGCACGCTGTTCTATCTACTCGTCGGCTACGGTGCAGTCGGTTCGGTCGGTTCGCAGCCGGTTATGGGTGCCGACGGCATGCCGCTGCCGCCCGGCAGCCCGGAACTCGCCGCCGCCTGCAAGAACCTCGATGCGCTCGTCTGCTCGAAGGAGCCGCTGGCACACGTGTTGAAGTTGCTCGGTTTCGCCGGCATCGGCAATTTCATCGGCCTGGCCGCTGCCCTCGCTCTGCCCTCGGTAATCCTGATGATGATCTACGGTCAAACGCGCATCTTCTTCGTCATGTCGCGCGACGGCCTGCTGCCGGAAGGGCTGTCGAAGGTACATCCGACCTTCCACACGCCGCACATCATCACCATGATCACCGGCGTCGCCGTGTCGTTGTTTTCGGCGATGTTCCCGGTCGGCATCCTCGCCGACATCTCGAATTCGGGCACGCTGTTCGCCTTCATGGCGGTCGCGGTCGGCGTGATGATCCTGCGCGTCACGCAACCGGATCGTGCGCGGCCGTTCCGCACGCCACTGGTGTGGATCGTCTGTCCGGCAGCGATCCTCGGCTGCCTGCTGCTGTTCCTCAATCTCTCGGCGTACACCATCGAGCTGTTCGTCGGCTGGGCAGCGATCGGCGTGGTGGTCTACCTGGCCTATGGCCTGCGCAAGAGCCATCTGGCGGACCGCTGAAGGTGACCTGCACCCGGTCGGTCATGGCATGACAAGTAGTTGATTTAATAGCAACTTTCCAGCGCCCGGCCCCCATTCCGGCCGGCCCTGGAAAGGCCTATGTGAATCAATGACTTGCCAGAAGCCATCGCAACGCCAGGTGCCCGTGCAATGCGCCGACGCGACTTCACGAATCAATCACAAAACAACCCTATCTAACTGATTCAAAAAAACTTTCTCATGAAGAACCCACAGTCCATCCACCGCTTATCCCCAGGCCGGGTTAGCCCGGGTGAGGCGCAGCGGGTATGATGAGGGTCCGCGGGTTTTTACTTGGCAGTGGGCCCACGGAATGCGGCCCGGGTGCGTCCAGCGAATTAGCTCCTCGGCTTGGACGCACCCGGGCAGCGACTTAGTCGCTCCGTCGACTCCCGCACCTTTTCGCCGTGCTTCCTCCAATGCCTGCCGGGCGGTCGGCAGAACATGTCTGCCCGCAACGATCCACGGCATGCTGCGCGTGTCATCCCTCTGGCGAGTTAGCGCACCGCCCCACCACGCAGTGCCGTCGAGGAAATCCGCCCTCGCCGATCATGCGCTTTGTCTACGCGACGCGGATTCGAACGAGCGTTTGCACCGCGTCGATAGGCGATGCTAGTTTTCGCGCACCGGCAGCCTTAGGTGGGGACATGGACGGCTCCGGCATGACGTGACCATGCAAGCCCTCGCGGGCTCGGCATGGTCCATTGCGCAGTCGTATCCGCGCGCCAGCGGCAGTACGGAAGCAGCGCCGCATCCGCCGGGTACCGGCTTTGAAACGGCCCATCGCGACGATGGGCCGGCCTGGGGAGGGAAAACATGCGTCGTACCATGCTCGCGCTGGCGCTCGCCGCCGGCGCAACGCCCGCGTTCGCCGTCACCGGCGTCGCGTTCGTACACGGCACCGGATCGCAGACCGATGCCTACAACCAGTATTGGCAACCCGCCTTCGTAGATTCCGTGCGCAAGGGCCTGCCGGACCCGACGAAATACTTGGTCGTCAACTGCGACTTCAATCAGTACATGTGGGACAGCCGCGCGGCCGGTTGTCTGGCCGGTCAGCTGACAAACTTCATCGGCACCAAGGGCATCACCGATCTCGTCGTCATTACGCACTCGAATGGCGGCAACGTGATGCGCTGGATCATGTCGAACCCGACTTGGGACAGCCGCTACCCGGGCATCCTCGCCAAACTGCGCCGCGTGACCGCACTCGCGCCATCGAGCGCCGGCACGCCGCTCGCCGATGCGGTGATGAACGGCAACGTGTTCGAGTCCTCCCTCGGCTGGCTGCTCGGCTACAAGACCGATGCCGTGCGCCAGCAGCAGACGAGCTGGATGGCCTATTACAACGCGAACTACCTGTACGGCACCGCGGGCCGCCCAGCCCTGCCGGTGGAATTCCGCACGGTAGTCGGTACCGACGTGGATTCCTCGCCGTTCGACTCGGACAGCTATTGCGGCGGGTATACCGAGAACGTCGGCCTCGAAACGACGCAGAACTGGCTGTCGAGCTGCTCCGATGGCTTCCTCAACTGCAGCAGCCAGAGCGCCGCCGGCAAGGTGTGGTTCTACGACACCAGCCGCATGGCTGGCGCCGAACCGCTGTCGCACAACCAGAGCCGGCGCGCCTGCTTCGGTCTGGACGTGATCCTGCGCAACAATCTCTGAGGGAGCCCACACCATGCGTCATCCTTTCCGCCACGCACTGGCCGCGGCGCTGCTGACCGCGGGCACCGCACAAGCTGGCAACAACGCCGTACCACTCACCGCCACACCCGGCGACCAGATCGTGCGCACGCTGCGCGCCGCATCGCCCGGCACGACGCAAGTCACTCTCGACCGTACACCGGCGCAGGTCTCCTGGGCCTTGCCGGCCGATCAGAGCCTTGACGCGAACCCCAAGCCCTTCGTGCGTGAGAGCCGCGAATACTGGACCGACGTCGACGAGGCCAGCCTGCGTGCCGGCGTGACTCTGCCCGTGCATGCTGCCGAGGCACTGATCCGCTTGAGTCCGCACGGCGGCAACGAAGCGGCACTCGACACCGGCGCCCTGCTCGTGCGCGCCCAGGGACGGCAATA
>CAYYHP010000052.1:0-16046 GCA_964471815.1 uncultured Rhodanobacteraceae bacterium
GCCATCGCCAGTGTGCGCGGGATCGGCGTGGCCGTGAGCACGAGCTGATGGGGCAGGACGTCGTCGGCACGGCCCTTGTCGCGCAGCGCGAGCCGCTGATGCACGCCGAAACGGTGCTGCTCGTCGACGATTGCGAGACCGAGCGCGCGGAACGCCACGCCCTCCTGCATCAGGGCGTGGGTGCCGACCACGACCGGCGCACCGGCCGCGACCGCGCCGAGCGCGGCCTGTCGCGCACGGCCCTGCACCTTGCCGGCGAGCCAGACCACTTCGATACCGAGTGGCGAAAACCACTCATGGAAGTTGCGCCAATGCTGCTCGGCGAGCAGTTCGGTCGGTGCGACCAGGGCGACCTGATGGCCAGCCTCGGCTGCCGCCAAAGCAGCCAGGGCGGCGACCACGGTCTTGCCCGAGCCCACGTCGCCCTGCACGAGGCGCAGCATCGGCAGTGGCTCGGCGAGATCGCCGAGGATCTCCGTGCCGACCCGTCGCTGCGCTTCGGTCAGCGCGAACGGCAGGGCAGCGAGGAAGGCCGCCCGCAGCCGCCCATCGCCGCGCAGCGCGGGCGCCGCATGCCGGCGCACCTGCGCGCGCAAGCGGCGCAGGCTCAGGTGATGTGCGAGCAGTTCCTCGAATGCGAGCCGGCGCTGTGCCGGATGCGTGCCGGCGAGCAGCGCGGCGACGTCGGCATCGGCCGGCGGCCGGTGTACGTACAGTAACGCCTCGCGCAGCGAGCCGAAGTGCAGGCCGCTGGCGAGCTCGACAGGCAACAGTTCGAGCGCCGTATCGCCCGGCAGGCGGTCGAGGGCTCTGGCGATCACGCCGGCCAGGCGCGCCGCGCCGAGCCCTTCGGTGGCCGGATAGACCGGCGTCAGGCTGGCCTCGAGTGCCGCCGCCTCATGCTCTTCAACCCGCCGGTACTGCGGATGGATCATCTCGGGGCCGTGCGCAGCCTGGCGTACCTCGCCGTAGCAACGCAGCCGCGCGCCGACGCGCAATTGCTCGACCTGCGTGGCGCGGAAATGGAAGAAGCGCAGGACCAGCGCGCCGCCCGATTCGTCGCCGATCGCCACGCGCAGCTGCGGCTTGTAGCGGAAGCCTTTCTCGATCGCCTCGATCCGCCCCTCGACCTGCGCCGCCATGCCGGGAACCAGCTCGGCGATCGGCGTGATGCGCGTGCGATCCTCGTAGCGCAGCGGCAGGTGGAACCAGAGATCCTGCAGCGTGACGAGACCGAGCCTGGCGAGCAGCGCGGCAAGCGCCGGACCGACGCCCGACAATTCCGTCGCCGGCAGCCGGCCGGCTTCAGCGACGGGGGCGGGAGCGGTCGGGCGTGCGGGGATCGGCATCGGCGCGCAGCCTAGCCCAGGCCCACGCGCGCGGCCAGCCGCACCGGCGACGCTCAGTCAAGCACGAGGATGCCATCCACCTCGACACGCGCACCGCGCGGCAGTCCTGCCACCTGGATCGTCGAGCGCGCCGGGTACGGCTCGTGGCAATACTCCATCATCACCGCATTCACGGTCGCGAAGTCGGCAAGATCGACCAGATAGATGCCGACCCGCACGAGCCGGTCGAGCGAACCGCCGGCGGCTTCGCAGACGGCCTTGAGGTTCTCGAACACGCGGCGCGTCTGTGTGCCTATGTCGCCGCCGATCAACTCACCGCTGGCCGGATCGAGCGGGATCTGCCCGGAAAGATAGACGGTGTTGCCGGCGCGTACCGCCTGCGAATACGGACCGATGGCCTTGGGCGCCAGCGCGGTGGCGACGATGCTGCGGGTCATGAGTTAGCGCCTGTCGGTGTGGGGGAGCGGACTGTAAGCCAGGAAGCCATGGCGGCGACAGGCCCCGTGCCGACGGATCATCCAGGCACGACACGCTTCGCGTTGCGACGAGACCGGCGGCGCCCGAGCCGCCTGCAGTGCACGGTCGAGCCGCCGATCGGCCGCGGCTAGAGCGGATGGCGATAGGCGTCGTGCACCACGCCGAGGCGGCGCACGCGCCGGATCACGTCGCCTAGATGATTCAGATCGCGCACCTCGAGCGTGAATACGATGCTCGCGGTAAGCACGCCGCGTTCCTGGTACTCGACGTTCTCGATGTTCGAGTTGGCCTCGGCGATCGCCGCGGCGACCGAGGCCAGCACGCCCGGCTTGTTGTCGACGTCGACGCGCAGTTCGACGCGGTAGTCGCCGCTGACCTGGCTGTCCCAGTCCATTTCGAGGCAGCGCTCCGGCGACTTGCGGAACTCCGCAGCATTCGGGCATTCCTCGCGATGCACGACGATGCCCTTGCCGGCCGAGAGATAGCCGAGGATGCGATCGCCCGGCAGCGGATGACAGCAATTGCCGAAGCTCAGCACGCCGCGCTCGGTGCCGGTGATGTGGATCTTCTCGGCACTGCGCCCGCTGCGCTGGCCGACCAGACCGCCGATCAAAGCGACGAGCTGCACGGCCACCTGATCCGGCATGCGGTTGCCGAGCGCGATCTCGGCGAGCAGTTCCTCGAGCCGCTTGAACTTGTTGTCGGCCAGATAGCGGTCGAGGACCGCCGCCGGGATGCTGTCCAGCGAGACGCCGGCCGCATCCAGGGCACGGTCGAGCATGCGGTGGCCGAGCTCGACCGCGTCCTCGTGCTGCAGGCGCTTCAGATGATGGCGGATCGCGGTACGCGCCTTGGCTGAGACGACCCATTCGAGCCATTGCGGATGCGGCTGCGCGGACGGCGCGGTGATGATCTCGACGGTCTGTCCGCTCGACAGGCGCGTGCGTAGCGGAGCGAGCTTCTTCTCGACCCGCGCCGCGACCGCATGGCCGCCGACATCGGTGTGCACCGCATAGGCGAAGTCAAGTGCCGTGGCATTGCGCGGCAAGGCGAGGATGCGCCCCTTCGGCGTGAACAGGTAGACCTCGTCCGGAAACAGGTCGACCTTGACGTTCTCGATGAACTCCAGCGACGAGATCGTCGGCGCCTGGCTGCCGACCAGACCCTCGACCCACTCCCGTGCGCGCGTCTGGGCGGCGTTCGCCGGCGTGGCCTCGGCCTTGTAGCTCCAGTGCGCGGCGACACCGCGTTCGGCCACTGCCTCCATGTCCTCAGTGCGGATCTGCACCTCGATCGGTGCGCCGAACGGACCGAACAGCACCGTGTGCAGCGACTGGTAGCCATTGGCCTTCGGAATCGCGATGAAGTCTTTGAAGCGGCCGTCGAGCGGCTTGTAGAGGCCATGCACGACGCCGAGCGCGTGGTAGCAGTGCGCGACGCTGCCGGTGACCACGCGGAAGCCGTACACGTCCATCACTTGGGTGAAGGACTTATGCTCCTGGCGCATCTTCTGATAGATGCTGTACGGCGACTTGATCCGGCTGACGACGCGCGCCGGAATGCCTTCGGCCTCGAGCCGGGCGAGCACGGCAGTCTCGATCCTGCCCATCGCCTCGCGCCGGTTGCCGAGCACGCTCTTGATGCGCGTCTGGATCACGCGGTGCCGATCCGGGTACATGGCCCGGAAACCGAGCTCCTGCAGCTCGGCCTTGACGCGGTTCATGCCCAGACGCTGCGCGATCGGCGCGTAGATCTCGAGCGTCTCGCGTGCGATGCGCCGGCGCGACTCCGGATCCTTGGCGCCGAGCGTGCGCATGTTGTGCAGGCGGTCGGCGAGCTTGATCAGGATCACGCGCAGGTCGCGCGATACCGCGAGCAGCATCTTGCGGAAGCTCTCCGCATCGGCCTCCTGGCGCGAGCGGAAGCGCAGCTTGTCGAGCTTGGTGACACCCTCGACCAGTTCCGCGACGACCGGGCCGAATTCGGCGGTGAGCTGCTCCTGGGTGAGCGGCGTGTCCTCGAGCGTATCGTGCAGGATCGCGGCGATGATCGCCTCGTGATCGAGGCGCAGGTCGGCGATGATCGACGCGACTTCGACCGGATGCGTGATGTACGGCTCGCCGCTCTTGCGCATCTGCCCCGCGTGCGCGATCGCGCCGAGGTCGTAGGCGCGCCGTATCTGGCTCACCTGCTCGGGGGAGAGATAGCTCGAGAGTTTCTGCTCCAGCGCGTGGATGTACGCGGGTGCGTCGCTCGCCGGAGGCAGTTGCGGGCCGGGCGCCGCCGTCGCCATCACGGGCCTCGATCGGCGGTCACGCCGCCAGACGGCACGGGCGGGCGCGGTATCGCATCAGAGGTCGTCGGCGCCAGCCTTGAGATCGTCGTCGACTTCCGCAGCCGCCCACTCGAGGGCCTCGCGTTCGGCACGCTCGCGCTCCAGACGATCGACCTCGTCGATCAACGCCTGATCCACGCGCCGGTCGGCGATCTCGCGCAACGCGAGCACGGTCGGCTTGTCGTTGTCGGCGGAGACGAGGGCCTCGGCACCCTTGGACAACTGGCGTGCGCGCTTGGTCGCCATCAGCACCAGCTCGAAGCGGTTGTCGACCACCTGCAGGCAGTCTTCTACGGTAATGCGTGCCATGAATTCCTCAATATCAAAAAAATCAGGCCTTTATCGGCTCCATGTCATTGTAGCCGGCGGCTTCCGCGAGGCGCAAACCCGCGTAGGAGCGGGAACCGCATCACGCTTCGGACAGGACGTGGATCGCCACCGGCCGCAGCCGGCTTGATAAGCTTCCCGCCATCGCCATATGTCGCGCTCCCGCGACCGCAGGAAGCCCACCGCATGACCGTCCATCCGTGGAAGCCGTTCGCGCGCGCGGCGGCCCTCGTCTCCACCGTCCTGCTCGCCGGCTGCGCGATCGCCAAGCCGCGCAACGACGATCCTTGGGAGCGCTGGAACCGCAAAACCTTCGCCTTCAACCAGACGATGGACAAGGCGGTGATCCGGCCGGTCGCGGTGACGTACCGCAGGCTGACGACGAACAACATGCGGCGCGTGGTGAACAACTTCTTCGCCAACGTGCGCATGCCGATCACGATCGCCAACGATCTGCTGCAGGGCTCACCGCGCCAGGCCGGACGCAACGCCGGCCGCTTCCTGATCAACACCACGCTCGGCTTCCTCGGCCTGTTCGATCCGGCCAGCAAACTGAACCTGCCGCCGGACGAGACCGACTTCGGCGTCACGCTCGCCCATTGGGGCGTGCCGGAAGGCCCGTACCTCGTGCTGCCGTTCGTCGGTCCGACCACGGCACGCGACGTCTGGCGGCTGCCGGTCGATAGCTATTTCTTCGATCCGGTCGCGCATTACGGCCGCCAGCATGATTTCCGCTACGAGGCCGAGCAGGTCCCGTCGCTGTTCTATCTCGTCACCCTGCGTTCGAGCGCGATCGACGCCGAGGGCCTGCTCGATGGCGTCTACGATCCGTACATTTTCTATCGCGATGCCTATCGACAGCGCCGGCTGTACGACATCTACGCCGGCAACCCGCCGCTCGAGGCGATCCAGGAACTGCAGGGCATCGAGGCGGGCTTCGATCCGGAGCAGTTGCTCGAGGAGCAACAGCGCCACGATCCCAAACAGGAGGCTCCCAGCGCGCAGGCACCGGCCGCACACGACCGGCTGCAGGCCATGGCGCTCCTTCAGTCTGCGCCGCGCTGAACCGGCTCGCCGGCCGCGCTGAGCCCCAGAAGGCCGGCGACTTCGCAGAGGCTGGCCAACGCGCTCAGGCTGGCCGGCGGGTGCTCGATCGTGAGTCCGCCGCCGGCACGCGCGGCCTCGCCGCGCAGCACGAGCAGCACGGCCAGCGCGGCGCTGTCGGCCTGGACGAGGCCAGCGAGATCGAGCCGGGACAGCGCACCGCGACCGAGGCGCCCGCGTCCTTCGGCCAGTGCGGCCGCCGCAGTCGCGAAGACCAGCGTGCCGTGCAATGCGCAGGCACCCTCCGTGCGCTCCTCCCAGCGCAGATCGACAGAGGGATTCACGGCGACTGCTTGGCGTTCTCCTCGAGGCTCTTCAGGGCATCCGCGCCCTGTGTCTCGAGGCGTGCGATCAGCGCGTCAAGATTCGACTTGGCGATCTCGGCGGCCACCTGATTGCGGTAGTTGGTGACGTAGGAAATGCCCTCGATGATCACGTCGTAGGCCTTCCACTCGCCTTCCCGGGTCTTGCGGAATACGTAATCGACCGGCACGCGCTTGCCGTCGTCGAGTACGACCTCGGTGCGCACCAGCGAACGCTTGTCGTTGAGCTCGCCCTTGAACGGCAGCACGTTGACCCGGCCGCGCGTGTAGTTCAGGAGACCTTCCGCGTAGCGATACGAGATCGAGTTGTAGAACGCCTTGGCGAAGCGCGAACGCTGCTCCGGCGTGGCGCTGCGCGCGTTCTGGCCGAGCACGAGGATCGAGGCGTAGTCGATGTCGAAGTGGGGCAGCACGATGCTGTCGATCAGCTTGATCAGCGCCTCGCGGTCGTTGCGCAACTGCTCCTTGCGGCCTTCGATCGTCTTGGCCAGATCGTCGGCGATGCCCTGCACCACCGCATTCGGCTCGGTCGGCGCGGCGCTGGCCGGCGGCGGCGTCAGCCAGCCGGCGAACACGATCAGGGTAATCAGGAATGTCCTGCGCAGCATGGTTTTCCTCCGTTACTTGGCAGCATCCGGCGTCTTGCCGGGCTCGCCGCCGGTCTTGCCCGGCGTATTGCCACCGACCAGATACTTGCCGATCAGTTCCTCGAGCTGGATCGCGCTCTGCGTGAGGACGAGCTCGTCGCCGTCCCTGAGCGCGTCGGGCGCACCACCCGGCTGGATGCCGATGTACTGATCGCCCAGCAGGCCGCTGGTCAGGATCGCCGCGGCGGAATCCTCGGGCAGCTGGCTGAAGCGCTTGTCGATCGCCAGCGTGACCAGTGCGTCGAGCTTGTCCGGCTCGAGCGCGATCGTCGCTACCGAGCCGATGCGCACGCCGGCGATCTTGACCGGCGCGCGCAGCTTGAGCTGGCCAACGTTCGTGAAGCGCGCCTTCAGCGAATAGCTCGGTCCCTGCTCGAAGTTCGCGAGGCTCGTGGTCTGCGTGGCGAGGTAACCGAGCGCGGCGAAGCCGAGCAGGATGAACAGGCCGGTACCGATCTGGAACGACTGACGTTGGGTCATGGTGCGGCTCGCATCACATGAGGAAGGCGGTGAGCACGAAATCGAGCGCGAGGGTCACGATCGACGAGAACACCACGGTACGGGTGGTGGCATACGCGACGCCCTCGCTGGTCGGCGCGGTCGTATAACCCTGGAAGGTCGCGATCAGCGCGACCACGCCGCCGAACGCGGCGCTCTTCCACACGCCGTTGACGACATCCCCCCAGACCTCGACGTTCGCGGTCATGTTCGACCAGAACGTGCCGTTGTCGAGACCGAGCCAGGACACCCCGACCAGATGCGCGCCGAAGATGCCGAGTGCGTTGAACACGCAGGCGAGCAGCGGCATCGCGATCAGGCCAGCGAGGAAGCGCGGCGCGACCACGTAGGCGAGCGGATCGACCGCCATCATCTCCATCGCCGCGAGCTGGTCGGTCGCGCGCATCAGGCCGATCTCGGCGGTGATCGAGGTGCCCGCGCGGCCGGCGAACAGCAATGCGGTGACCACCGGGCCGAGCTCGCGGTACAGCGACAAGGCAACCACGGTACCGAGCGCCGCGGTGCCGCCGAAGATCGACAGCGTGTGGTAGAGCTGCAGGCCGAGCACCATGCCCACGAACAGGCCGCAGGTCATGATGATCACGAGGCTCATCGCGCCGACGAAGTACACCTGGCGCGAAGTTTCGCGCAGATAGCGCAGGCTGCGCGGCAGCGCGGCCAGGATCGACACGAAGAACAGGCCGCACGCACCGATCTGCGCGAGCGCGGCGCCCAGCGCGCTCGGTCGCCCGGGTTTCGCCTTCATCGTATACCTCCCGGGAAGCCGAGGTCCTCGGCGTAGTCGCGTGCCGGATAGTGGAACGGCACCGGCCCGTCCGCCTCGCCGCCGAAGAACTGCCGTGTCCAGTCCGATCCGCCAGCCTCGAGTTCGCGCGGAGCGCCGTGCGCGACGATGCGACCCGCGGCGATCAGGTGGATATGGTCGGCCACGCGGCTCACCGCGGCGAGCTCGTGCGCGACGAGGATGCTGGTCAGGCCCAGCGTGCGGTTCAGTGTACGGATCAGTTTCAGGACCTGGTTCAACGCGATCGGATCGAGGCCGACGAAGGGCTCGTCGTAGATCAGCAGCATCGGATCACGCACGATCGCGCGCGCCAGTGCGACGCGCCGCGCCATGCCGCCGGAAAGTTCGCTCGGCATCAGGTGCGCCGCGCCGCGCAGGCCGACGGCCTGCAGCTTGGTCAGCACGATGTTGCGGATCAGTTCCTCGGGCAGCTTCAGGTGCTGGCGCAGCGGGAACGCGACATTCTCGAATACGCTGAAATCGGTCAGCAGCGCGGAATTCTGGAACAGATAGCCGATCCGCTCGCGCAGGCCGAACAGTGCCTCGCGGCCGAGCGTGCCGAGTTCCTGGCCATCCACGCGGATCGTGCCGGCGTCCGGGCGCAGCTGGCCCGTGATGTGCCTGAGCAGCGTGGTCTTGCCGGTGCCACTCGGCCCCATGATCGCGGTGATCGCGCCGCGCGGGATGTCGAGATCAACGCCGTCGAAGATCAGCTTGCCGCCGAGCGCGGTCTGCAGGCCACGCACGCTGACGAGCGCATCGGCGACGGGCGGGACGGAATGCGTGGAATCGGACATCACGGAGGAGGCAGACGACCGGCGCTGCGCGCCGGGACGCGCTACCTTACCCGAGCCGCCACGGGCGGGAAAGCACAGCGGACACAGCCGGGCCGCCGCTTCACTCGACGCGCAACAGATCGGCCAGCAGGGTCGGGTAGCGCGCGATCTGATTCGCGGCTTTCAGACGCTGTGCCGTGATTACCGCGAGCAGATCGCCGAGCGCGTCCTCGAAACGGTCGTTGATGACGATGTAATCGAACTCGCCGGCATGCGCGATCTCCGTGCGCGAATCGGCGAGCCGGCGCTGGATCGATGCCTCGCTGTCCGAGGCGCGCGCGCGCAGGCGCCGTTCGAGCTCGCGGCGCGCGGGCGGCAGGATGAAGATGCTCACCGCGCCCGGCACCTGCGCGCGCACCTGGCGCGCGCCCTGCCAGTCGATCTCGAGCAGCATGTCGCGGCCAGTGGCGAGCGTCTCCATCACCGGCGCGCGCGCGGTGCCTTTCAGATCGCCGTGAACCACGGCGTGCTCGAAGAACTCGCCGCGCTCGATCATCAGCTCGAACACGCCGCGCGAGATGAAGTGGTAATGCACGCCATCCTGCTCGCTCGGCCGCGGCGGACGCGATGTGTAGGACACCGACAGCACGATGTCGCGCTCGCGCTCGAGCAGTGCCCTGACCAGACTGGTCTTGCCGGAGCCCGAGGGTGCGGCGACGATGAACAGGGTTCCGGGCATGGCCGTTACTCGATGTTCTGGACCTGCTCGCGCATCTGCTCGATCAGCACCTTCAGCTCGACGGCAGCCTGGGTGGTGCGCTGATCGACGGATTTCGAGGCCAGGGTGTTGGCCTCGCGATTGAACTCCTGCATGAGGAAATCCAGTCGCCTGCCCACGGCGTCCGGCAGGCGCAGGATGCGCCGCGCCTCGGCGACGTGCGCGGCGAGGCGATCGAGCTCCTCGTCCACGTCGATGCGCGAGATCTGCAGCACGAGCTCCTGTTCGAGACGGCCCGGATCGGCCGGCTGGCGCAGGTCGGCGAGCCGCTGTTCGAGCCGCGCACGCAACGCCGCGCGGATTTCCGGCATCCACCCACGCACCTGTAGCACGGTGCGCTCGATGCCGTCGAGGCGCTCGGCGAGGGACACGCCGAGGCGCTCGCCCTCGCGCGAGCGCGTGGCCACCATGTCGTCGAGCGCGCGTTCGAGCACGTCGAGCGCGGCCTGCTGCAGGGCGGCCTGATCGAGTTCCGGCTTGACCCGCACGCCCTCGAACTCCATCAGCGCGACGAAATCCGTGGCGAGGCTCGGGAAGTGCGCGCGCAGGCGCAGCGCCGCGTCGGCGAGCTGTCCGAGCAGGGCCTCGTTGAGTTCGAGCCTGCCGGCCGCGTCGCCCTGGGCGCGCAGGCGCAGGCCGACATCGACCTTGCCGCGCGTCAGGCGCGTGGCGACGCGCTCGCGCAGGACGGACTCGATCGCACGCAGCTCCTCGGGGAGGCGCGGGCTGAGTTCGAGGTAGCGGTGGTTCACCGAACGCAGCTCGCAGGACAGCACGCCGAGCGGCGTGGCGCATTCGGCGCTGGCGTAGGCGGTCATGCTGCGAAGCATGGGCGTCCCGGGTCGTCGTCAAGGGCGGCAATGGTAAACTCGCCTGCCCTCTTCCCCCAAGCGCCGCACCCCGATGACCGCCACGCCACGCCCTTCCGGGCGCGCCGCCGACCAGCTGCGCGCCGTGACCATCGAGCGTCATTACACGCGCCATGCCGAAGGTTCGGTACTGATCGCGTTCGGCGACACGCGCGTGCTGTGCACGGCCAGCATCGAGGAAAAGGTGCCGCCGTTCCTGCGCGGCAAGGGCGAAGGCTGGGTCACCGCCGAGTACGGCATGCTGCCGCGTGCGACCAAGGAGCGCACCCAGCGCGAAGCCGCACGCGGTGGCCAGGGCGGCCGCACGCTGGAGATCCAGCGTCTCATCGGCCGTTCGCTGCGTGCCTGCGTCGACCGCGCCGCGCTCGGCGAACGCACGATAACGCTCGACTGCGACGTGCTGCAGGCCGACGGCGGCACGCGCACGGCGGCCATCACCGGCGCCTACGTCGCGCTGGCCGATGCGATCGCCACGCTCAGGGCGCGCCGCCTCGTATCGCGCGATCCGCTGCACGGCGCGATCGCCGCGGTCTCGGTCGGCATCTATCGCGGCACGCCGGTGCTCGATCTCGATTATGCCGAGGACGCGAACTGCGATACCGACATGAACGTCGTGATGAACGATGGCGGCGGCTTCATCGAGCTGCAGGGCACCGCCGAGGGCCATGCGTTCCGCCGCGACGAGCTCGACGCGCTGCTCGGCCTGGCCGCGCAGGGGATCGGTGAACTGCTCGCGGCACAGCGCGCCGCACTGGCAGGCTGACCGTGGCCACGCGCAGGCACATCGCCTGCTTCGCCCTGGTGGTCGACGACTACGACCGCGCGATCGACTTCTACGTCGGCTCGCTCGGCTTCGAACTGCGCGAGGACCGCCTGCTCGGTGCGGTACCCGGCAATGCCGCGAAGCGCTGGGTGGTGGTGGCGCCTGCCGGCGCCGAGACCGGCGTGCTGCTCGCGCAGGCCGCAAACGACGCCCAGCGTGCGAGCATCGGCCGCCAGACCGGTGGCCGCGTCGGCTTCTTCCTGCACACCGACGACTTCCGCCGCGACCACGCCGCGATGCTGGCGAAGGGCGTGCTCTTCGTCGAGGCACCGCGCGAGGAGGCCTACGGCACAGTGGTGGTGTTCGAGGACCCGTACGGCAACCGCTGGGACCTGGTGGAGCCACGCGGATGAAGCTCGTCCTCGCCAGCGGCAATGCCGGCAAGCTCGCCGAGCTGCGCGACCTGCTGGGCGATCTCAACCTCGACCTGCAGGCGCAATCCGAGTTCGGTGTCGAGGATGCCGAGGAGACCGGCCTGAGCTTCGTCGAGAACGCGATCATCAAGGCACGCCATGCCGCGGGCCGCACGGGCCTACCGGCGCTCGCCGACGACTCCGGCCTGTGCGTGAATGCGCTCGGCGGCGCGCCGGGCCTGCACTCGGCACGCTATGCCGGCCGCCACGGCGACGGCGCCGCCAACATCGCGCGGCTGCTGGATGAACTGCGCGACCTGCCCGACGCGGCCCGCACCGCGCACTTCCACTGCACGGTCGTGCTGATGACCAGTGCCGACGACCCCGCGCCGCTGATCGCCGAAGGCCGCTGGCATGGCCGCATCCTCACCGCGCCGCGCGGCGAACGCGGCTTCGGCTACGACCCGGTATTCTTCGATCCCGTCCACGCGGCGAGTGCCGCGGAGCTCGATCCGGCGCTGAAGAACCGCATCAGCCACCGCGGCCAGGCGCTTGCGACGCTGCGGCGGATGCTCGAAGCGCGCTGACGCCGCCCCGCGCACCGGTCGAGAGCGCCCGCGGCGGCGACCCGGCTGGCGGGCGATCCATATCCACCCGCCATTTGAACCGTCCGGCAGCCTCATGCGAGGCTTCGACATCATTCGCACACCGCACGCGGCAGTGCCGAAGGCCGACCATGCTGCTGATGATCGACAACTACGACAGTTTCACCTGGAACCTCGTGCAGTACCTCGGCGAGCTCGGTCAGGACGTCAAGGTGATCCGCAACGACGAATGGAGCGTCGCGGAAATCGCCACGGCCGCGCCTGAGCGCATCGTGATCTCGCCGGGTCCGTGCACGCCGAACGAGGCCGGCGTGTCACTCGACGTGCTGCGCGACCTGTCCGGCCGCATCCCGATCTTCGGCGTCTGCCTCGGTCACCAGGCGCTCGGCCAGGCCTTCGGCGGCGTGGTACGGCGCGCGAAGACGATCATGCACGGCAAGACCTCGCCGATCCATCACGCCGGCAAGGGCGTGTTCGCCGGCCTGCCCTCGCCGTTCGAGGCGACGCGTTACCACTCGCTCGTGGTCGATGCCGACACCCTGCCCGACTGCCTCGAGGTGACCGCGTGGACCACGCGCGACGACGGCAGCCTCGACGAAATCATGGGCCTGCGTCACCGCACGCTCGCGGTCGAGGGCGTGCAGTTCCATCCGGAATCGATCCTCACCGAACACGGCCACGACCTGCTGCGCAATTTCCTCGGCCTGCCGCTCGCGGCGGCCGCCTGAGCATCGCAGCGCCGCCGCCCATCCACCGCCCGATCCGCCGCCCATGCCGATCACGCCCCAGGAAGCGCTGCAGCGCACGATCGAACACCGCGAGATCTTCGCCGACGAGATGATCGACCTGATGCGCCAGATCATGCGCGGCGAGGTCTCGCCGGTGCTGACCGCGGCGATCCTGACCGGCCTGCGCGTGAAGAAGGAAACGGTCGGCGAGATCGCCGCTGCCGCGCGGGTGATGCGCGAGCTGGCGACACCGGTACCGGTGCCGCCGTATGCCAATCTGGTCGATATCGTCGGCACCGGCGGCGACAATGCCGGGACTTTCAACATCTCGACCGCGGCCATGTTCGTCGCGGCCGCGGCCGGTGCGCGCGTGGCCAAACACGGCAACCGCAGCGTGTCCTCGAAATCCGGCAGCGCCGATGCACTCGAGGCGCTCGGCGCGCGCATCGACCTCGCGCCGGCGCAGGTCGCCGAGTGCATCGAGGGAACCGGCATCGGCTTCATGTTCGCGCCGAACCACCATCCGGCGATGAAGGCGGTCGCACCGGTGCGCCGCGAGCTCGGCGTGCGCACGCTGTTCAACATCCTCGGCCCGCTGACCAACCCGGCCTGCGCGCCGAACATCCTGCTCGGCGTGTTCCATCCGGATCTGGTCGGCATCCAGGTGCGCGTGCTGGAACGGCTCGGTGCACGCCGCGCGCTGGTGGTCTGGGGCAAGGACGGCATGGATGAGATCTCGCTCGGCGCGGGCACGCTGGTCGGCGAGCTGCGCGACGGCACGCTGCGCGAGTACGAGATCCATCCGGAGGAATTCGGCCTGGCGATGGCCTCGTCGCGCCGCCTCGCCGTACGCGACCCGGCCGAATCGGTCGAGCGCGTGCTGGAGGCCCTCGACGGACGGCCCGGTGCAGCGCGCGACATCGTGGTCCTGAATGCCGGCACGGCCCTGTACGTGTCCGGCGTGGCCGAATCGATCCAGGCCGGCATCGGCGCGGCGGCGGAAGCCGTGGCAAGCGGCGCGGCACGCGGGCGTCTCGCGCATTTCGTCGCGACCACGCGGCGCCTCGCCGGCAGCTGAGGACACCCATGAACGACGACCGTTTCGCCCGCACGCCGGCACCCCCGTACTTCGCCGTCATCTTCGCCTCGCAACGGCATGATGGGGACGTCGGCTACGCGGCAACGGCGACACGCATGATCGCGCTGGCCGCCCAGCAACCCGGCTTCCTCGGCGTGGAAAGCGCCCGCGATGAATCCGGTTTCGGCATCACCGTGAGCTACTGGGAAAGCGAGGCCGCGATCGCCGCCTGGCGCCGCCATGCCGAGCACGCCCTGGCGCGCGAGCGCGGCCGGCGCGAGTGGTACCGGCACTTCGAGCTGCGCGTGGCCAGGGTCGAACGGGCCTACGGCGGATACGCACGGGGCGATGCCGCATGAGCGACATCCTGCAGCGCATCCTCGCGCGCAAGGTCGAGGAGGTCCGCGAGCGCCGTGCGCGCATCGGCATCGAAACGCTGCGGACGCAGGCCGCCGCGGCACCCGCCGTGCGCGGATTCGCGGCGGCGCTGCGCGCCCGCGTCGCCGCCGGGCAGCCGGCCGTGATCGCCGAGGTGAAAAAGGCGAGCCCGAGCAAGGGCGTGATCCGCGCGGATTTCGACCCGGCCGAGATCGCCGCGAGCTATGCGGCGGGCGGCGCGGCCTGCCTATCGGTGCTGACCGACGTGGACTTCTTCCAGGGCGCGGACGCCTACCTCGGGGAGGCCCGCGCGGCCTGCCCGCTGCCGGTACTGCGCAAGGATTTCCTGATCGATCCCTGGCAGGTCGTCGAGGCACGCGCGCTCGGTGCGGACTGCATCCTGCTGATCGTCGCCGCGCTGGACGACGCACGCCTCGCCGCACTCGCCGAACTCGCGCTCGACCTCGGCATGGACGTGCTCGTCGAAGTGCATGACGCGACGGAACTCGAACGCACGCTCGCCCTGCCAGCGCTGCGCGATCCGCGCGTGCTGATCGGCGTGAACAACCGCAACCTGCGCACCTTCGAGGTCTCGCTCGACACCACGCTCGAGCTGCGCGGGCGCGTGCCGGCCGATCAGATCCTCGTCACCGAGAGCGGCATCCTCACGTCGGAGGACGTCGCCCAGATGCGTGCCTACGGCGTGCGTGCGTTTCTGGTCGGCGAAGCGTTCATGCGCGCGGCCGATCCAGGCGCGGAATTGCGCCGGCTGTTCGCCTAACCTTTCGGGCGCGACGCCGCCGCACAGCGGCATCATGCCGCGGCGTGCGGGGCTCAGCGCGTACCGTGCACCACGATGGTCTTGCCCGAGACCGCGATCATGCCCTCCTCCTCGAGCTCCTTGAGCACGCGGCCGACCATCTCTCGCGAGCAGCCGACGATGCGGCTGATCTCCTGGCGCGAGATGCGGATCTGCGTGCCTTTCGGGTGACTCATCGCATCCGGTTCGGAGCAGAGGTCGATCAACGTCTTGGCGACGCGGCTGGTCACGTCCATGAAGGCCAGACGGCTGACCTTGCGGCTCGTGTGCAGCAGGCGGTTCGTGAGCTGCGAACCGATCGCGAACAGGATCTTCGGGCACTCGGAGGCCAGCGGGCCCTCGAACAGCTGGAACAACCGCTCGTAGCTGATCTCGGCCAGCTCGCACGGCGTGCGCGTACGCACCATGACCTCGCGGCGTGGCGTCTCGACGAACAGACCCATCTCGCCGATGAACTCGCCGCGGTTGATGTAGGCGAGGATCAGCTCGCGGCCCTCCTCGTCCTCGGTCAGCACCGTCAGCGAGCCGTCGATGATGTAGTAGAGGATGTTGGCCTGGTCGCCGGGGCGGATGATTGCTGTCTTGCCGGGATAGCGACGGCGATGGCACTGAACCAGGAAGCGCTCCATCGCCGCGCGGTCCGGCACCAGCATGGGCGGCGCCTGCACCTTGTTCACGGTCTGCTGGAGGTTGTAACGGAAATCAGCCACGGTCTACCTCGTCCCCTACGGTGGATGCCGACGCCCGCGATAGACGGCGGCGGGCCGCGGCACCGGCCTCGGCCGCGTCGACCACACACCCGGCTGGCGCCTGCAGACCGGGGCATCTTATGCGATTCGCGGCGGACGTTTAATCCCGGATCGGATTGGTCCATAATCCGCGCCCCTTTTTCCCCACCCCGGCCATTGCGAGGTATCAGCCGTGGTCAAGCCGCTCCCGCGCCTGAAGCTGCAGGGCTTCAACAATCTGACCA
>CAYYHP010000053.1:0-15848 GCA_964471815.1 uncultured Rhodanobacteraceae bacterium
AGCCCCCGTTCCGCGGACGGCGCCCGATCATGATCGGCGATGACCATACCGACGAGCCTGCCTTCGCCGCTGCGCAGGCACTCGACGGTGAGGGCGTGGTGATCGGCGCGCGCCGCCCGACCGCAGCGCATTTCGCCCTGGCCGATCCGGCGGCCCTGCGCGACTGGCTCGACGATCTCGCGATGCGGCCCTGACGCCGCGCGCGACACCCGGCGAGCCGTCTCTCGCGATCCCCACCGCTTGGCGCGGTCATTGCAACCGCGCACCGCGCGGACCGGGCCGGCGGCCGCGTCCGCTCGTGGCGGGAGTTTTCTTCCGCCAGGGGCGTTACCACCGGAAGCGATTTCTGCCGTACGACTAAGGAGCGGCCACGATGCAGGACGCCAGCCTCGATCTCGGCGTGATCGGCAACGGCAGCGTGGGTGCGCTGATCGACGCGACCGGTCGCATCGTATGGTGCTGTCTGCCCGCCTTCGACAGTGACCCGGTGTTCTGCGCGCTGATGTCGCCGCGCGAACACGACGCGGGCTACTTCGCCGTGGAACTCGAAGGCCTCGCGAGCGCGGTGCAGCAGTACGAGCCGAATACGGCCGTGCTGACCACGATCCTGCGCGACAACACGGGCAATGCGCTGGAGATCACCGACTTCGCACCACGCTACCGGCAGTACGGGCGTTTCTACCATCCCGTCACGCTGATGCGCCGCCTGCGCCCCGTGTCCGGCCAGCCACGCGTGCGCGTCAGGCTGCGGCCATTGCGCGATTACGGCGCGGCAGTGCCGGAGCGTACCTGGGGCAGCAATCACGTGCGCTACCTGCTCGACGGCTGGACCCTGCGCCTGACCACCGACCTGTCGCTGCCGCATGTGCGCGACGAGCTGTCGTTCCTGCTCGATCGGACCGCACACCTCCTGCTCGGCCCCGACGAAACCGTTACCGACGACGTCGCCCGTCTGGTGCGCGACCAGCTCGAGCAGACCCGCCACTACTGGCGCGAATGGGTGCGCAACCTGTCCGTGCCGGTCGATTGGCAGGCCGCGGTGATCCGCGCGGCGATCACGCTCAAGCTCTGTCAGTACGAAGGCTCGGGCGCGATCGTCGCGGCGATGACCACGTCGATTCCGGAATCGCCCGACAGCGGGCGCAACTGGGATTACCGCTATTGCTGGCTACGCGACGCGGCCTTCGTGGTGCGTGCGCTGAACCGGCTCGGCGCCACGCGTTCGATGGAGGAATACCTGCGATTCATCGCGAACATCGCGACTGCCGAGGACGAGCTGCAGCCGCTGTACGGCATCCACTATGAACGCGAGCTGCACGAGCGCATCGTGCCGGGACTCGCCGGCTACCGCGGCATGGAGCCCGTGCGGGTCGGCAATGCGGCCTGGACGCAGCGCCAGCACGACGCCTACGGCAGCGTGCTGCTGGCGACCTCGCAACTGTTCTTCGATCAGCGCATCACGCCCGCCGGCAATGTGGCGACCTTCGAGCGCCTGGAGCCGCTCGGCCGGCTCGCCGCGAGGCTGTACGCGACGCCCGACGCGGGCATCTGGGAATATCGCGGGCGTACCGCGGCGCATACCTATTCGGCGGTGATGTGCTGGGCAGCCTGCGACCGGCTCGCGCGGATCGCGGCGCAGATCGGCCTCACCTCGCGTGCGGAGTACTGGCGGCAGGAAGCCGTGCGCCTGCATGCCGACATCACCGCGCGCGCCTGGCATGGCGGACGCCATGCATTCACTGCCTGCTTCGGCGACGAGGCGCTGGACGCGAGCGTACTGCTGATGCACGACGTCGGCTTCATCCGTGCCGACGATCCCCGCTTCATCGCGACCGTGGAGGCCGTGGGTGAGGAGCTGCGTCATGGCAGCTATGTGTTCCGTTACCGCGCGGCGGATGATTTCGGTCTGCCGCACAGCACGTTCAACCTGTGCACGTTCTGGTACATCGACGCGCTCGCCGCGCTCGGCCACTGCGACGAAGCGCGCGAGCTGTTCACGGCGATCCTAGCGCGCGCCAATCCGCTCGGCCTGTTCTCCGAGGACATCGATCCCACCACCGGCGAGGCCTGGGGCAACTTCCCGCAGACCTATTCGATGGTCGGCCTGATCCAGGCGGCGATGCGCCTGTCGCGGCGCTGGGAGGAGGTGGTCTAGTTGGCACGCCTGGTGATCGTCTCGAACCGTGTGGCGCTGCCGAGCGAGCACCCGCCCGGCGGCTTCGCACTCGCGATGCGTACGGCGCTGCGCGAAACCGGCGGGCTGTGGTTCGGCTGGAGCGGCCGCGTGGCAGCGGGGGGGAGCGAAACCCTGCATCGTCAGCAGGAAGGCAATGTCAGCTTCCTGACCCTCGACTTCACGCGTCGCGAGCATGCCGATTTCTACGCGGGCTTCGCCAATCGCACGCTCTGGCCGCTGCTGCATTTCCGCCCGGGCCTCGTGGATTTCAGCCGCAACCACTGGGACGCCTATCTCTCAGTCAACACGCGCTTCGCCGAGCACCTCGCACGACTCGTGCAGCCGGACGACCTGGTCTGGGTTCACGACTATCACCTGATTCCACTGGCCGCGATGCTGCGCGCACGCGAAGTGCGCGCGCGCCTCGGCTTCTTCCTGCACACGCCGTTGCCGCCGCCGGAGTTGCTCGAACTCCTGCCGATCCACCGCGAGCTGTTCGAGAGCCTGGCCGATTACGACCTGGTCGGCTTCCATACCACCGATTACCTGCGCGCGTTCCACGGTTATCTGCGCCAGCATGCCGGTGCGGAGATCAACGAGAGCGGCATGATCAGCGTGCGTGGCGGCCGGCGCAGCCTGCGCACTGGCGTGTTTCCGATCGGCATCGACGTACGCGAAGTCGAGAGCCAGGCGCAGGCGGCCGTCACCGGCGAGGAGTGCACCGAGCTCTCGCGCAGCCTCGCCGGGCGGGCGCTGATCATCGGCGTGGACCGGCTCGACTACAGCAAGGGTCTGGTCGAGCGCTTCCGTGCATTCGGCGAGCTGCTCGACAGGCACCCCGAGCACCGCCGGCAGGTGACGATGCTGCAGATCGCGCCGCCATCGCGCACCGAGGTCAGCGAATACCGGCGCATGCGTCGCGAGCTCGAACGCATCGCCGGCGCGATCAACGGCCGGCTCGCCGAACCGGACTGGACGCCGCTGCGCTACGTCAATCAGAGCTACACCCAGGCCGCGCTCGCCGGCTTCTACCGGCTTGCACGGATCGGATTCGTCACGCCGCTGCGCGACGGCATGAACCTCGTCGCCAAGGAATACATCGCCTCACAGGATCCGGAGGACCCCGGCGCGCTCGTCCTGTCGCGCTTTGCCGGCGCCGCACGCGAGCTGGACGACGCGATCCTGGTCAACCCCTACGACATCGAGGGCATGGCGGCGAGCCTGCATGCGGGTCTCGTGATGTCGCGCGATGACCGTCGCAAACGATGGGCCCGGATGATGGACGTGCTGCGCGAACACGATATCACCGCCTGGCGGCAGGGTTTCCTTGCGGCCCTTTCGACCCGGTCCGTCGAGACCGCGCTGGCATGCGCGACACCACGCTGACGCCATCCGTGGCATTGGTCCACCTCGGCCTGCTGCTGGCCGCCGCGCTCACGGGCTGGCTCGTCGCGCGCGTGGTCGGCGCGGCGACGCGTCGCTGGGTGCCGGCGTCGAGCGCGGCGGGCCACATGCTGGCGAGCCTCGATGTCTCCGCGCGGCGCCTGCTGCCCATCGGTGCGATGCTGCCGTTCGCCTCGGTCGCGCCGCCCGTGCGCGCCTTCGCGATCCTGCACCACGCGCTGCTCGTGCTGTTCGTGCTCGGCCTCACCTGGGCTAGCATGCGTCTCGTGCGTGCCGTGTCCGGCTGGGTCGCGCACCGCCATCCGACCGACGTCGCGGACAATCTCGAGGCGCGCCGCATCCGCACCCAGACCGACCTGCTCGCACGCAGCCTGAATACGCTGATCGCGATCCTCGGGCTCGCCGCCGTACTGATGACGTTTCCGGCCGCGCGCCAGCTCGGCGCGAGCCTGCTCGCCTCGGCGGGCATCGCCGGCCTCGTGGTCGGCTTTGCCGCGCGCCCGGTGCTGGCCAATCTGATCGCCGGCATGCAGATCGCACTGACCCAGCCGATCCGCCTCGACGATGTGGTCATCGTCGAGAACGAATGGGGCCGCATCGAAGAGATCGGCGGCACCTACGTGGTGATCCGCATCTGGGATGACCGCCGTCTCGTGGTGCCGCTGAACTACTTCCTCGAACACCCGTTCGAGAACTGGACGCGACGCAGCACCAACCTGCTCGGCACGGTGTTCCTGTGGCTCGATTACGCCACGCCGTTCGATGTGCTGCGCGGCGAGCTCGAGCGGATCTGCCGCGCCTCGCCGCGCTGGGACGGACGCGTCTGCCTGCTGCAGGTGACCGATGCGAGCGAACGCGCGGTCCAGGTCCGCGCGCTGGTCAGCGCGGCAAATTCCGGACTCGCCTTCGATCTGCGCTGCGAGGTGCGCGAGGCATTGATCCGCTTCCTGCAGGACCGGCATCCGCAGGCCCTGCCGCGCGCCCGGCAGGAGATGGTCGATGGCAGTGAGCCCATCACGCCGCCGGCCGTGAACTGAGTATCGCGCGACCGCTGCGAGCCAGGTCGCCGGCGTCCATCACAGCGGTGACCAGGGCTCCTCGTGGTGCGCATCGTGGCCGGGCGATGCCACGCCCTGCGCGGCCGTCTCACGCTCCGGCACGCGCACCACGGTCACCGTGCACGAGGCCTCGCTGACCACGCGCGCCGACACACTGCCGAGGAAGCGGCGCAGCGAAGAGTTGCCGCGTGCGCCCATGACGATGTGATCGACGTGGTTGTTGCGCGCGTACTCCACCAGCGCCTCGGCAGGATCGGGTGCCTCGAGCACATGGAACGTGATGCGCTCCTCGGGAAGGCCGAGTTCGCGCGCCCAGTGCTTGAGCCCGATCAGGCGCTTCACGTGGCGATTGCGGCCTTCGCGATCGACATTGCTGTCGAGGCCGATGCGCGGCACGCGCAGCACGGTCACGCAGGCGAGCCGCGCCTCCGGCTCCGTCGCGATCAGGCGGCGCACCGCGGTACGCAATGCCTCGGCGAGCGCCGGTGCGCCGTGGATCACGTCGATCGCGGCGACGATGATCGGCGCGCGACTCAACTGTTCGGCGACGCTGTGACGCGCGCCGTGCTCGCGTCCGATCGACTGGAACCAGCGTCTGACAACGGTCAACGCGCCGTCGCGATGCGCACGCTCGGCGCGCTCGGTCAACGGCACCTGCTCGGGATGACCGAGATCGAAAGCGAGCTGCGCGGCGCTCGCATAGCGCGCATCCGGATCGACCTCGAGACAGCGCAGGATGACCTCCTGCAGCCAGCGCGGGACATCCGGTCGCAGTGCGCGCGGCGGTTCCGGATCGCGATAGAAGCGCCGGCGCAGGCCGCCGAGGCTGGTCGGATTGCCGAACGGCCGCTCGCCGGTGACGAGGTGATAGAGCGTCACGCCCAGCGCAAACAGATCGCTGCGCGGCTCCTCGCGCACGCCGAGCACCTGCTCCGGCGCGATGTACGGGCCGGTACCCATCGGCAACTGGAACTGCTCGGCGAGCAGATCCGGCAGCTGGTCATGATGCGACAGGCCGAAGTCCACCAGCACCGCCTCGCCACTGTCGCGCAGCATAATGTTGCTCGGCTTCACGTCGAGGTGGATGACGTGCTGGCGGTGCACGTCGGCGAGGGCAGTGGCGACCTTCGCGCCGATCGCGGCGACCTCGCCGATCGGCAATGGTGCCTCGTCCAGACGCGGCCGCAGCGACCTGCCGGCGACGTATTCCATGACCAGATACGGCTGCACAGTGAAGTCGCCGGCGGCGACGAAGCGCGGCACGTGCGGGCCGACGAGGCGCGGCAGGATCATCTGCTCGACCTCGAAGCCGACGATCGCGGCCGGATCGTCCCCGTAACGCAGGCGTGGCACCTTCATCAGCATCGGCAGCGCATGGGCGGCATGGGTCACGCGCCATAGCGTCGCCATGCCGCCTTGGTGGACGCATTCCTCGAGACGGAAACCGTCGATCACGCTGCCCGCTGCGAGTTCGCCCGCACTCATCTCAACCTCCGCGTTCGAGTCGCGTGGCCAGCGCCGCGGGCAATCCGGCGGCACGCACGCGGGCCGCGGCGGCATCGACGTCATACGGCACGCGCTCGAAACGCAGCACGTTGCGCGTCGTGTCGTAAAGCGCGCAGCAGGCCGCGGGGTTGCCGTCGCGCGGCTGACCGACCGAGCCCGGCAGCACCACCCAGCGCCGCTGGCTGACGAGTTCGAGATCTACGCCGGTGCGCGGCGCGAAAGCAGCCACCTTGCCGACCCAATCGCCGTGGTACAACGCCGGCTCGTGCACGTGACCGAGGAAGGTCAGCCGCTGACGAGTCGCGCGCAGGCTGCGTGCGGCATCCATCGGACCCATCACATAGCCCCACTCGGCCGGCGCCCAGGCGTTCGCATGCACGTAGAGCCGGTCGTCTTCCTCGATGCTCAGCGGCAGGCTTTCGATGAAGGCGATCTGCGCGGCATCGAGATGGTCGCGCGTCCATGTGGCGACGAGGCGCGCGCTGTCGTGCATCGCCTTCGACGGCTCGTGGATGACGGCGACATCGTGATTGCCGCGCACCGCCATCGCTCCCTCGGCGACGTAGCGGCACACGGTATCGACGACCCAGCCCGGATCGGCGCCGTAACCGACGAGATCGCCAAGGAACACATAGCGCTCGGCGCCCTGCTCCGCGGCGAATTCGAGGCAGGCCGTCGTGGCCTCGCGGTTGGCGTGGAGGTCGGTCAGGAAGGCGATCAGCACGGACGACGGATTCCCCGAGGGACAGGCCGCCTATGCTAAGGGCGTGACCGGAGACCGGCATGCCGGCCACGCCCCGACCATCGTCTAAACCGCTCGGTCACTCCGCAAGCCATGCGGTCGTCGGCGCGGAGGCCCTCGTGGGCCTGGGGCAGGAGCATATCGACGACGCCGGTGAGCGCATCGCTCCGGCCGCGAGCCGAAGCGCAGCGGGTGCCGCGGATCAGTGGATCAAGCACTCGGCGACACAGGCGCGGTACTCCCGATAACACACTTGCTTCGGCGTGTAGTTTTCCTGCAGGCAGGTGGCCAGCTCCGACTGGCAATTATTTCTGCACGACGGTGGAGCCGACAGGGTGGCAGCCGTGCCGGCACCGGCGGCCAGGAAGAATGCCACAGCCAGGAATACGGAACGCAGGGTGACGATCATGATTGTTCCTCATTCGAATACATAAAGGTGGATTGCGAAATAGGGAAAAAGCGGAAGACGAGGCACGCTCGCTCGCACCGGAACCCGGATATCCGAGGGATGCGGGCGAAGCGGGACTGACGTCGGGATGCCGCGAGCGCCGCCTCACCCGCCCGGTGCACAGCGCGTGGACCCGGCAGGCGCCGGTGCCGGCATGCCGGTCAGCGCCAGCACACGTTCGAACAGTGCCGTATCGAATCCCGTCACGACAGCATGCGATGTCAGGATCACCGGTACGGCCTGGCCGTCGAGACGCCGGAACAGGGCCTGTGCGTACTCATCTTGATCCATGACGCAATCGCGGTACGAAACGTGGCGGGCCTCCAGCCACTCGCGGGTCTTCGCACACCACGGACAGGTGCTGCTCGAGATCAGCACCACGGGACTGCCGACCTCGGCGACATAGGCCGCGAAATCGCCCTCTCGCACCGGAAGCTGGGCGGTCAGGCGCTGGACGACCCGCGTGCCGAACAATCCGAGCGCGAAGCCGAGTGGTGCGATCAGCACCAGCAGCAGTGTTGTACGCAATCCTCTCGGCAACATCGTCGGCTCCCGTCGTGATCACCCAGGACGCCTCAGCGACGATGCACGCAGGCCGCCTTGCATTCCCAGGAACGGGCATAGCACTCGTTCTTCTCGGTCTGGGTCACCGTGCGTCCCAGACAGCCGACCAGCGCCGCGTTGCAGGCCCCTTCGCAGGCCGAGACGGCATACGGGGGCCATTTTTCACAGGCGATGGCGGAACCGGCGCCGGCAGCGAGAGCGAGCAGCAGGAACGAAGCGAGGCGCGGGGCAAGGCGGGTATCGGTCATGGCGGGCATCTCCTTCATCGGGTTGGGGAAGCGGGCCAGCGAACCGCCGCATGTCCCGGCAGTGCTGCGCTTGTCCGCAAGCCTAGGCGTAGGCCGGGAGCAGCGCGTTGCAATGCGCGCCGACTGGCGAGATGACCGATGTGGGCTGGCGTGTCGGAGAGGCCGCTGCTCGGCGCAAGCAGCGCGCGTCAGCGCCAGCGATCCGGCCGCCACGGCGTACGGCCACGCCAGTAGCGGATCAGCAGATAGCCGCCGAGCATGCCGCCGAGATGCGCGAAATGGGCCACGCCGGCCTGGGTGCCGGTCACCCCGAGGAACAGTTCGAGAGCGCCAAACAGGACGACAAACTGCCGGGCCGGCAATGGTATCGGTAGAAAAAGCGACATTACGCGCGCTTCGGGAAACAGCAGGCCGAACGCGAGCAACAGGCCGAACACGCCGCCCGAGGCGCCGATCGTCGGATAGAAGCCCTGCTGGAAGAGCGCGACGACCACGAGCTGGGTGAGCGCCGCGCCGGCCACGCTGACCAGGTAATACAGCCCGAACCGCTGTGTACCGAACAGGCGCTCGACGGGCGCACCGAACATGTACAGCGCGAACATGTTCATGCCGAGATGCAGCAGGTTGCCGTGCAGGAAGCCGTAACTCAGGATCTGCCACGGTCGGAAGCCGATGCCCGAGACATCCGGCCCGAGCGGCCACAGCGCGAACGGCAGGATCAGCAGATCGCCGGTGGCGAGCTGGAGCAGGTAGACGGCGACGTTCGCGATCAGCAGCGCGCGCGTGACGGGGGGAAGGCCGAAAGGCATGGGATGTCCTGTCGCCTCCAAGCGTGAACGGGTATCGTGCGCGCCCGATATACCCAGCGCCCACGCCGAGATGCAGATGACGTCCGATACCGCCGAGTTCAATGGCCTCATCGAGGCCGTCGAACGTGACGGCTGGTGCGTGCTGACCGATTTCTTCGATCGTGAGTTGTGTGCCGCGCTCGCCGACGATTGCCGGCAACTCGATGCCGTGGCCAAACTCCAGCCGGCCGCGACCGGACGCGGGGCGGGACGCCAACGGGTCGGCCTGCGCGGCGATCGCACGCGCTGGTTCGACCCGCAGGCGCTCAGCCCGCCACAGGCGGCCTGGTGGCAGCGCCTCGAAACATTGCGTGTGATCTTGAATCAACGCCTGCTGCTGGGCCTGCACGAACTCGAAGCGCATTACGCGCTCTACCCGCCCGGCGCCGGCTATGCGCGCCATCTCGATCGCTTCCGCGACGACGACGCCCGCACGCTGACCGTGGTCAGCTACCTCAACCTCGACTGGCAGCGCGGGCATGCCGGCCTGCTGCGGCTCTATCGACCGGAAGGTCCGCTCGACATCGAACCGCGCGCCGGCACCGCCGTGTTCTTCCTGTCCGGCGAGTTCGAGCACGAAGTGCTCCCGGCCACGCACGAGCGATTGAGCATCGCCGGGTGGTTCCGGCGGCGGGCGGCCCCGATAACACCAAGCGCAAGGCACCGATGGTCCGCGGCCGATGCGAATTACGGCCCTAGGCAGTGAAGCCACATTGCGGTCATGTAAACCGATCAGAGCTTATCGATCGCCTCTCAGACGGATGCTGCCCCAGTGCTCACGCGCAAATCGCGCAACCTCGCATGCCATGCCCATTACGACCTCAGGCGGGTAGTGATAGAGCGCATCTCCGTACCTGATCCGGCTTGGAAAACTCGACCCCCCTTTTTCTCGGCGTCAAGGACATCTCCGACCGTTGGTGCAGACCTATCGGATAACGTTGGTCGGCCACGCAAGCGCGTGGCTGGCACGAAATGCCGCTTTCCCGGCATGATTTCCACTTCGACTTCGCAATGTCCTAAATCTCGAAGCAGTTCGGCGAGCCGGTGGGATCGGCCCCTGATCTCTGACACAGGCTTCCCGGCACGCTCGAGTAGCGCTTTCATTGAGATCTCGGCAGACAAAAGGCTCAGGTACAGCACCGTGCGCTGTGCACTGAAATCGTCCAGTCCTTCTTCGGCGACCCATTGCGCAACCTCGCTCAGCTTTTCGGCAAATTCGATGTTGTATTCCATGCTGACCATCAATCAGTTATCTCATTCTTCGCCGCGCACGACGGTCCCCACAGCTCACGGTCGAGATCCCGTTCCCAGCCGAAGGCGGCGAGATCGACGCGGCCGCGGGTGACCGTCACGCCTTCGGCGGCGAGGCGACGGACCTGTTCGCGGAACGCTGTGCTGCCCGGTGGGAAGGCGAGATGGCCGTCGGCGCGCAGGACCCGGTGCCAGGGCAGACCGGCTTCGGGCGGGCTCTCGCGCAATACGCGTCCGACCAGGCGTGCGCGTCCGGGCAGACCGGCGCGGGAGGCCAGGATGCCGTAGCTCGCCACGCGCCCGCGCGGGATGGCGGCAATCACGGCGCGGATGCGCTGCTCGGCCTGGCTGGACTGACTTCCCATCCGCACGCACGGTAGCATAGGCGACGACCGACTCCACGACGCCACGGCAATGCAGAGCTTCGAGCACATCCGTTCCCACGTCGGCAGCCGTTATCAGCTGCGCATCAACGACCCGTACCTGGTCTGCTTCGACCTGAAGCTCGACGACCGGCGACACCAGGGCATCTACCTCACCGAGCTCGATCACGAGGACGGCCGCAAGTACCTGCGCATTTCCACGCCGATCGGACCGTTGACCGGCATGGACGCGCGCCGCTGCCTGCGCTTCAACTGGGAACAGCGGGTAGGTTTCCTCGCGGTCAGCGATCTCGATGGGTCGCCGTATCTGCATCTCTGCGAGAACCGGCCGTACGAGGAGCTCAGTGCCGAGGAAATCGAGCGCCTGATCGGCGAGATCGGCCCGCTCGGCGACCGCATGGAAAGGGCGATCTCGGCCGGCGGCGACGCCTTCTGAGCGCGATCGGCGCTCCCGTCCGCGCATGCCGCAGCGTCTCCAGGCTCGCCTGCGTCCGCCCGGGCCGCACGCCGAACCGGCCGGCGGCGCCCAACGTGATGCCCTCTCGGGTGCGGCGCGGCTGCGTCGCGAGCTCCACCGCTGGCGCGAGGCCTTCTTCGCCCGCACGGTCCTGCCGGCCGCGCTCGAAGCCCTGTTCGATCACCAGCCGGATCTCGTCATTGCCGTCCGTGACATCGACGGGCGCTACGTCTCGTTGAGCGAGGCCGGCGCGCGGCGCTGCGGGCTGCGCAGCCGGCTTGATGCGGTCGGCCGTACGGCCCGCGAGCTGCTGCCGCGCGCGATCGCCGAACGCGAGCTGTGCCAGGATAGGCGCCTGCTCGAGAGCGGCCAGGCGGTCATCGACAGCCTCGACCCGACCGTGTTCGCCGACGGCAGCGCCGGCTGGTGCCTGTCCACCCGCGAGCCGTTGCGCGACGCGCGCGGCGAGCTGGTCGGACTGATCTGCCTGGCCAAGGACCTCGTCGAGGCAAGCCAGACGGGGCTCGTCGATGCACGCTTCGCCGCGGCGCTCGATCACATCCGCGAGCATTTCCGCGAGCCGCTGCGCGTCGAGGCACTGGCCGGGATCGCCGGACTGTCCGAGGCGCAATTCGAGCGGCGCATGAAGCGGATCTTCCAGGTTTCCGCGACCCAGTACCTGATCCGCCTGCGTATCAGCCTGGCCGCGCGCCTCCTGGCGGAGACCGAATTGCCGATCGGCACGGTCGCCGAGCGCGCCGGCTTTTCCGACCAGAGTGCCCTGTCGCGCCAGTTCCGCCAGGTCGAGGGACTCGCACCGCGCCAGTATCGCGGCCTGCACCAGGCGCGCGGCTGATGCCGGAATACAGCGCACGCCTTCGTTCAGCGAGGGCCATGTAGGTTGCTGCGACAGGGGGCATCAATCGGAGAGCCCCATGTCCGCATCCCTGCTGGCTTTGCTGTGGTCCGCCGCCCAGGTCTCCGCCGTCGCGCCTTCGAACGATTGCCTGTTCTTCGCGCCGTTCGATGCGACGCCGGCCGGCCCGGACGCCTGGAGCACCGGCATCCTCGACGCCCACAACTGCGCGCGGCGCGACCCGACGCCAAGCCCGAGCCCAGCGCTCCCCGCCCTGACCTGGAATGCGTCGCTGTCGGCGACCGCGCAGGGCTGGGCGAACCAGTGCATCTTCGGGCACAACCCGAACCGCGGCAGCAACGTCGGCGAGAACATCTTCGCCGGATCGAACGCATTCCCGGCAGCGACCGTGGTCGATTACTGGGCCCTCGAAGCCCAGGATTACGATTACGCGACGAACACCTGTGCGGCCGGCAAGGTCTGCGGTCACTACACGCAGCTGGTCTGGCGCAACACCGCGACGGTCGGCTGCGCCCAGGCGAGCTGCCCCGGCGGGCTCGCCAACGCGCCGGGTCTCACCTACATCGTCGTCTGCGACTACTCGCCGGCCGGCAACTGGATCGGTCAGTCGCCGTACTGAGGCCGCGCTGCATCAGACCGCGAGGCCGAACATCCGCGCGAGCTTGACCAGCAGGTAGCCGAGCCCGCCAGCGATCGGGATGGTCAGGATCCACGCCCAAACCATGCGCTCGACCACGGTCCACTTGATCGCGTTCGGTCGCTTGGCCGCGCCGACACCCATGATCGCTGCCGAGATGTTGTGCGTGGTCGAGACGGGAATGCCCATCGACGATGCGGTCAGGATCATCGTCGCCGAGGCGGTTTCCGCGGCGAAGCCGTGGATCGGATGCAGCTTCACCATCTTGTGACCGAGCGTCTTGATGATCCGCCAGCCGCCCGCGGCGGTGCCGGCGGCCATGACCACGGCGCAGGCGAGCTTGATCCAGACGGGGATATCGAAGGTTTTCTTCGCATCCTCGTGTAGGCGCAGGAAGCCGAGCCAGTCCGGCAGACCATCGAGCGTGCCCGCGGCGGTCGCCGAGGCCAGCGCGAGCGCGATGATGCCCATGGTCTTCTGCGCGTCGTTGGAGCCGTGCGCCCAGCCCATCGCGCTCGCCGAGACAATCTGCGCCTTGGCGAAGAACGCGTTGACCACGCGTGGCCGGCCGATCTTCTGCAGCCAACCGTGGCGATCGGCGAGGAACGCGAGCAGTGCGAACAGCAGGCCCATGATCGCGAAGCCGAGCAGGAAGCCGGCCAGCGGCGAGGTCAACATCGGCAGGATCACCTTCGGCACGAGGCCCTTGCCCTGCCACCAGTGCTCGCCGCCCGGCACGTTCCAGATCACCGCCTGCCAGCGATCGCCGGCCGCGGCGAAGGCGGCGCCGCACAGACCACCGACCAGCGCATGCGAGGACGACGACGGCAGACCCCACCACCAGGTAATGAGGTTCCAGACCACGCCGCCGAGCAGCGCGCAGATCAGCACGGTCGAGGTGACGTTGACCACGCCGGTGTCGATCAGGCCGGAGGCGATGGTCTTGGCGACCGCCGTACCCCACAGCGCGCCGACCAGGTTCATGCCGGCAGCCAGCAGCACGGCCTGCATCGGGGTGAGCACCTTGGTCGCGACCACCGTGGCGATCGAATTCGCCGTGTCGTGGAAGCCGTTGATGTATTCGAAGGCGAGGGCAACCAGCACCACCGCGAAAACGAGGCCCAGCTCCATCGGCCGATCCTCAGGAGTTCTTCAGGACGATCTGGTAGACCACGTTGCCCGCATCGCGGCAGCGGTCGATGGCCTTCTCGAGGATCTCGAACAGGTCCTTGCGCAACAGGAAGCGGATCGGATCGCTCTCGTTGCTGTAGGTGTCGCGGTAGAGATCGAGGATCAGCCGATCCGCCTCGCTCTCGATCGATTGCAGTCGATCGTTGAGCTGCTTCATCTCGTCGAGCTTCATGCCGCGGCGCAGCTGGCCGACCATCTGCTCGATGACCTCGCAGGACTTGTCGAGCATGCCAGCGCGCGAGACGAAATCGACCTCGCCGAGGCGATCGCCGACCAGCAGGTAGCGCTCGGCGAATTTCTCGATGACCTTCGGAATCTTGTACAGCGCGCCGGCGAGCGCCTCGATGTCCTCGCGTTCGAGTGCAGTGACGAAGGTGTTGACCAGCGCCTGGCTGATCTGCGCCGAGATCTCCTTCTCGCGCTGGCGGGCCAGGCGGAATTCCTCGAGGCTCGCCGGACCGCCCTTGTGCGTGAGCAGGTTGCGCAGCGCGACGGCACTCTGCCGCGCCGCCGCGGCGCTGGCCTCGAGCAGGCCGTAGAACTTGTCGCCTTTACCGAAGATCGTCTGGAGCGAAAACATGATGAACCCTGCTGCCGCGTGCGGGGCGGCGGTAGTGGACGTAGGCGGGGTGGGGCCGGCTGGGCCACCGGGAATGCGCGCGAGATTATGTCGTTTGCATGACGTGAATGTTACAGCCGACCGGGACGCCAGCGCCGGAGACCATCCGCTACCCTCCGGCCGCGACCGCCCTGCATCGCGGCAAGTGCCTGATCCGGCGTGAAGTGCACGGCAGGATCGGACGGAGCAGGAGCCGCTGCCGGCACGCCGGGCGGCAGGTCTGCAAGAAAACCGCCACAGGACGGCAACAGTCCGGCGCGGCTCACCGCGGCGGCACGAGCCGTGGCGGGAGATTGCCGGGCCGCGATCAGTGGCATGGATGAGCTTCCCGCCATGCATTTCCAGCACCGTGCGGTCCCGCACCGGCGCTGCCGGCGCGTCCTGCCGCGCTGCTACACTCGCGCCATGCCCGCCCTTCCCGTGCCGCGACGATGCTGATCGAAGTCATCGCCGTGATCCTGCTCGCCATGCTGAACGGCTTCTTCGCGCTCAGCGAAATGGCGTTGATGACCTCGCGCCCGAGCCGCCTGAAGAACCTCGCCCGCGAGAGCCGCCGCGCACGCACTGCGCTCGAGCTGATCCAGCAGCCGGAACAGTTCCTCGCCACCGTGCAGGTGTTCATCACCCTGCTCGGCATCGGCACCGGCGCGGCGCTCGGCGCGGAGATCGGCGAACGCTTCGCCGGCGCACTCGGTGACCTGCGCTGGTCCTGGCTTGGCACCTATGCCACGCCGCTCGGCGTGGCGTTGAGCGTGGCGACGATCACCTTCATCAACATGCTGCTCGGCGAGCTGCTGCCCAAGCGCATCGCCCTGGTCGACCCCGAGCGCATCGCGGTCGCCGTCGCCCTGCCGGTGCGCTTCATGACCTGGCTCGCCACGCCGTTCGCCTTCGTGCTGATCGGCATGACGCGCGCGATCCTGCACCTGACGCGGCTCGACAAGGCCAGCCGCGAACAGGTCAGCGAGGAGGAGATCCGCCTGCTGGTCGCCGAGAGCGCCGAGCAGGGCGTGATCGATCGCGACGAGCACAACATGGTCAATCGCGTGCTGCGACTCGGCGACCGCGAAGTCGCCAGCCTGATGACGCCGCGCACGCGGATCGTGTGGCTCGACGTGTCCGCACCGCTCGAGACGAACCTCGCACTGATGCGCGACACCCCCTACTCGCGCTACCCGGTCTATCGCGGCAGCGACAAGGACGTGGTCGGCGTGCTCGAGGTCAAGCGCGTCATCGATGCGCTCGGCCGGCCGCAGGCCGACCTGTTCCGGCATCTGAGCCGGCCACTGTTCGTGCCGGCGACGTCGCGCGGCCTCGACCTGCTGCAGGAGTTCCGCGATACCGAGACCACGCTCGCCCTCGTCGTCGACGAGTACGGCGACATCGAAGGACTGGTGACGCTCAACGACATCCTCGCCGCGGTGCTCGGCAAGACCGTG
>CAYYHP010000054.1:0-15679 GCA_964471815.1 uncultured Rhodanobacteraceae bacterium
CGAACGGGCCGGTCCGCGTGAGCCAGCGCTGCAGGGTCGGCGGCAACCGCTCGAACTCGTCGCGCGGGGCGCCCTCGATCGGCGCGAGGTCTTCCGGTTTCGGTACCTCCGGCATCGACAGCTGATGCTCGACGCCGTCTTCCTCGACCTGGAAGCTCACCGCGCAATTGAATATGGGCTGACCGTGCTGGATCGCGACCACGCGGCGCACGGAGAAGCTCCTGCCGTCGCGCGCCCGATCGACGGTATAGACGATCGGTGCTTCGATGTCGCCGGCGCGCAGGAAATAGGCGTGCAGCGAATGCGCGTGCCGTCCTGCTTCGACGGTCTGCTGTGCTGCCGACAGCGCCTGGCCGAGCACCTGTCCGCCGAACACGTATTTCGTGCCAATGTCGCGGCTCTGGCCGCGGAACAGGTTGTCCTCAAGGCGTTCCAGCGCGAGGAGTTCGATGAGTTCGTCGACGACGGGTAGGGACATGGCGGGTGGCGCGGATCTGCGGAAGCGCGATTGTACGGGACGTGCCGCATCCGCTGTGCCGGCTCAGGGCGGCGGCAGGCGCTCGAGCCCGCTCGCGGCGAGTTCAGTCCACGGAAACAGCGGGCCCGGATCGCGCTTGCGACGCACCGTGAAGCGGGCATCGTCGCTCGCGGCGACCTCGGTCGTGTCGAGATCCTCGTGTCCGGCGATCCAGCGCAGGCCCGGGAACTCGGCGCGCAACTGCCGCAGCAGTCCGAGCAGCGCGTCGATCTGCTCACGCGTGTAGGGCTCGTTCATGGCCTGGTGGCGCGAGTCGAGCCAGTTGGGATAGCGACCGCGGTTGACCAGTTCGATGCCGATCGAGCGCCCGTTGTAACCGCGCGTATGGTGGGCGACGCGACGCGGCGCGACGAAGCGGTGGATGCGCCCGTCGCGGTCGATGTAGTAGTGACCGCTGTTGCCGGTGCCGGAGTCATACAGCACGCGCTCGCCGTAGATACGTGCGGTGGCGAGATCGGGCAGCTCAGTGCAGTGGATCACGACGAGGTCGATGGCGTGCGCCGGACGTTCGGCGAGGCGCGCTTCGTAAGGCAATGGCCAGTCGTGGATCGCGAGGGTGGCGGGCATGCGGTGAGTCTCGCATGCATGGTGCGGCGCGCCCAAGCCGACCTCGTTAGTCCATGCGTTGGTGGCCTCGGATCACCGCGTGGGCGCACGCCACGCGCCGGCCCGCAGCGGGCCGCGTGGTAGCATCCACGCATACCGCCGCACGTTCTGCCGCGCCAGCCTCGTTCGGCGCGAGGGGCGTCGCGGCCGAGGCTCGCTCCGAGCCGATTCCCCGTTCATCCAGGAGTCCGCCCATGCAGGGCCACGTCATCCTTTCGCATGGTCTCGAAAGCGGCCCGCACGCGTCCAAGGTGACGGCGCTCGCGTCGGTCGCCGAGGCGCTTGGCTGGCGCGCCACGCGTCCCGATTACCGTGACCTCGATGCGCTCGGCATGCCGGCCTGCGTGGCGCCGCGGATTGCACGCATCCGCGTGGCCGTGCATCCGGGCGAGCGCACCGTGCTCGCCGGTTCGAGCATGGGCGCGTTCACGAGCGCGCTCGCCGCGCGCGAGTTCGACTGCGCCGGTCTGTTCCTGATGGCCCTGCCGCCCGGTATTCCGGACTGCGCGACTCCGCTCGACGCGCCGCCCGTGCCGACCGCGCTGGTACACGGTTGGCACGACGAGCTTTGCCCGGTTGCGGCGGTGATCGACTTCGCCGGTCGGCGCGGTGACGAGTTGACGCTGGTGAACGACACGCATCGGCTCGCCGCGCACGTGGACTTTTGCGCCGAGCGCTTCCACCTGTTCCTGCGCGGACTCGATGCCGTGGCGGCGGGTGCCTGACGGCCCATGCCGGATTTCTTTGTCACCTGCCCGAAAGGGCTCGAGTACCTCCTGCGCGACGAGCTGCGCGACCTCGGCGCCGGCGAGGCACGCGAAGCGCTGGCCGGCGTGCACGTCGAGGCGGACCTGGGCTGGGCCTATCGCGCCTGCCTGTGGTCGCGTCTGGCGAGTCGCGTGCTGATGCCGCTCGCCGAATTCGACGCGCCCGACGGCGAGGCGCTCTACGACGGCATGCAGGCCATCGACTGGTCCCGGCATTTCGATATTGACTCGACTTTCGCGATCGACGTCGCCGGCAGTACGCATGGCCTCACCCACAGCCAGTTCGCTCAGCAGCGCGCCAAGGATGCGGTGGTGGATCAGTTCCGTCAGCGTTCCGGTGTGCGGCCATCGGTCGATACGGATCGGCCGGCGGTACGCCTGAACGTGCTGCTGCGGCGCGAGCGCGCGCGGGTCGCCCTGGATCTCTCGGGCGCGCCGCTGCACCAGCGCGGCTGGCGTCAGGGCAAGGGCCGCGCGCCGCTCAAGGAGAATCTAGCTGCCGCGATCCTCTTGCGTGCGGGCTGGCCGGCCGTGCAGGCGGCGGGCGGCGCGCTCGTCGATCCGATGTGCGGCTCGGGCACGCTGCTGATCGAGGGGGCATGGATGGCCGCCGACGTCGCACCGGGCTGGCGGCGCGATTACTACGGATTCCTTGGCTGGAAGAACTTCGATGCCGCGCTGTGGCAGCAGCTGCATGCAGAGGCGGTGGCACGCGCCGAGGCTGGCCTCGCGCGGCTTGACGTCCGTTTCTTCGGCTACGACCAGGATGGCGGCGTACTCGCCGAGGCGCGTCGCAATGTGCAGGCAGCCGGCGTGGAGCGGATGATCCGCTTCGAGCGCCAGCCGCTCACGGCGCTGCGCCGTCCGGTCGAGGCGCAGGCGCCCGGCCTCGTCGTCTGCAATCCACCCTATGGCCAGCGCCTCGGCGAGCAGGCTGGGCTCGTGCCGCTGTACCGCGAACTCGGTACGAAGCTCGCCGGAGAATTCATCGGCTGGCATGCCAGCGTGATCACCTCGGACATGGCGCTCGGCAAGGCCATCGGCCTGCGGGCAGCGAAGCGCTACACGCTGTTCAACGGCGCGCTCGGATGCCAGTTGCTGAACTTCGAACTCGCGCCGCGCGAGGAGCCCGCTACTCACGCGCCGAAGCCGTTGTCGCCCGGTGCGACGATGCTGAAGAACCGCATCGAGAAGAACGTGCGTCATCTGCGCAAGCGTCTCGAGCGCGAGGGCATCCACGCCTGGCGTGCCTATGATGCGGACCTGCCGGAATACGCCGCAGCGATCGACGTGTACGAAACCCGAGATGCCGCGGGCGTGCCGGTCGCTTGGCTGCACATCCAGGAATACCAGGCGCCTTCCAGCATTCCCGAGGAAACCGCACGCCAGCGCCTGCGCGAGATCGTGCGCGCGGCCGGCGAGGCGTTCGGCGTGCCGCGCGAGCGCATCGCGCTCAAGCAGCGTTATCGCGCCAAAGGCGGCGAGAAATACGGCCGGCTCGACCAGCGCGGCGCGTTTCTGGAGGTCGAGGAGGGTGGCCTGCGCTTCCTCGTCAACCTGCACGACTATCTCGACACCGGCCTGTTCCTGGACCACCGGCCGTTGCGCCTGCGCATGCAGGAACTCGCCCGTGGCCAGCGGTTCCTGAACCTGTTCTGCTACACCGGCGCGGTGAGCGTGCATGCCGCCGCTGGCGGCGCCGCCACGACGACCAGCGTCGACCTTTCGGCCACCTATCTCGAATGGGCCTCGCGCAACCTGGCGTTGAACGGCTATGCCGGCGCGCGCCACCGGCTCGTGCAGGCCGACGCGCAGGCCTTCGTCGAGCATGACGATGCACGCTACGACCTGATCTTCATCGATCCGCCGACCTTCTCGAACTCCAAGCGCGCCGAGGATTTCGACGTGCAGCGCGACCATGCGAGCCTGCTGCGTGCGGCCATGATCCGGCTCGCGCCCGGTGGTCTGCTGCTGTTCTCGAACAACTACCGCCGCTTCGAACTCGATCCCGCGCTCGTAGCCGAGTTCGACGTGCGCGACATCGGCGCCTCGAGCATCCCGTTCGATTTCGCGCGCAATCCGAAGGTGCACCGCGCCTGGGAATTCCGCTGGCGCTGACTTCCGCACGGACCGCGACGTGCTTCCGACCGGACGGGCGCCTGGCGCATGCCGGGATGGCGTCAGGCGCCATAAGCCGTTATTCAGCCGCTGCGCGGCAGCATCCTTGCGCAGTCTCGGAGGAGGCATCATGAACGTCACCCACGGCTTGCGCGGTTTCGGTCTTGGTCTGATCGCGGTGGCGGCACTCGCGGCGGCGCCCGGCGCCTCGGCGAGAGGCCACTACAGCTATTCGGTCGGTTTCTACGGCCCGGGCTACAGCATTGGCTACAGCGATTGCCACCACTGTGGCTGGGGCCATCGCTGGAGCGGCGGCTGGTACGGCTATGCGCCGACCTACTATCACGGCCCGTATTACGCATCGGATTACTACTACCCCGTGTCCTACGGCACGGTGTACTACGAGCGGCCGGTGGTGCGCCGCGTCTACCGGGTGCGTCATGTGGATCGTTACGAGACCTATGACGACGAGGACGACCGCGGTTATCGCTACCGCGACTATCACCGGCGCGACGACGACTACCGGCACTGAGCGGTCTCGTTCGGCGCTGGGCCACCGGTTACCCTTTCGCGGATGGCCCACCACGACCCCGCGGCATTCCTCGCGAATGCCGCGGGGTTTTCTTTTGAGCCATCCTGGCCGCGGTCGGGCCCCATTGCACGAGCCATCCGCCGCTGACGGCAGCCGATTCGCCCGTGGCCATTCCAGCCCGTGCCGGGTCGGGTTTACGCCGCGCCGGCCGGTCGTGATAAAAGACCGCATCCGGGGCGGAATCCTGTCATGCAGCAGCGCAGCAAACCGGGCAAGGCGGCCAGCCATCGGCTCAGCCCCACGCTCACGTTTTTCCGTCAGTGGCTGAAAAACCCCCTCGCCATCGCTGCTCTGTCGCCATCGAGTCGTCAGCTCGCGCGGCTGATGGTGCAGCAGCTTCCGCGCGGCGCGCAGCGCATCATCGAACTCGGTGGCGGCACCGGCGTGTTCACCCAGGCGCTGCTCGACCATGGCATCCGGGCACAGGACCTGCTGGTGCTCGAGCTGAATCAGGAGCTGTACCAGTACCTTTCGATGCGTTTCGCAGATGCCCACGTGGCCTGCGCCGATGCGCGCGAGTTGCGCAGCCTCGTGCGCCGGCTGCATTTCACTGCCGACGGACCGGTCGATGCGGTAGTGAGCGGGCTCGGTCTGTTGTCAATGTCACGCCGCATGCAGCGCGAGATCCTTGACGCGGCATTTGTCATCATGGCGCCGGAAGGGCGCTTCATCCAGTTCACTTACGGCCCGGTCAGCCCGGTGCCGCGCGAACTGCTCAATGATTTGGGTCTCACCGTGCGCCGTGCCGGTCTCGCCTGGTGGAACATTCCGCCTGCCTCGGTTTACGTGTTCCAGCGCAGCCGCAGCCGGGCGGTCCATGCGGTGCGTGCCGGCTCACGTCAGGCTTGATCGGTTCTCGACCGGTATCGGTCTCAGCGCATGTCGCTGACGCGCCATCGGCTGTGCGCCATCAAATCCCGCAAGGCCATGTCCAAATCGTCGGCTGCCGCGGTTTCTGGATGCCCATTTGCCGGGTTGTGGAAGGTGAGCGGCCGGTAGACCTGCAGCGTATAGACTCGGTCGGCGACGAGGATCGTGGCGATCCGATAGGCCACGGGGGCGGCGCAATGCCCCTCGAACACGATCTGCGGGTGGATCCTGTCCTCGGCGTCGGCAAGCGGTCGGTCCGCGATCGCGTGCGCGGTGCATTTGTGCCGCTGAGCGAAATGCCCGACCACGCGGCCCAGACCGGCGGCATCGGCGCCGCCGCGCCGATCGGGGCCCGCTTCGCTGAACTCATACGAGATGCCGGTGGCATCGTTCGCGCCGAGGATCAGGACCGAAGCGGGACCCCACGGCGTGTCGTCATGGCGCAGCGCGATCTGCGTCACCGGCATCGGGAAGCGGACATGGAATCGTCCCGCGTCGATTTCCGTCGGCGAGAAATCTGCGATCAGGCCGAGCAACACCGTGAGCAGCATGTCGAGCGCATCCCGCCGGCGACAGGGGGCCCAGCATGGCCCGGCGGACCCGTACCGCCGCTGAGCGTCGCCGCCCCCGCTGATGCTCCGTACGGCGCTCCGCGATCGGGCCGCTCCGTCAGGGTGTCGTCGACATCCCGCGCGCGCCGTAGCGCTCGAACCAGCCGATCGTGTTCAGCACCTGGGCGAGCAGATTGCTCGGCCGGCGGTTGATCGTGTGCGAGGCCTCGGGAATGCGCACCAGCGCCGTGTCCACCTTGCGCAGCTTGAGCGCCTGATAGAACTGCTCGGCCTCGCCGATCGGCGTGCGATGGTCGGCCTCGCCGACGATCAGCATCGTCGGCGTATTCACCTTGCCGACGTAGGTGATCGGCGAGCGCGCGGCGTAGTTCTCTGGCTTCTCCCAGGGCAGACCCGGGAACCAGTAGCGCGCGAAGACTGGATACAGGTCCGAGGTCAGCACGAAGCTCGACCAGTTGATGACCGGCTTGGCGACGACCGCGGCGCGGAACCGTCCGGTGTGGCCGACGATCCACGCGGTCAGCACGCCGCCGCCGCTACCGCCGGTGACGTAGAGCCGCGCGGGATCGACATAGCCCTTGGCGAGCAGCGCATCGACGCCGCTCATCAGATCGTCGTAGTCCTGCGACGGATAGGCGTTCTGGATCAGGTTGGCGAAGGCCTCGCCGTAGCTCGTGCTGCCGCGCGGATTCATGTACAGCACGACGAAACCCGCGGCCGCGTAGAGCTGGGTCTCCGGTGCGAAACGCGGTCCGTAGTTCTCGTACGGACCGCCATGGATCTCGAGCAGCAGCGGGTACTTCTTCGCCGGATCGAAATGTGGCGGCCTGACCACCCAGCCCTCGATCTCGCGCCCGTCGGCCGACGATTTCACCCAGAGTGTCTCGACACTGCCGAGCACGCGGTGATCGAGCAGATTCGCATTGAGATCGGTCAGCACGCGCGGTGCGCCCCCGCGCGCGACGAGCGCCACGTCGGCCGGGCGTTCCGCCGTGCCGCGCGTGTAGGCCACACGGCCGGCCGCGACCGACATCGCCCCGCCGGGATACGGGCGGCCTATCGCCGTGCCGCCGAAATCATCGGCCACGGTATCGATCCTGCCGCCATCGAGGGCGACATGGCCGATGTGGCTCACGCCGCGGTCGTCGTAGGCGAAGTAGAGCCCCTTACCGTTCGCGTCCCAGCCGGGTGCCTGCACGGCACGATCGAACGCGGGCGTGAGATCGCGCGAGCGGCTGCTGGCGAGGTCGAGCACGTAGAGGTGCTCGTTCTGGCTGCCGAGGCCGCGGTCGTCGAAGCCGAGGTAGGCGACGAGGCGCCCGTCCGGCGATACGACCGGGCGGGCGTCCGGTCCCTTGCGCCCGCTCAGCGCGCGGACCTCGCCACTGGCCAGATCGACGCGGTACAGCTCGCTCTCGAGCGGTTCGTATTCCCAGCCATCCCGGCGGTTCGAGGAGAAGATCAGCGCCTTGCCGTCGCGCGTCCAGGCCGGCTGGCCCGCATCGTAGCGGCCCGTGGTGACCGGGCGCGGCGTACCGCCGTCGGCCGCGATCACAAACAGCTGGGTGTAGCCCGGATCGACATAACCGCCGCCGTCGATGCGATAGATCAGCCGGTCGATGGTCCTCACGGCCGGTGCCCACTCCGCCCCTTCAGGCTTGGCCGGCAGCTCGGCGATCGGCTTGCCGGCATCCGGCACGCGCATCGCGAAGGCGAGCCACTTGCCATCCGGCGACCAGACGAGATCCTCCGGTGCCTCGCCGAGCTGAGTCAGTTGCGCCGACTGGCCACCATCCAGCCAGCGCACATGGATCTGTGCCGAGCCGTCGCTCGTCGAGACGTAGGCGATCCGCCGGCCATCCGGTGACCAGATGGCCTGACCATCGTTCGCCATGCCGCCGGTCAGCGGGCGCTGCTCGCCGTTCGCGGTGTCGATCAGCCACAGCGTCGAGCGGCGCAGGTCCTTCATCACATCGAAGAAGCAGCGCTCGTAGACGATGCGCCGGCCATCCGGCGACAGTGCCGGGTGATTCGCCCACTGCAGCGCGAACACGTCCATCGGCTGGAATGGTGGGCGATCGTCGCGCTCGGCCGCATGGACCGGCTGGAGGGTGGCGAGCAGCAGGATGGCGGCGGGCAGCGGCAGACGCATGGCGAGACCTTCGCGAAGGAAACCGGCGGATTGTCGCCGGCGTCGCAGGATCGCGAATGTGGCCTTGGTTGGGGTTCCGCGCGCGGACCGGACGAGGGCCCGTGCGGTCGCGACGCCGCGTGCCGCCCGTCTCAGCGGGCGAACATCGCGAACGTCACGAAATGGCCACCGGGCTCGCGATAGCCGATCTCGGTCGAGCCATAGAAGGTCTGCCGGCGTGGCTGGAAGATCTCGTGCCCGGCGAGAGCCGTGGCGATCGCATCCACGTCGTCGACCTCGACGAACAGGAAGCTGCGGTCGCGCGCATGCGGTGCGAGTGCCGGCATGTCGCCCGCGATCGAGGCGGCACTCTGGTACATCAGTTCGACGTCGTCGCGTACCAGGATCGCGAAACCGAGCTGGTCGCCGTGCGGCACGCTCATCGTGACCGCGAAGCCGAGCCGTTCCCAGAACGCGACGCTCGGTTCGATCGCATCGACGAACAATACGGGCGTGGACTTGCGGATCGCGGTGGTCATCGGTGGTCTCCTCGTCGGGGACGTCCAGCATGCCACGGCATGCCGCGAGCGTGATGGCAGCAGACCGCGAGGCGGCGGGTGGAGACACCGGCCATGCATCGCGACCGTGGCGCGCGGCGGACACGAGTGAGCGCGACGGGCTGCTAGACTGCGCGGCCGTCCTTCACGCCGCGTGTTCCCATGGCCGGCAAAGCCGATTCGCTCAAGACCATCTTCTTCGCGCTCGGCGCGAACTTCGCGATCTTCGTCAGCAAGCTCGCCGCCGCGCTGCTGACCGGCTCGGGGTCGATGTTCGCGGAGGCGATCCATTCATTGGCCGACTGCGGCAATCAGGGCCTGTTGCTCTGGGGACTCAAGCGCACGCAGCGCGCGCCGTCGCCGGATTTCCCGCTCGGCTTCGGCAAGGCGATCTACTTCTGGTCGTTCCTCGTCGCACTGCTGCTGTTCAGTGTCGGCGGCATGTTTTCGATCTACGAGGGCGTGCACAAGCTCGGTCACCCGGAGCCGCTGCGCTGGCCGTGGCTCGCGGTCGGCGTGCTCGGATTCGGCCTCGCCGCCGAGGGTTTCTCGATGTGGGGCTGCCTGCGCGAAGTGAACAAGGCGCGCGGCGATCAGGGGCTGTGGCAGTGGTTCCGCGAGAGCCGGCAGAGCGAGCTGATCGTGGTGTTCGGCGAGGACCTCGCCGCGCTGCTCGGTCTCGGTTTCGCGCTCGGTGCGGTACTGCTGACGATGTTCACCGGCGATCCGGCCTATGACGCGATCGGCGGCATCGTGATCGGCACCCTGCTGGTCATCGTCGCGCTGTTCGTGGCCAAGGAGATCGCCGATCTCCTGGTCGGGCAGAGTGCCGATCCGCAACTGCGCGCGCAGTTGCTCGACTTCCTTACCCGTCAGCCGGAAGTGCGTCGCGTGTTCTCGCTGATCACCCTGCAGCTCGGCCCGGACGTGATGGTCGCGGTCAAGGCGGAGATGCAGGACGCGCCGCATGCCACGGCCCTGGTCGAGGCGATCAATCGCGTCGAGGCCGCCCTGCGCGCACAGTTCCCCGAGGTGCGCTGGAGTTTCTTCGAGCCGGACGTCGAGGACTGATCCTCACCCGCTCTCCTGGGGGGGCGGCTCACTCGTGGTGATCGCGGTAGGCGCGGCTGGCGCGACGGATGAAGCGCATCTGGCGGCGGAAAGCCCGGCAGCCGATGCAGGCCAGCAGGTGCCAGTATAGCCGGCAGCGTTCACCGAGCGTGAGGGGACGGTCGAGTGCCTCCGACATCAGGTGCGTGGCCGCCTTGCAGGTCAGCATGTACGTGCCTCCGGTCGGAACCAGCCGCTATCGAGGCAGCGCCGCAGGCCGGCGCGGGCGCGGTGCAGGATCACGTGGCAATGGCTGGTGCTGATGGCGAGGTTGCGGCAGATCTCGTCGGTCTCGAAGCCGAGGAACTCCCGCATCATGAACACGCGCGCCGTGTTGGCCGGCAGCACTTCCAGGCAGGCCTCGAAGATCCGCCAGAACTGCCGCTGGGCGAGAGCTTCCTCCGGATCGTCCCAGTTGCCGGGGTGGCTCGCGGGATGCCAGTGGGCATTGGCCTGGAACAGCGCCTCGAACGCCGCATCCATCTGCGCCTCGTCCTTCTCCAGCGCGGAGATCTGCACGGTGCGACCGCGTTCCCGCAGGATGTCGACGATCTTGTGGCGCAGGATCGTGAACACCCAGGTCTTCAGCGCGGAGCGTCCGGCGAACTTCGCGGCACCCTCGAGCGCGGCGCCGAGCGCCTCCTGGACGGCATCCTCGGCGGCCGCGTCGTCCTGCAGCTGGAGACGGGCGAACTTCAGCATCTGCGGTCGCAGCTCGATCAAGGGTCCGGCCTGACGGGCGTCGTCCAATGGGCTTCTCCATCGCGGGGAATCCGTGCCCGGCACCGGTGCGGTCGCCACTCGCCTCATCAGCCCAGAGATGGCTCACGGGCCAGCCAGCGGCGGCGCAGGACGGCATCGAGGCTCAGGCGTCCCGGCCCCAGGAAGACCAGGGGCAGGAACATGCCGATGAACAGTACCGGCAATTTGAAATTGCCGTAACCCCGATCGGTGAATCCATAGCCTTGATAGAGGCCGGCCCAGTCGTGCCACTCGGCAGGCCAGTGCACGCTGTAGATCGCCACGAAGGTGAGCACGATCAGCGCTGCGCTGAAGAACCGCGTGGCCAGCCCGAGCAGGATCGCGATGCCGCCGATCAGCTCGAGCCCGGTCGCCATCTGCCAGCTCCACTCCGGGGGCAGCAGGTCGAACGGAAACGGAAAGCGGTCGCGGATCTCGCCGAACCAGTTCTCGCCTCGATATTTCTCGAGGCCGGATTCGACGAAGTCCCAGGCCAGCAGCATACGCAGGCTGAGCAGGCCCAGCCAGGCGCCGCTCTCGTCGACGAGCCGCAGTGTGCGCAGCACGAGGCGGCGGGGATAAACGATGCGCCGGTTCATGAGGGATCCTCGATGACGATGCCGAGATCGGCGAGTGCGCGCAGCGTGTCCGCGCCGGAAGCCAGTAGTGCCGGGTCCGCCGGACGGCCGAGCCGTTCCGCGAGGTGCTGCAGCGCGGAGCGGCCGGTCTGCGATGCGGTATCCAGCAGATCCAGCAGCGCGAAGGTCGCTGGGCCCGCCTCGGCGAACGCTGCCCGGCCGGCGATGCCGCGATACACCAGCAGGCCGGTAGCCTGGGGCTTGCGCGGCCGCCAGTCCGGCCCGATCCGGTGTACCGGCCAGGCGCAGGCGAGACGGCGCATGGTCGGGTCGAGACCCAATCGGCTTTCGAGCACGTCGCAGGGTGGCGTGCGGGTCGCCAGCGGCGCGGCATGCGTCTCCACGGCCAGCTCAGCCCATTCGTATCCGGCGAGTTCGGCGAGCCAGGGCGGCAGTGGCCGCCTGCAGGCCTGGGTCAGGTATTCGACGAACTCACGTGGAATGTCGCGGAACCACGGACTTCGCCCCGGCCACTCGCGAAAGAACCCGCGGCAGAGGGCACTCCAGCGGCGCTCGCCGAGACAGGCCCGCGCCACGGGAAAGCAGGCATCCACGAAGCTGCGCACGTTGTTGCCGAGCAGTTCGCGGTAGACCGCGGCCCGCTGCCGGTCGATGCCCGACGGCAGGGCGGCGCGACCGTCACGCAGATGACGCCCGAAGCAGCGCTGGAAATCGGCGAGGGTCGCTGTGGCGATCATGCGGCACGCTCCAGGGCAGGGGATGCCGCATCGAAACGGGTCTGGATCGCCGCGATCCGCGTCACCTCCGTCGCGAGAGCCGCAAGGCCGGGGAATTCCGCGTCGCGCTCGAGACAGGTAGGTTGCGGTCCGGTGCGCGCATACACCTGCGCGAGCAGCGTCCACACCGGTTCCACGACCGCCGCCCCGTGGGTGTCGATCAGCAGGCCATCCGTCTGTACGTGATGGCCGGCCACGTGCACGTAGCAGACGCGCTCGAGCGGCAGTTCGGCCAGATAACGCTCGGCATCGAGTCCGAAATTCCGGCAGTTCACGTAGACGTTGTTCACGTCGAGATGCAGCAGGCAATCCGCGGCCTCGACCACGGCGCGGATGAACTCCGCTTCGCTCATCTCGCCGCCTGGCGGGGTCAGATAGCGCGAGGCGTTCTCGATGCCGATGCGCAGGCCCAGCTCCTCCTGCGCCTGGGCGATGCGCGCGGCCGTCCAGCGCACGGCCTCCTCGGTGAAGGGCAGCGGCAGCAGGTCGTACAGGCGTGCACCGTCGTCGCACCAGGACAGATGCTCCGTGTAGAGACCGATGCCGTGCTCGTCCATGAACGCGCGGATGGCTCTCAGGAGGTCCCGATCGAGTGGCGAGGGCCCGCCCAGCGAGAGCGACAGGCCGTGGCAGACGAACGGATGGTGCTCGGTGAGGACGCGCAGCCGGCGACCGGCCTCGCCACCGCGGCGGGCCCAGTTTTCTGGCGCCAGCTCGAAGAAGCTCACGGCTGGCGGCACACCCGCTTCGAGTTCGTCGAGCAGCTCTCTGCGGAAGCCGAGGCCTGCTCCCGTAGGCATGGATCGATGCATGGCGTTTTCCCTGTCGATGCGGGCCGGGAGCCACACCCCCGGCCCGGATCGAGATCACGCACGCGTGCCGCAATGGCCATCCTTGGCCTTGGTCGCGGCCTTGTCCGTGCCGCAACTGCCGTCACGAGCCTTGGCGTCTGCCTTGTTCGCGCCGCAGTTACCGTCACGAGCCTTGGCGTCTCCTTGTTCACACCGCAGCTGCCGTCATGAGCCTTGGCGTCAGCCTTGTTCGCGCCGCAGCTGCCGTCATGAGCCTTGGCGGTGGGCTCGTCTGCAGCGCCGCCGGCATCCTTTGCAGTATCTGCATTCCCGGCACGGGCCTGCGCGGCAGCCTTTTTCCCGGCACCGCATTTGGCTTCGCCGCATTTGCCGTCGCGCGCCTTGGTGTCGGCCATGGCCAGTTGATAGCCCTGTTTGAGGACGTGCACGCCGAAGGGGTTGTCGGCTGCGGCGGTGGCGGAGAGGACGAGTCCTGCGACCAGCGCGGAACCCAGGGGCAAAGCCCGCTTGTTGCGATCGTTCATGGCGATTTTCCTGATGGTTTGAGGATCGCCCCCGGGAGCGGCACAGGCACGGCGCTACCGGGTGCAGGGCATTGGTCGGCGAATGGGGCGATTCCTTACAGCCGTCCGGAAACCGTTCGCACCAGGCGGCGGCCGCCTCCCGATCCGGCGATGCCTCACGGCGGCTCTACTGGGTGGGCGGCAGCCGTTTCCGCAGGGGCGGGTCGATCAGGTGGCTGATTCGCGGATCGCAGCGTGGTAGAAAATGCGGCGGATGCGCGTGGACCCGCTGTCATGACCGCTGCCTACGAGCCCCTGAAAGCCAGGCACCGCCAGCTCCGCGACGCCCAGCCCGAGGCCTTGCGGGTCCGCCTGCACCGCGCGATCAGCTGGCTCGGTCGCGCCGAGCGGGAGACCGGGGACGACGCCGCGCGCTTCATCTTCCTGTGGATCGGTTTCAACGCGGCCTACGCGAGCGAGTTCGGCTTCGAGCAGAGCGAGCGCGAACAGCCCCGTCAGTTCGTAGCCCGGCTGCTCGCCGTGGATCATGCGCGGCGCCTGCAGGTCGTGCTGTTCCAGCAGTTCAGCGGCTCGGTCCGCACCCTGAGCCAGAACCGCTTTGTATTCGAGCCGTTCTGGAAAGCGTTGCGTCAGCGCGACGCGAGCGGCCGCTGGGATTCGTAGTTCGCCGAAAGCCAGAAGATCGCCACGCGCGCGATCCTCGAGCAGCGGACCGATCTCGTGCTGTCGATCGTGCTCGACCGGCTCTACGTACTGCGCAACCAGCTCGTGCATGGCGGCGCAACCTGGCAGAGTGCCGCGAACCGCAGGCAGGTGCGGGATGGCGCGCAGATCCTGACGTCCCTGCTGCCGATCGTGATCGACCTCATGATGGCCGATGACGCACCGGACTTCGGCGGCATCGCCTATCCGGTGGTCGGGAGCTGATCCGGCGGGTGGTCCCGCGCGCCAGAATGCGCGGCGGAGGGGTGCCTGTGGGGTACAGACCAGGCACGGGTGACCCGATCATGCGCCGTGTCCGTCGTCCCGACCGGCAGCGGCCAGGGTGGCGGGCCGGCTGCTCAGTCGCCGCGGTAGTACAGGCCCTCGACGTCGGTCTTGCCGTCCGGTTGCGAGGGCAGGTGAGCCCAGCCGACCAGGCCTTCCTGGGTCACGACGAGATAATCGGGGTTCTCGCCGGATTCGTCGGTCGAGGAATTGTCGTTCAGCAGTATGCGCAGCCCCGCACCGGCCGGCACGGTCCAGGTGACCGGCGCCTGGTCACCGCGTTCGGCACGCAATGCGATCGGCACCTTGGTCCTGCCGGTCATTTCGACGTGCCGGAACGGCTGCGGGGTTTCCACGAAGGCGCTGCCGTTCCAGGTGAACAGGCGGCGATGGTCGTACATCGAATCGGCATGGCCATAGGCCCAGATATGTCCGTCCGCGGTGAACACGAAATCCGTGCCGAGCGCCTCGAACAGCGGGTGATCCGGATCATCGATGTGGCGCAGCAGCCGGCAGTTCGGATCGGCGCTGCCGCCGGTGTCGCAGGTCAGCGTCAGCGGTGCGAGACCGGGCCAGAGATCGAGTTCGAACGGCACCACGGCGGTCACGCCCGATTGCTCGTATTCCCTCACCCAGGCCGGCACCGTCGTGATCATCCTGGCCCGCTCGGCCGGGTAATGCACATGGATGCCGGCGGCGGCGAAGTCATACTGGTGCAGACCCGAGAACGTCGAGTCGATGGCGACGTGCACGGCCGCGGAACGGGTCTGGCCGCCGGGGACCTTGCCCCACTCGCTACTACTGGCGATGGCGTTGCAGGCGGCGAACAGCAGGGCAATGGACAGGACGCGCAGACGCATGGGAGTGTCCTCCTTGGCAGGGGCGAAACGCGGCATCGCAATGCAACCGAACGTGGTCAGGGCGCCCCTGAACGAGTTCGGGGCTCCCGCGTGTCGGGGATGGTACGCCGTGCATCCGGCACGCAGGTGATCGATGTGGCGTGGACGAGGATGTCCCTGTGCGGCGGCCCCGGCGCGGGCCGGCGAGCCCGGGACCTGCCCGTTCCGGTCGCCATCAGCGAATGTGCACACCCACGCCGATACCGATGTGCCATTGCGGTCCGGTGTCCTCGAAGCCCGCGGGCCACAGGCGGATTTCGCCGGTACGGACCAGCGGGAAGACGTAATCGTGCTGTTCGACCTGGCTGACGCGCGTGCCATCGAGGTGACCCTCGAGCGTGAGATAGCGGCCGGCCGGGTAATCGTGCGCCTCGACGTAGCCGGGCAGGATCGCGATGAAGCGGCCCATGCTCGGTGCCCGGGTACGCGGTTGCTGGCGTGCATCGAGCGGGTAAGCAAGCACGCTGATCTCGGTGTGCT
>CAYYHP010000055.1:0-15666 GCA_964471815.1 uncultured Rhodanobacteraceae bacterium
GTGAGCGCGTTCGCTTCGGGCAGCGCGGCGCTCCACGACAGGCGGGTCTCGCCGTTGATCCAGCCGGCCGCACGGCGATCGGCATAGTCCTCGGCGCGCGGTGCCTGGCCATTGATCGCGACGAGCTTGCCGACCGCGAGCGGCAGGGTGTTCAGCGTCGTCGCGCCGAGTTGCGCGAGCCGTTGCGCGACCGCCTCGCGCTGCTCGGGCTGCAGGTTCAGCAGGAAATAGTTCGGCGTGTCCGGCGGCAGCTCGGCGCGCCAGCTCGCGAGCATCCCCGGAGCGACCACCGCGAGCAGCAGCAGGGCGGTGAAGCCGAGCGCGAGCGCCGTGCTCTGGATCAGGCTCAGGCCGCGGCGCCGCGCGAGGCTCGCGAGCCCGAAGCGCAGCGCGCCCGGCACGCGCGTGCCGAGCCGGCGCAGCACGGCGATCAGCACCGCACCCGCCGCGAGGTTCAGCACCACGACACCGGCGAGGCTCGTGCCGAGCGCGGCGGCGACCGCCGTGCTGCCGCTCTGGCTGCGGATCAGCAGGGCCGCGACCAATGGCGGCAGCAGGTAGAGCAGATCGAAGCGCCGCGGCCGTGCCGCGAAGGCGCGCTGGAACACGCGCACCGGCGGTACCTCGCGCAACCGCGCGAGCGGCGGCAGGGCGAAGCCCGCGAGCACGGTGAGGCCGACCGCGATCGCGCCGAGCGCGGGGCCGAGCGGCGTGGCCGGCGCACCGGCCGGCAGCAGGTCGTGCGCGAGGCGCAGAACACCCTCCTGCAGGGCGAGGCCGAGCACCGCGCCGAGCAATCCGGCCGGCATGGCGAGAAACAGCAGGCCGAGTGCAATGCCGCCGAGCACCGCATCGCGACCCGCGCCGAGCGCACGCAGCAGGGCGACCTCGTCTGTCTTGCGCCGTGCATGGCGCTGTGCGGCGAGCGCGATCGCGATGCCCGACAGCAGCGCCGAGAGCAGCGCGGCGAGGCGCAGGAAAGCCTCGCCGCGCTCGAAGGCATTGCGCAGGTTCTGCTGTGCCTCGGTGATCGTCACTAGCTCGGCGCCGTCGAGCCGCGGCTTCGCCCAGGACTCGAAGCGGGCCAGCGCCGAGGCCTCGCCGGCGAGCATCAGCCGGTGCTGCGCGCGGCTGCCGGCACCGAGCAGGCCGATCGAACGCGCATCGTCGAGCGCCACCGTCAGCCGCGGCGCCAGCGAGAACAGCTGGCCGCCATCCGGCTGGCGCAGGATTTCCGCGGTGAGACGCAGGGCGCGTCCGCCGATCTGCACGCTATCGCCGGGCCGGAGGCCGAGCGCGACGAATACCGCATGGTCGGCATAGGCCTCGCCGGGCGGTGGCGCCTGGCCGTCACGCTCGCTGCCGTCGGCGAGGCGCAGACGCAGGCTGCCGCGCAGCGGGTAGGCCGGATCGCCGGCCAGCACATCGCAGAGCTGGCTCTTCCCGCCGGCGAACACCACGCTCGGGAACTGCGCGCTGGCGCTGTGGCGCAGGCCGAGGCGTCCGGCCTCGGCTGCGAAGTCGTCGGGCAGCGGGCGCCGCGCACGCACGCCGAGATCGCCTCCGATCAGCTCGGCCGTACCGGCGAGGATCGCCGCGCCGACGCGCTCGCCGAGCGTGGCCACCGCGGTCAGTGCCGCGACCGCCAGCACCAGCGCGGCGGCCAGCGTGCGCAGTTCGCCGTGGCGGAACTCGCGGCGCAGGCTGCGCGCGGCGAAGGCGAGCACGTTCATGCCGCCTCCAGCGCGAGCCGGCCGGCGTCGATGCGCGCGGTCGCGGCGCAACGTGCGGCGAGGCGCGGGTCGTGAGTGACCAGCACGAGGGTCGTGCCGTGCGTGCGGTTCAGCTCGAACAGCCGCTCGCTGATCGCCTGGCCGGTGCGCTGGTCGAGATTGCCGGTCGGCTCGTCGGCGAACAGGATCTGCGGCCGGTGCACGAAGGCGCGCGCCAGCGCGACGCGCTGCTGCTCGCCGCCGGAGAGCTGCCCAGGATAGTGGCGCCGCCGTTGGCCGAGGCCCACCTCGTCGAGCGCGTGGCGTGCGGCCTCGCGCGCATCCGCACTGCCGGCGAGCTCCAGCGGCAGCATCACGTTCTCCTCCGCGGTCAGCGCCGGCAGCAGGTGGAAGCTCTGGAACACGAATCCGACCAAGCGCCGGCGCAGCCTGGCGCGGCCTTCCTCGTCGAGAGCGCCGAGATCCTCGCCGGCCAGCACGATGCGGCCCGCGCTCGGCGTGTCGAGTCCGGCGAGCAGGCCGAGCAATGTGGTCTTGCCCGAGCCGGAGGCACCGACGATCGCGACGCTGGTGCCGCGTCGCACGCTCAGGTTCACGCCGGCGAGGATGTCGAGGCGTCCCTCGGGCCCGTCGACCGCTTTGCTAACATCCCGGGCATCGAGGATGACGTCGTGGCTGGACTGCATGTTGCGCTCGCTCCTGATCTGGATCCTGTTGCCGATCGCCGCGCTGGGCGCGAAGCCGGCGGTGTCGTCCGGGCCGTTGCTCATACTCGGCGATTCGCTGTCGGCGGCCTACCGCATCCCGGTCGATGCCGGCTGGGTCGCGCTGCTCGAGAAGCGGCTCGCAGGACGCAGTAACCCGCCGGCGATCGTCAACGCCTCGATCAGCGGCGAGACCACCGCCGGCGGCCTCGGCCGTCTGCCCGATCTGCTCGCGCGCCACAAGCCGGCGCTGGTGCTGGTCGAACTCGGCGCGAACGATGCGCTGCGCGGCCTGCCGCTCGCGGAGATCCGCGCCAACCTCGCGCGCATCCTCGCCCTGTGCCGCGAGGCACGCGCGCAGGTGCTGCTGGTCGGCATCGAGATTCCGGTCAACTACGGGCCGCAATACCGCGACGGACTGCGTGCCATGTATCGGGATCTGGCCGCGGAATTCAATGTGCCGCTCGTCCCGTTCCTGCTCGAGGGCGTCGCGCTCGATCCGGCCCTGATGCAGGACGACGGCCTGCACCCGAAGGCCGAGGCCGAGCCGAAGGTGCTCGACAACGTCTGGCCGGCACTCGAGCCGCTGCTGAACGCGGTGCACTGAGGGACGCGGTGGTTTCACGCGCCCCTCACCGCAGCCGCGGCAACGTGGCCGGCGTGACATCGGCCGGCTGCGTGCCGGCACGCGGAGGCGGCACATGCGACAGCGCGAAGAGCAGGCAGGCCTGATCCTGCTGATCGAGGACAATCGCGGCATCGCCGAGATGGTCGGCGAGTACCTCGAGCGCCGCGGCTATGGCATCGACTACGCGGCCGACGGTGCGACCGGGCTGCGTCTGGCGACATCCGACAGTTACGACGTGATCGTGCTCGACCTGATGCTGCCCGGCATGGACGGCATCGAACTGTGCCGGCGCCTGCGCAGCGAGGCGAAGAAATCCACGCCGGTGCTGATGCTCACGGCGCGCGACACGCTCGAGGACAAGCTCGTCGGCCTCGAGGCCGGGGCGGATGATTACCTCGTCAAGCCGTTCGAGGTGCGCGAGCTGGAAGCCCGGGTGCGCGCGCTGATCCGCCGCGACCGGCGCCTGGTCAGTGCCGAGGTGCTCAGGGTCGGCGATTTGGTGCTCGACACCGCGACCTGGCGGTTGACTCGTGCCGGCTGCGAGCTGACCGCCTCGCCGATCGCGTTGAAGCTCCTGTCGATCCTGATGCGCGAATCGCCGCGCGTGGTCAGCCGGCGCGACATCGAGCGCGAGATCTGGGGCGACATGCTGCCCGATTCCGATACCCTGCGCTCGCACCTCTACAACCTGCGCAAGATCATCGACAAGCCGTTCGACAAGCCATTGCTGCACACGATCCACAGCGCGGGTTATCGTCTGGCGGACCTCGACGCGGAGCTCGCCGCCTCGCGCAGCGCCTGATCGCCGCGCCGGCGTGCCGCCCGATCCGACACGCCGGAGGACTGTCCATGCCACACCGCCGCCCGGGCATCCGCCGCAAGATCTGGCTGGTGTTCGTTCTGCAGATCGCGGCGATCAGCTTTGCCACGGTGGTCGGCGTCTACGGCGCGGCGACCATCCTCGAACACGTGCTGATCCAGCGTGCGCTCAAGGACGAGGCCGGGCACTACTTCCGGCGTCTCGCCGCCGACCCGAACGCGGCGCTGCCCGACACCTACAACATGCACGGCTACCTGGTGCCGCCCGGCCATTCGCACATGGCGCTGCCAGACGATCTGCAGGGTCTCGACGTGGGCTACCACCGTCTCGTGCGCAACGGCCACGACAGCCTCGTCTACGTTTCGCAGGGCAATGCGGGCACCCTGCTCCTCGTCTTCGATCAGCAGCAGGTGCATCGCCTGGCCTTCCTGTTCGGCTTCGTGCCGCTGACGGTGGTGCTCATCATCATCTACCTCTCGACCTGGCTGACCTATCGCGCCTCGCGGCGCGCACTGTCGCCGGTCATCGCGCTGGCCACGGCCGTACGCAGCTGGGATCCGAAGAAGCCCGATCTTGAAGCGCTCGACCTGCAGATGGATCCCGGCGATTCCGATCACGACGTCGAGGTGCTCTCGCGCGCCCTGCACAGCTTCGCCACGCGCATCGAAGAGTTCATCCAGCGCGAACGCGATTTCACGCGCGACGCAAGCCATGAGCTGCGCAGCCCGCTGACGGTCATCAAGGTGGCTGCCGAGGTATTGCAGGACGAGGAGGGCCTGTCCGATTTCGGTCGCCGCTCGCTGGCGCGCATCCGCCGCGCGAGCCGCGACATGGAGGCGCTGATCGAGGCCTTCCTGATCCTCGCCCGCGAGGCCGATACCGGTTTGCCCGACGAGGACTTCGTCGTCAACGACCTAGTGCGCGAGGAACTCGACCGTGCGTTGCCGCTGCTCGAGAACAAGCCGGTCGAGCTCGAACTCGTCGAGCGCGGCAGCTTCGCCCTGCATGCGCCGCCGCGCGTACTCGCGGTGCTGTTCGGCAACCTGCTGCGCAATGCCTGCCACTACACCGAGCGCGGCCGCGTCACGGTCACCGTCGGCGCCGACTCGATCTGCGTGCAGGACACCGGCGTGGGCATGGACAAGGACGAACTCGAACGCGCCTTCCAGGCCTATTTCCGTGCCGGCCGCAGCGAGCGCGGCGGCCATGGCGTCGGCCTGACCATCGTCAAGCGTCTCTCCGACCGCTTCGGCTGGCCGGTCGAACTCAGGAGCGAACTCGGCGTCGGCACGACCGCGACGATCCACTTCCCGAATCCGCAGCCGGTCTGAGCGGCATGCGGGGCACGGCGTTCAGGCCGTACCTGCGGCGGCCAGGCGGGCGGCCGGAGCCGCGCAGGCCGGCACGTAGGTCCTCGGCATGCGCGGGCCCATGCCAGCGCGGAAACAGCGTTCGATCGGTTGTTCTGGTTCTGTCCCGTGTCCGTGTGCCCACGCCCTCGCGGGGGTGCCGCGAGGCGCCGAGCCGGCAGGGAAGGCCGGGAGCGACCCAGGCATCCGGCGGCCGCGCCCGCCCCGGGCGATGCCGCTTTACTGAAAGCCGTCCTGGTAGATCACGTCTGCCGGGCAGGAACTTCCCGCGGTCACGCTGCACGGATCGCTGACGGCGACCCCAGCCAGCGGAAATTCCTCCGCATCCGTGCTGTTGTCGCCATCCGAGTCGGTCAAGTCCACGCGCGTGCCGATGACGTGTTCGAATCCGTCCACCAGTCCGTCGCCGTCGCTGTCCGTGGCCGGATAGGCATAACCCAGCATCTTGTCGCTGCCGGCCGGGTAGGCGCTCAAGTAGCCGGCCGCCTCGAAGCTCGCCCGTTCGCTGTCGAGAAAGATCGCGCAATCGTCAGCGACCGGCTTGCAGGCGCGGTAGAGCTTCTGCGCGCCGGGCGGTATGCAGGCCGGTTCGTTGGCGCACGGCTGATAGATGTAGCCCTGAATCGTGCGTAGCTCATAACCGTCGGCGTGCGCCTGCTCGAGGTGTGCGGCGGTCGTGATCAGCGTGAAATCGCGGTTGTCCGGATTGCAGGCCGGCGGGCTACCGGTACAGCCCACCGGGAACGGACGCGAGCGTTCGACCAGGTACAGCGGAATCAGCGCCGGCCATTGCGGGCGCGGCCGGTATTCGGTGGTCAACACGTAGATGCTGGCTCGTGGCGACGGCAACGGCGTGGCGTTGGGTTCCTGCGGGAAAGCTGGATAACCTGGCACCAGTGCGCCCTGCGGCGCGTAATTGGCGGTCTGATTGATGGCGAAGGCGACCGCCATCTGCGGCGAGGTCGTTTCCAGATAGTCCTTCGCACCGGCCCCGTAGAAGCGGAACAGCGGCGTGACCCGGTTCTTCACCGTGTGGCCTTCCACCTGGCCCAGGAGGCGCGCCGCCGCGGCGGCCGCATCCGGATGGCCATAGCCGAAGGTCGGCGACCAGGGGTGGTAAGCCTGCGCTTCGGCCGTGGTTTGCGCCAATACGGTGCGGATGCCAGTCACGCCGCCGAAGCCGGGCACCGGCTTGCCTGCCGGCACCAGCGGATTGATCGAGCGCAGGATGCCGACCACACCGGATACCTGCGGCGCGGCCATCGAGGTGCCCGTGCACAGGCCCACGCCGCCGCCGGGGCCGAAGCTGTCGCCGCACTTTATCTCGGGGTTCCAGTCCTTGCCGGGATAGGTCGTGGATAGCACGGCCCGCGACGCGCCCATCGATTCCTGCTGCGGCCCACCCGCCACGGCGGTGTAGTTGGAACCGCATTCGGCATTGTTGTAGACCTACGGGCAGTTGGCGGTACTGCCGGGCGATTCGTCCCACAGCGTGATGGTGCTGTCGAACCCGCCCGCCGCGACGACGCGCGTATCGCTGGCCGGAAAATCGAGGCTCGTGCGCGCGTTGCCGGATGAGGCGACTTCGACCGCGTCGCGGTGGTTCGCGTGGGCGATCGCCAGGCACCAGGAGTCGTGGGGATTGCTGGCACAGTAGTTGGCGGTGGTCTGTACACCCAGGCTCATGTTGACGACCTGCACACCGGAGTCGGCCATCAATGTGACGGCGGCGGCAAAGGCGCTAGCGTTCATCTGAGGAAAGACAAGCCCAGATGTGGGCGCGCACAAGCCATAGGTGGTTTTCCACATGGCAATGCCGCAGTTCTTGCAGATGCCCTTGAGCCCGAGGCCGCTGGCGCTGTTCGCGGCGATCAGACCCGCGATATGGGTGCCATGTCCGGCGTATGTGGGCGCCACACCCGGCAGGAGGTCGCCGGGGTTGCAGGGCGAGCCGTAAGGCAGTGGCACGGGCTCGGCCTCGTCCACGTTCGCGTCGTAGTCATCGGGCCAGTTGCCGATGTCGAAGGAGGAGGCCGGAATGAAGTTGCCGCCGAGGTACTGCCCGGTATCGGAGAACTGGCGTAAGGCCGGATGATCGACCGCGAGGCCGCTATCGGCATCGCCGATCAGCGCGTAGCCGCCAGCCAATTGCCATGCCGCCGCGATGTTCAAAGCATCCCAGCCGTATTGCGTGTAGGTGTCCGTCGCGCCGGGTGCGGCGACAGCCGGCAAGCGCGCACCGAGACCGCCGGCCGGTCCCGTCGCGAACTCGGCCGGGTGCGGCAGGTAGGCCGCGACCACGTAGGTATCGCTGCGCAGCGACGCTAAGGCAGTCTGGATATCCGCGCTCGCGCTGTAGCGGATCAGCAGATAACGCTCCAGCTTGGCGCGAACGGAATCGGGGTTCGCGTCGAGCCAGGCAAGGAAATCGCCCGAGGCGCGTCGTGGCAACAGGTACGTCACGCTGTCCGGCATGGCCGTGCTGAACGCTTGCAGCGGCGGTGGGCCGCCGGGCGGCGGTGATAAGAAGAAGTAGCCCATCACGTCCTGCGGACTCGGCGCGCCGGGATCGGTGGACAGCAGCACTTCCACGAGCTGCTCGCCGGCCGCCTGGGCACTGCCGCCGAGCGGCAGCGTGGCCGCCACGAGTGTGATCAGCGCAGAAGAGGCATGTTGTCGATGCCGCCACACGGCAATGGCGAACAGAAAAGCCAGCAACAGCAAGGATGACAAGGTTAGCGCGGGCAAGGGTGCGGGCTCCGCCACAGTGAAGGAAAGTGTGCCGATGGTTTCGATTACTTCAGGTCCTAGAAGTACCTGGTAGTGCCGATCGATCTGAAGGGTGTATGTCCCTGCCTCAAAAGATCCAACGGGGAAGTTCGCGGTTGCAACTGGGAAAAAACAAAACAATGGATCGTCATTGTGAACCGATTCCAGCAACAAACGGATGCTGTTTCCGTTGCGCGTGATCTGCGGGAATCCTGGTACATCAACAATCGCGTCACACCCTCCATCAGTCAGTCGCGCTGCAATGACCTGGCCTTCTAGCGGGCTTGGGGGGCGATTCCATTCAAGATAATGTTGGCGTGCGACTGAACTGCATGCGAGAACAGGCCAATGCTGATAAGCCACCACACCGCGGTCCGCAACATGGGCAACTTCCTTTTGTTAATATAGTAAACTAAGCATATAATGTATAAAGAAACCGACATGCTGTGTCGCGGCGCCGATGCCGTCATGCGGCGATGGCGAGCAGAGAGGCCAGCAACAGCAAGGATGGCAAGGTTAGCGCGGGCAAGGGTGCGGGTTCCGTAACGGTGAAAGCAAGCGTGCCGACGGTTTCGACGACTTCCGGCCCCAGGAAAACCACATAGTGCCTGTCAACTTGCAGGGTATACGAACCGCCGGAAAAGGTTCCCACGGGATATGTTGCGGTGCCTATCGGGAAATTGCAGAGAATGGGCAAATAGGAGTGTGCACTCTCCAGCACGATACGGATGGCGTTGCCTGTGCGTGTGATTTGTGGGTAACCAGGCACGCCATAATAGTAAGCGTCGCAGATGCCTGCTCTGACGTGCACATAGATGGTTTGGCCGGCCAGCGGATTCGTCGGCGAGAGTGTCGGTGGATCGACGAAGGCATGGACTAACGTAGCAGACGACATGAGCACGAGTACGACGAGCGACCGCACGGTCTTCCGTATCATGTCGATTTCCATTTTTACGTGAAAAGTAAAGCACCTGGAGTGCGCAGGTCTAGCAACGTAGTGTGTTATTAGTAAATGTCTATATCTGTGGCCTGGGCGAATCCATAGTTCAGACGATCGATCGGATGGACAGGCGGACCGGTGCAGAAACGTGGCGCCGATGCCACCACGCTGCAATCGCGAGCAGCAAGGCCAGCATCAGCAGGGACGGCAGAGTGAGCGCGGGCAGGGATGTGGGTTCTGCAACGGTGAAGGAAAGCGTACCAATGGCCTCAATGACTTCAGGTCCAATAAACGGAAGATAATGTCTATCGACTTGAATGGTGTACGACCCCGCCGGATACGAACCAATCGAGAAAGCGGCTGTGCCGGGCGGGTTGTAGATGCAGAAGATGGGGGCGTCTGCATGAGCAGTTTCAATAAGCACCCGGATCGCGCTCTCCGTCTGGGTAATCTTGGGGTACGCGGGGTCATACACGATGGCGTCGCACATTCCAGCACGAACGCTCACATAGATGGTCTGACCGACAAGTGCATTCATCGGGGAAACCGTCGGTGGATCGACGAAGGCGTGGGCCAACGTGGCAGACGACATGAGCACGAGTACGACGAGCGACCGCAGGATCCTCGGTGTCATGTCGATTTCCCCTCTCTGTGAAAAATGCGGCGCTCGGTGCGTGCAGGCTAGCAGCGTGGCGCATCGTCGGGAAACATTCACGATGAGGGCCAGTCGGCAGAACAGCCAATCAGGCGGTCGGGCCATCAGCCGGCCAGGCGATCAGGTGGGCTGGCTGAGTGGAGGGAGGACCGCGTGTCGGTTTCGCGAAGAACGCATCGTCGTTCGCCCGGATTGGGCGATCGTGCGCATATGACAGTGCGGAACGCGGATCGCGGCACCGCGCGCCGGCTTGCGCCCCGGCTCGCCGGCGACGTTGCGCCCGCGCCTCAATGCGCGGCGCGCGCGGCCAGGCGGGCGGCCTTGCGCTCGCGGCGTCGCTGGGCGCGCCGCGCGAGCAGCAGGTAGATCGCCGGTGTGCTGAGCAGGGTCAGGCTCTGCGAGACGAGCAGGCCGCCGATCATCGCGATGCCGAGCGGCTGGCGCATTTCCGAACCCGCGCCGAAGCCGATCGCAAGCGGCAGCGCACCGAGCGTGGCGACCATCGAGGTCATCATGATCGGCCGGAAGCGCACGAGGCAGGCTTCGCGGATCGCCGCGAACGGATCGAGGCCGCGCTCGCGTTCCGCGGCCAGCGCGAAGTCGATCATCATGATCGCGTTCTTCTTGACGATGCCGATCAGCAGAACGATCGCGATCACCGACACGACCGACAGCTCGGTGCTGGTGACGAGCAGTGCGAGCAGCGCGCCGACGCCGGCCGAGGGCAGCGTGGAGAGGATCGTCAGCGGATGGATCAGACTCTCGTAGAGCATGCCGAGGATCAGGTACACCGCGATCAGCGCGGCGAGGATCAGCAGCGGCGTGTCGCTCTGCTGCTGCTGGAAGCGGCGGAAATCGCCGCTGAACTCGCCGCGGATGTCGCCCGGGACATGCAGCGACTGCATGGTCTCTGCGATGATCTGCGCGGCTTCGCCCATGGGCACGCCCGGCGCGAGGTTGAAACTCAGGCTCATCACCGGGAACTGGCCGAGATGCGTGACCGATGACGGCGCGAGGCCAGGCTCCATGCGCGCCACCGCGCTGATCGGCACCATGCCGCCGCTCGCGTTGCGCACGTGCAGGCGCAGCAACGCTTCCGGCGTGACGGCCTGGCCCGGCAGCGCGGTCAGCACGACCTTGTACTGGTTGATGTCGGAATAGATCGTCGAGATCTGGCGCTGGCCGAACGCGTCGTACAACGCGCTGTCGATCGCCGCGATCGACACGCCGAGACGTGCGGCCGCATCGCGGTCGATGAGCATGTTCTGGCGCAGCCCGGCGCTGTCGATGTCGGAGCCCACGTCGCGCAGTTGCGGCTTGGCTTTGAGTGCCTCGACGAGCTTCGGCAGCCAGGCCTGCAGGGCTGTGAGGTCGTTGCCCTTGAGTGAATAGTTGTACTGCGCGCCGCTGCCGCCACCGCCCGGTCCGCCGCCGCCGATGTCCTGCACCGGCCGCAGCCGCACGCGGATGCCGGGGATGGTCGCGAGCGTCGCCGAGAGTCGGCTCATCACCGCGAAGGTCGATTCGCGCCGGCCCGCACCGAGCGGCTTGAGGTTGATGAACAGCTGGCCCGAGGCCGAGCCCGGCCAGCGACCGCCGCCGATACGCGAGCCGACGCTTTCGATCACCGGATCGCTGCGCAGGAGTTCCGCGACCTGCTGCTGGCGTTCGGCGAGTGCCTGGAACGACACACTCGGACCGGCCTCAGTTGAGCCCTGCAGCGCTCCGGTGTCCTGCTGCGGGAAGAAGCCCTTGCCGACCATGCCGGCGAGCACGACCGTCAGGGCCAGCAGGAGGAGCGGCTGCAGCGCCATCGCGCGCGGGTGACGCAATGCCCAGTCGAGCAGACGCCGATAGGCATTGAGCAGACCGGCATGGAAGGCATCCAGGCGGCGCGCGAGCGTCGAAGGCGCGCTCGCGGCATGTGCCGTCATGAAGCGTCCGCACAGCGCCGGCGTGACGGTGAGCGAGACCACGGCCGAGATCGCCACCGCGGCGGCGAGCGTGCCGGCGAACTCGCGGAACATCGTGCCGATCATGCCGTCGGAGAAGATCATCGGGATGAACACGGCGATCAGTGAGGCGGTGATCGAGACCACGGTGAAGCCGATCTCCTTCGCGCCGAGCAGGGTCGCCTCGAGCCGCGGCAGGCCGGCATCGACGTGGCGTGCGATGTTCTCGATGACCACGATCGCATCGTCGACCACGAAGCCGATCGCGACGACCAGGGCCATCAGCGAGATGTTGTCGAGCGAGAAGCCGAGCACATACATCGCCGCGAACGCGCCGGCGAGCGACAGCGGCACAGCCAGGCCGGCAATCAGCGTCGGCGCGAGCCGGCGCAGGAACAAGAGCATCGTCGCGATGACCAGGCCGAGGCTGATCAGCAGCGTGACCTGCACTTCGTGTACCGAGGCGCGGATGGTCGGCGTGCGATCGGAGAATGGGGTGAGCGAGACGTCCTCGGGCAGCCAGTAGCGCAGCTCGGGAACCAGCGCCTGGATGCTGTCGACCGTGGCGATCACGTTCGCCGCGGCCTGCTTGCGCACCAGCATCAGGATCGCGCGGCGACCATTGAACCAGGCGGCCTGGTAACGATCCTCGGCCCCTTCGCTGACCGAGGCGACGTCACGCAGGAACACCGGCGTGCCGTCGCGCACGGCGATCACCAGACCGGCGAAGTCCTCGGCCTTGTGCAGCGCGTCGTTTGCGGCGATGGCGAGCGTGGTGCGGCCGTCGCTCAGATAGCCCTGCGGCGAGGTCACGTTGGCCGCGGCCAGCGCCGCACGCACCTGCTCGGCCGAGATGCCGCGCGCGCTCAGGGCGCGCAGGTCGAGATCGACACGCACCGCCGGCGTGGCGCCGCCGGCGATGTCCACGTCGCTGACGCCGGGCAACTGACGGATGCGCTGCGCGATCAGCGCATCGGCGTAGTTGTACAGTTCCGCGAGCGGCCGCGACGGTGAGGTCAGCGCGAGGATCAGCACCGGCATGTTGTTCGGGTTGGCCTTGCGGTAGATCGGCGCGTTGCGCAGACCTGCAGGCAGATCCGGCATCGCGGCGTTGATCGCGGCCTGCACGTCACGCGCGGCGCTGTCCGGGCTGCGCCCGTTGTTGAACATCATGATGACCATCGTCGAGCCTTCGCTGCTCGTCGAGTTCATCTCGTCGAGACCGGCGATCTGACCGAGATGCCGTTCGAGCGGCGCGGCCACGGTGGAAGCCATTGTGCCGGCATCCGCGCCAGGCTGGCTGGCCTGCACGAAAATCGCCGGAAATTCGATGTTCGGCAGCGCGGCGATCGGCAGCAGGAAGTAGCAGATCAGGCCGCCGATGAGCAGGCCGAGCGCGAGCAGCGAGGTGCCAATCGGGCGCCGCACGAACGGCGCGCTGAGGCTGCCTATGCGCTTGAGCGGCGCGCTCATGCCGCCTCCGCAGCCTGCAGCGCAAGGCGTTGCCGGCGCGCCTGCCACCAGGCGCCGAGTCGCTCGAAATACAGATAGATCACCGGCGTGGTGTACAGCGTGACGAGCTGCGAGAGCAGCAGGCCGCCGACGATCGACACGCCGAGCGGGCGGCGCAGCTCCGCACCGATGCCGTTGCCGAGGGCGAGCGGCAGGGCGCCGAGCAGGGCGGCCATCGTGGTCATCATGATCGGCCGGAAGCGCAGCAGGCAGGCACGCCGGATCGCCTCGTGAGCCGCCAGACCGCGGCGCTGCGCCTCGATCGCGAAGTCGATCATCATGATCGCGTTCTTTTTGACGATACCGATCAGCAGGATGATGCCGACGATGCCGTCGATTGAGAGATCCATGCCGCAGACGTAGAGCGCGAGCAGAGCGCCGACGCCGGCCGGCGGCAGCGTGGAAAGGATCGTCAGCGGATGGATGTAGCTCTCGTAGAGCACGCCGAGGACGATGTAGATCACAACCAGCGCGCCGAGGATCAGCAGCAGCTCGTTGCCGAGCGAGGCCGAGAATTCTGCGGCCTTGCCGATGAAGCGACCGCGCACCTGCGGCGGAAGGTGCATGTCGCGCTCGACTTCGCGGATCGCGGCGACTGCCTGCGACAGCGAATGCCCGGGTGCCAGGTTGAACGAGAAGGTCACCGCCGGCAGCTGATCCTGATGCGAGACGACCAGCGGCGCGTTGATCACGCTGCCGTGCGCGAGCGAGGACAGCGGCACGGTGCCGGCGGAGGCGCTGCTCCCGGTCAGGGCGCCGTTGCCGCTGCCGCGCACGGTCAGCGTATCGAGCAGGTTGGCGCCCGTGCGGAACGGCGGGGCCACTTCGAGCACGACGCGGTATTGATTGAGCTGGGTGAAGATTGTCGAGACCTGACGCTGGCCGAACGCGTCGTAGAGCGTGTCGTCGATACTCTGGATCGATACGCCGAGGCGGCTGGCCTGGTCGCGGTCGATGGTGAGTTTCATCTGTAGGCCGTTCGCGGCGAGATCCGAATCGACGTCGGCGAGTTCGGGGCGCTGGCGCAATGCGACGAGCAGGCGTGCGGCGAGGCCGTTGAGTTCATCGGCATCGATCTCGCTCAGCGAATACTGGTACTCGGTCGCGGCCACGCGGCTGTCGAGTGCCACGTCCTGCACCGGTTTCATGTAGAGCGCGATGCCCGGTACGCCGGCGACTGCGGCCTGCAGGCGCGGCAGCACCACGGCGAGCGCCTCGCGCTGCCTGCGCGGCTTGAGGACGATGCTGATCTGGCCCTGGTTGAGCGTCGGGTTGACCGTGCCGGCGCCGACGAAGGCGGCCACGCCGGCCACATCCGGCACGCCGCGCAGCGCGTTCGCCGCGGCTTCAGTGCGCTCCTTCATCAGCAGGAAGGCGATGTTCTCGTCGGCCTCGACCACTGCCGTGATGAGGCCGGTGTCCTGCTCGGGTAGCAGGCCCTTGGGCATGGCCAGATACAGCGCGATCGTCGCCGCGACCGACAGACCGGCCACCGTCACGGTCAGGCGAGGATGTGCGAGCACTGCATCGAGGCTCTTCGCGTACGCGCCGAGCAGTCGGCCGAAGAAGCCGTGCCGCGCGCCGGGTCGCTCGTCGGCACCTTCGGCCGCGAGCTCGCCGGGCTTGAGAAGGTACGCGCACATCATCGGCGTGAGGGTCAACGAGACCAGCGCCGAGATCGCCACCGCGATCGCCAGCACCCAGGCGAATTCGTGGAACAGCCGGCCGCTCACGCCGGGCATCAGGAGCAGCGGCAGGAACACCGCGATCAGCGAGACCGTCAGCGAAAGCACCGTGAAGCCGATCTCGCGCGCGCCGATCTCGGCGGCCTCGCGGCCGTCGCGGCCGCCCTCGAGATAGCGCACGATGTTCTCGATCATCACGATCGCATCGTCGACCACGAAGCCGGTCGCCACGGTCAGCGCCATCAGCGAGAGGTTGTCGAGCGAGAAGCCGGCGTAGTTCATCACCGCGAACGTGCCGAGCAGCGACAGTGGCACGGCGACGCTCGGGATCACGGTCGCCCACAGCCGGCGCAGGAACACGAAGATCACCATGACCACGAGGATCACGGTCAGCACCAGGGTGAACTGCACGTCCTCGACCGAGGCACGGATCGTCACCGTGCGGTCGGCAAAGACGTCGAGCTTCACGCCGGCCGGCAGCACGCTGCGCAGCTGCGGCAGGATCTGGCGGAGGCGATCGACCGTCTGCACGATGTTCGCGCCGGGCTGACGGCGGATGTCGATGAGCACGGCGGGCTTGCCCTCGGCCCAGGCCGACAGCTGATCGTTCTCGACGCCATCGACCACGTTCGCGACATCTTTGAGGCGCACCGGCGCATCGCCCTTGTAGCTGACGATCGCCTCGCGGTAGGCGTCGGCATCGGCGAGCTGGTCGTTGGTGCCGATGCTGTAGGTCTGCGTGGTGCCGTTGAGCGAACCTTTCGGTGCGTTGACGTTGGCCTGGGTGAGCGCGCTGCGCACATCTTCGAGCGTGAGGCCGAGGTTGGCGAGCTGGCCCGGGTTGACCTGCACGCGCACCACTGGACGTACGTTGCCGGCGATGCTCACCTAGCCGACA
>CAYYHP010000056.1:0-15534 GCA_964471815.1 uncultured Rhodanobacteraceae bacterium
CCGTCGCCTGCGCACTGATCGCCGACCTCGCCGGCGTGCTCGCTTCGATCGCAGTGTGCTACCGGTTCTTCGGCTGACGGGTTCCGGTACGCGACTGCGTATATCCGACACATTCCGCGCTTCGAGCCGCTGGACGATCGAGCCAGCCTCTGCTGCAATCCGCGCGGGGCGCCGTGAGCCGGTCATGGCGCTGGAATCCACTTCGAGTCGAGAGGAATTCGTATGCAAAACCTGTTTCGTGGCATCGCCGGTTTCGTGGCATTAGCCGGTCTGGCCGGCTGCCAGTCCTCGCTGATGGTCAAGGGCGGTGGCGAGGCGCACGCGCCGGCACCCGGCAAGGCCATGGTGGTGTTCATGCGGCCCTCGTCGTTCGGCGGTGCGATCCAGTCGTCGGTGTACGACACCGCCGAGCCCGAAGACCGATTCATCGGCATCGTCTCGGCCGGCACCAAGCTCGCCTATCAGGCGGAACCCGGCGATCACCTATTCATGGTGCAGGCCGAGAATGCCGATTTCATGATCGCGCATCTCGATGCCGGCAAGACCTACTACGTCGATGTGAAGCCGCGCATCGGCGTGTGGAAGGCGCGCTTCTCGCTGATCCCGATCCACGACGACCCGACCGCCGAATACAGCCTCAGGTCGGAGGCGTTCGCCAAATGGAACCGTGATACGGACTGGGTGACACTCACGCCGGAGGCCGAACAGTGGTATCGCTCGCACGCGGCCGACATCCGCACGAAGAAGCTCGACTACATAAAGAAGTGGGATGCGATGCTGCCGGCCGACAAGGCCGTGCTGACCCTGCACGCGAAGGACGGCCTCTGAACGTCACGTCCAGCGCCACGCGATCGCAAGACGAAAAACGCCCCGGTTCGCACCGGGGCGTTTTCGTTGGCGTCCGCAGGGCGAATGCGGATCAGTGCTCGTAGGCCGTTTCGCCGTGCGAGGCAATGTCGAGTCCCTCGCGCTCCTCGTCGGTGGTCACGCGCAGGCCGACAATCAGATCGACGAGCTTGAACGCGATCAGCGAGACCGCCGCCGTCCAGATCACGGTCAGACCGACGGCCTTGGCCTGGATCAGGAGCTGTGCGCCGATACCCGGATAACCCGCGGTGACGGTGACCCAGTCCTGCACTGAGCCGGGACCACCGAGGTCCGGCGAGTTGAAGATGCCGGTCAGCAGTGCACCCGCGATGCCACCGAGGGCATGTACGCCGAACACGTCGAGCGAATCGTCGGCCTTCAGGAGGCGCTTCAGACCCGTTACGCCCCACAGACAGATCAGGCCGGCAGCCAGACCGATCACGAAGGCACCCTGGATGCCAACGTTGCCGGCCGCCGGAGTGATCGCGACGAGACCGGCCACCGCGCCCGAGGCCGCACCGAGCATCGATGGCTTGCCCTTGAGCAGCCACTCGGCGAAGGTCCAGGACAGCACCGCGCAGGCCGTGGCGAGGTAGGTGTTGAGGAAGGCCAGCGAGGCCGAGGCGTTGGCCTCCAGTGCCGAACCGGCATTGAAGCCGAACCAGCCGAACCACAGCAGTGACGCGCCGATCATGGTCATGGTCAGGCTGTGCGGCTTGATGATCTCCTTGCCGTAGCCGGTGCGCTTGCCGATCACGTAGGCACCGATCAGGCCGGCCACGCCGGCATTGATGTGCACCACAGTGCCGCCGGCGAAGTCGAGCGCGCCCCACTGCCAGATCAGGCCCGCCGTCGCAGTGAGGCTTTCGACCTTCGAGGCATCCGTGTAGGCATCCGGGCCCGGCCAGAACCAGACCATGTGCGCGACCGGGATGTAGCTGAAGGTGAACCACAGCACCATGAACAGCAGTACGGCCGAGAACTTCACGCGCTCGACGATCGAGCCGAGGATCAGGCCGCAAGTGATCGCCGCGAACGTGGCCTGGAAGGCCGCAAACACGATCTCGTACATCGGCGTGGCCTTGCTGAAGGTCGCGGCGAGCGCCCAGTCACCCTTGAAGGGGTTGCCGGTGCCGGACAGGAACAGGCGACCGGTGCCGCCGAAGAACGCATTGCCCTCGGTGAAGGCGAAGCTGTAGCCGTAGACGAACCACAGCACGCTGATCAGCGAGAACACGACGAACACCTGCATCAGGACGGACAGCATGTTCTTGCTGCGCACCAGGCCGCCGTAGAACAGCGCGAGCGCCGGCACAGACATCAGCAGCACGAGCGCCGTGGAGGTCAGCATCCACGCCGTGTCGCCCTTGTTCGGCACGGGCGGCGGCGGGGCCGCGGCTGCGGCGGCCGGGTCCTGGGCGAGAGCGAGCGGAGCGGCACAAAGCAGGGCCATGCCGAGCATCGAAAGCCACAGCGCACCCGAACGGGCGCGGGGGCGAACCATCGTTTCGTGAATCATGGGTGGGTCCTCGCAGCCGGAGTCAGAGCGCGTCGTCGCCGATCTCGCCGGTGCGGATGCGCACCACCTGGGCGAGGTCGATGACGAAGATCTTGCCGTCGCCGACCTTGTCGGTCCGCGCGGCTTCGGTGATGGCCTCGACGACCGCATCGACGCGGTTGTCGGCCACGGCCGTCTCGAGCTTGATCTTCGGCACGAAGTCGACGACGTACTCGGCGCCGCGATACAGCTCGGTATGGCCCTTCTGGCGGCCGTAACCCTTCACTTCGGTGACGGTGATGCCGGTCACGCCGGCCTGCGAGAGCGCGTCGCGCACTTCGTCGAGCTTGAACGGACGGATGATCGCGGTGATCAGTTTCATGGGCGTTCTCCGGCTGCTCAGAACGACTTGGTGACGGTCAGTACGCCGGTCGCGCGGCCGACGTAGTCACCCTGCGGATTGGTGTAGACGAGTTCGTCGGCATTGGTGTCGTAGTAGCCGAGCGCGACCGACCAGCCGCCATCGAGAGCACGCGTGACGCCGACCTTCCAGTCGGTATAGGACGCATCGCCGAAGTTCTTCACGGACTGATGTCCGGCGTGCAGGTTGAGCGTCCACTGCGGCGCGATCTCGTAGTTGAAGCCGAGATCGAGATAGCCGCTGCCATCGGAGTCGGAGAAGCCGAACAGGTTGGTCAGCGCGTAGGAGTACTTGGCCGTGAACGGGCCGTAGCCGAGGCCGACGTAAAGCTCGGTGGTATACGGACGCGTGAAGCCGTGCGGATAGTCGCCGGGGTAGTAGTAGGTGTAGATGCCGGCGTCGAAGTTGAGCTTTTCGCCGATCGTGTGACGGAACCCGAGGTAGAGGTCGGCCTCCAGGCTCGAGGAGATCGGCACGTCGGCACTGGAGAGATCCGAGAGCCAGCTGATGTTGCTGCCCCAGGCACCCGCATAGAAGCCGCTGCTGTGGGCAACCTCGACACCGGCCTGCAGGGCAGGATCCTGGCCGGTCTGGGACAGGCCGCGGAACAGGTAGTCGTTGGTCACGGCAACCGAACCGGTCGTGGTGAAGGACTGGGCCTGCGCGCTTGCGCAGACGGCGGCGGCGAGAAGGAGCGAGGCGAAAACGGCGTTACGGGTCTTCATGCGTGATCTCCGGATCGGGCTTGGGAAGAAGTGGCACGCCGCCATGGGCGACGTCCCGTGCGGCTGTCCATGCCGGGCGCGGCTCCTCATGTAGCGGGGTCGTATCGCCCCTTCGTCGACGCTTCCCGCGGTCCAGCGCGCTACGCGCTGCCCTCCCGTGCATACCGCTTCGTGCGGCACGTTTTTCTTTTTGTGGAAACTGGCATCGTGATCCCCCGCGGCGCCCGGACGGGCGTCGCGTGCGCGGTGACCCGGCCGGCTGCCGGTCCGCTGCCGCCACGTCATCGCGGCGGCTCCCCTGGCCCGCCGTGCGTTGCGCACGGCGGGCTTGTCTCCCCATTCCCCGGCCACCGCCCACGCGGGTGGTGACATGCGGGATGGTCAGTTGGCGCAGTACATCGGGTATCCGAGCGGGTGAGGAAGGGCTGCTCGCGCGGCATTGCCGCGTATCCCTTCCGCACGCCCGCCGCCCTGCGGCGGGCCGGACATCCGCCGTTTCACCGCCGTAACCTGTGGCCTCCCGTGGATCGTCAGTTGGCGTAGTACATCTGGTACTCAAGCGGATGCGTCGAGGCGCGGAACTTCGTCACCTCCTGCAGCTTTAGCTCGATGTAGGCATCGATGAAGTCGTCACTGAACACGCCACCGGCCTTGAGGAAGTCACGATCCTTGTCGAGCGCGTCGAGCGCCTGGTCGAGGCTGTGGCAGACCGTCGGGATGTTCTTTTCCTCTTCCGGCGGCAGGTCGTAGAGGTCCTTGTCCATCGGCGCGCCCGGATCGATTTTGTTCAGGATGCCGTCGAGGCCGGCCATCATCAGCGCGGCGAACGACAGGTAGCCGGACTGCATCGGATCCGGGAAGCGGATCTCGATGCGGCGCGCCTTCGGGTTGGTCACGAACGGAATGCGGCAGCTCGCCGAACGGTTGCGCGCCGAATAGGCCAGCATCACCGGCGCCTCGAAGCCCGGCACCAGGCGCTTGTAGCTGTTCGTGGTCGAGTTGGTGAACGCGTTGATCGCGCGGGCGTGCTTGAAGATGCCGCCGATGTAGTACAGCGCGGTCTGCGACAGGCCGCCATACAGGTCGCCGGAGAACAGATTCTGGCCGCCCTTCGACAGCGACTGGTGCACGTGCATGCCCGAGCCGTTGTCGCCGACGATCGGCTTCGGCATAAAGGTCACGGTCTTGCCATTGCGATGGGCGACGTTCTTGATGACGTACTTGAGCGCCATCAGCTCGTCGGCCTTCTTCACCAGCGTGTTGAAGCGCGTGCCGATTTCACACTGGCCGGCATTCGCGACCTCGTGATGGTGCACTTCGACCTTGAGGCCCATCGCCTCGAGGACTTCGCACATCTCGCCGCGCAGGTCCTGGAACGAATCGACCGGCGGCAGCGGGAAGTAGCCGCCCTTGATGCCCGGACGGTAGCCGGAATTGCCTTCCTCGTAGCGGTACTTCGAGCTCCAGTGTGCCTCGCTGGATTCGATCTCGAAGAACACCTTGCCCATGTCGTTCTGCCAGCGCACCGAGTCGAAGATGAAGAACTCGGGCTCCGGACCGAAGAACGCGCTGTCGGCGAGACCCGTGGACTTCAGGAATGCCTCGGCGCGCCTGGCGATCGAGCGCGGATCGCGCGAGTAGGCCTGCATCGTGCTCGGCTCGAGCACGTCGCAGACCAGGGCGAGGGTCTTGTGTGCGTAGAACGGGTCGATGACCGCACTGTCGGCATCGGGCATGAGCACCATGTCCGACTCGTTGATGCCCTTCCAGCCGGAGATCGACGAGCCGTCGAACATCTTGCCTTCCTCGAACGTGGAGGCATCGACGGCGCTGGCCGGGAAGGTGATGTGGTGCTGCACGCCACGCATGTCGGCGAAGCGCAGGTCCACGAATTCGACGTTCTCTTCCTTGATCAGCTTCAACACTTGTTCGGCAGACATGTACAACTCCGATCGGTTGGGTTTCGGTGACGGGTTCTTTACAAACCGCGTGCCAATCGATCGTTTGCTTATGCAACAGCCACTTACGCGAGAGCCGGCGCGTCCGCAGGCTCGTATTGCACCAGATTGGGGATTCATTCAGACCTTGCCGCACCGCAACAGTGCTCGTGCCGGCATGCCTCGTGCCAGGACCCTCGCCAGCCACGCCGGGAACCCGGCCGGTCGCGTATGCTTGCCGCCCGCGCGCCTCGCGCGACCGTGGCGCGCACGGCCTGCGCGCGAGCCATCGCCATCCGCACCGTGAACGATCTGCTTGCCGCCCTGCTGCTCGGCATCGTCGAGGGCATTACCGAATTCTTGCCGGTTTCGAGCACTGGCCATCTGCTGATCGCCGAGCACTGGCTCGGCGCACGCTCGGACCTTTTCAACGTGGTCATCCAGACCGGCGCGATCCTCGCCGTGGTGCTGATCTACCGCGAGCGGCTCTGGCAACTCGCGCGCGGCTGGCGCGAACCGGCGAATCGCGACTATCTCGCCAAGCTCGCCGTCGCCTTCGGCCTGACCGCCGGATTCGGCTTCGCCGTCACGCGGCTCGGTTTCAAGCTTCCCGAATCGGTGACGCCGGTCGCTTGGGCGCTGATGATCGGCGGCGTGTGGATGCTGGCCGCCGAGCGAATCGCCGAGCGCGGTGCGCCGTCCGCGCGCATCACCTGGACGGTCGCGATCGCGGTCGGCCTCGCCCAGGTCGTCGCGGCAGTCTTCCCCGGCACCTCGCGCTCGGCCGCAACGATCTTCGTCGCCATGCTGGCCGGCACGCGTGATCGCGCCACAGCGACCGACTTCGCCTTCCTGGTCGGCATTCCCACGATGTTCGCGGCGAGCGGCTACGAGTTCCTCAAGTACGCACGCCACGGCGGCCTGCACGAGGACTGGGGGGCGTTCGCGCTGGCCTTCGCCGCGTCGATGGTGACCGCGTTTGCCGCCGTGAAGTGGCTGCTCGGCTATCTGCGCGGCCATCGCTTCACGCCGTTCGCGGTCTACCGCATCGCGCTCGGCGCGGCCCTGCTGCTCGGCCTGCGTGGGGCCGGCTGATCGGGCCTGCGTGCCGAAAGCCTGTTTCATTCCTTGTCGATCCGGATAACGCGGCACGACGCGTTGCCACGGCGTGCTCGATACACCGTAAACTACTGATTGTATTGCTTTCTCTGATCTGCGACCGGCGGCATGCCGTGGCGTGCGCAAGCCGTTATCGGGCGATTTCGCAGGCGCCGGCTTCACGGGTGGCTTACGCGGGTGAACGGAGCGTCCACCCTTCGTGATCGTCGGTCGAGGGAGGACTTCGGATGGAGGCGACCCGCGACGCCCAATCCAGCGCTACATGGCGCGGTTGGCCGCGCTACCTGTGGCTTTCGTTGTTCCTGCTGCCGCTGTTGCTCGGCATTGCCTGGGCCGCGTTCAGTACGAGCCGGCTGCTGCATGAGACGCTGCAGCGGGTTGCCATGCTGCAGGAGGCACTGCAGGAGGTGGGCGTGCTGCAGCAGCAGGCCGTCGATCTCGAATCCGGCGAACGCGGGTTCCTGCTGACCGACGACCGTGAATTCCTCGGCTGCTACGAGCAGGCCGAGAAGGACATCCCGGCACAGTTCCTGCGCATCGACGCGTTGCTCGCCAGCCAGCCCGATTTGCGCAGCGACTTGGCCGCCGTGCAAGACTCGCTGGCCGCCAAGCGTGGCCGGATCGCCGCGACCCTGGCGCTGTACCACACCCAGGGTCGCGAACCCGCGCTCGCGGTGTTCCGCAGCGAGATCGGCAGGCAGACGATGGATGACATCCGTGCCGCACTGAGCCGGCTCGGCTTCGCGTTGCGCGATCGCATCGACGCCGAGCAGCACCGGCTGCAGGGCGTAGTCAGCGCACGCAGCGCCACGAGCTACACCGCGCTCGGTCTCGCCTTCGTGACCGGCCTCGCCTCGATCCTGCTGCTGCGCCGGCACCTCATCACCCTGCGCGAGGAAGAAGCGCTGCGCCGCACGGCCGAGAACGCGAACCGCGCGAGCCGCGAGAAGTCGAGCTTCCTCGCCAACATGAGTCACGAGATCCGCACGCCAATGAATGCGATCTTCGGCTTCAGCCAGCTGCTCGCCGAGCGCGCGACCGATCCGCAGGAAAAGCGTTACATCGATGCGATCCAGAGCAGCGGGCGGGCGCTGCTCACCTTGATCAACGACGTGCTCGACATCTCGCGCATCGAGGCCGGCAAGCTCGAGATCCGGCCAGCGCCGATGAGCGTGCGCGAGACCGTGGACGGCATGCTCGCGATGTTCGCCCAACTGGCTGCCGAGAAGGGCCTGATGCTGTCCGCGCAGCTCGACGCGACCGTGCCGGAGGGTCTCGAACTCGATGCCGCGCGCCTGCGCCAGATCCTTTTCAACCTGATCGGCAACGCGGTGAAGTACACCGATCGCGGCTCGGTGACGGTGCACGCCGCGGCCCGCCTCGATGGCGACGAGGAAACCCGCGTGCGTCTGGTCATCGAGATCATCGATACCGGGCCCGGCATCGACGCAGCCGATCAGGAGCGCATCTTCGAGCCGTTCACGCAGCTTCATCGCGAAGGCGTGCCGCGCCAGGGGACCGGCCTCGGCCTCGCGATCACGCGGCGGATCGCGCGCATGATGGGCGGTGACGTGGCGGTGACCAGCCGGCGCGGCGAAGGCTCGTGCTTCACCCTGAACCTGCCTGAGGTGCCGCTCGCGTTGCCACCGGTGGAGGCGATCGCACCGGCGCGTCAGCTCGACGATCTGCCGCCGTGCACCGTGCTGGTCGCCGACGACATCGCGCTCAACCGCCAGCTGATCGAGGCCATGCTGCGCGGCACGCCCTTGCGCGTGCTGTGCGCGGCATCCGGCACCGAAGCGGTGGAACTCGCGCGGCTGCACTGCCCGGCCGTGGTGTTGATGGACATCCGCATGCCCGGCATGGATGGCCTCGCCGCGCTCGAGCGCATTCGCGCCGAGCCCGCACTCGCCGAGACCCGCGTGGTCGCCGTGACCGCCTCGAGCCTGCTCGGCGAAGAGACCCGACTGCGCGAGCGCTTCGACGGCTACGTACGCAAGCCGATCACGCGCGAGGTGCTGTTCGCCGAACTCGCACGCGTGGTGCCGCAGGCCGGCAGGCCGCCTGGGGAAGCGCAACTGGCGCATCCGGATGCCCTGCCGGAAGTGCTCGACAGCCTGCATCGGATCGAGCGCACGCGCTGGCCGGAGCTCACGGCGAGCCTGGCCGTGCGCGATACCTCGCGCCTGGCGGCCGAGCTGCAGGCGCTCGCCGAGCGCTGCGGCAGCAGCACGCTCGAGGCCTATGCCCTGCGTCTCTGGCACGCGGCCGAGAGCTTCGATCCGCAGATGCTCGAGATCACGCTGGCCGAGTTGCCGGAGCGGATCGCCGAACTCGAGCGCCAGCGGCGCCCCGAGCAGGCCTCGGCATGAATCCAATTAATCCGGTCCAGGACGCACTGGTGCTGGTCGTCGACGACCAGCCGGCCAACCTGCAGGCGCTCGGCACCATGCTCACGCGCGCCGGCCACGAGGTCATGCCGGCGACTTCCGGTGAGCAGGCGCTGGCACGCGCGCGCGTGCGCAAGCCGGATCTGGTGATCCTCGATCTCCTCATGCCGGGCATGGACGGCGTGGCGGTGTGCCGCGAGCTGCGCAAGAACCCAGCGCTCGCCGAGGTGCCGGTGATCTTCCTGACCGCCGCCACCGAGCGCGGCTCGCTGGTCAGCGCCTTCGAGAGCGGCGCGGTCGATTACCTCACCAAGCCATTCCTCGCCGAGGAATTGCTCGCACGCGTAGCCACGCACATCAAGCTCAAGCGCGCGCACGACCATCTGCGGCAGATCGCCCGCGAGCGCGACGACGTCACCGCGATCGTCGCGCACGACCTGAAGAATCCGCTGGCCAACATCCGCTTCGCGGCCCAGATGCTGCGCCGTCCGGAAGTCACAGCGGAACGGCGCCTGCGCCTCGCGGCGGACATCGTCGCCTGCTGCGACGAGGCTGTCGGCTTCATCCACCGCTACCTGTCGCATCGCGAGCAGACCGAACGTGTACGCGAGTTCCACCTCGCTCCGGTCGACCTGCGCGAGCTGATCGAGCGCGTGGTCGCACTGCAGGCCTTGGCGGCCGAAACGAAGTCGGTGCGCCTGGTCTGCAGTGGACCGCCGCTGTGCGCCCTGGCCGACGCGGCCGTGCTGCGCAACGTCCTGCAGAACCTGCTGTCGAACGCGATCCGCTTCGCGCCATCCGGCTCGGCGGTAGAAGTGCGGCTCGACGACTCGCGTGCCGGGCATGCACGCGTCTACGTGTCTGATGCCGGCCCGGGAATACCGGAAAGCGAGCGGCGACGGCTGTTCCAGCGCTTCGCGCGGCTCGCCCAGCCCGGCTCAATCGACGACGAGGCGGATTATTCGACCGGCCTCGGGCTGGCCATCGCTAAGGGCGACATCGAGCGCATGCATGGCTTCCTCTGGTTCGAGCCACGGCCCGGCGGCGGCAGCCTGTTCGCCTTCGAACTACCGTTGGCACAGGTCGAACAGACGAGCGCCGCACGCGCCTGAAATTCTTCCCCGCGGAGAAAAAGATGCGGCGGCGGCTCCGTCGTGCCGCCGCCGACAATTTACGCGCTGCTGATAGTTTCGGGTCGCGCGCCGCGCCGCTTCACAGCGGTGCCGAAAAGACGCGTCGATGCGACTGGGAAGGGGAGGGTCGCCAGTGATCGCCACGCCAAGAAAAGGGAATCGTCCCCGCGGCATCCTTGCCGCCCCGGCCATCCATGTCGCCATCCCGTGGCCGTGGTTGCATCCTTATATCTTCATGTTGCTTTTCTTCACGACTCCAGCGAAATACACAGTAATCGGTAAATTGATAATACAATGCTCAACCGGCGAGCTGATGCTTGAGTTCGCGCATTTCTGCGTGCATGCGCTTGACCTCGGGATAATGCCGCTCGATTACCATGCGCAGCGCGGAATCCATGGTGCGATCGAGTTCCTCGCGGAAGGCTTCGAGAATGCGGTCTTCGGTCTGCTCGAGCTGGGCGACGTATACCGTCTCCGGCTGATCGTCCAGGCGCGAACGTAGGTCGGCGTAGGTCTGGCGCAGCGTTCCCCACAGCGTGCCGCCGTGCGGCGGGGCTTCGCCAGACGCAACAAGCTGGCTGGCCAAATCGGCGGCGATCGCCCGCTTGGTGTCCGCCATATGCGCGAACAGGTCGCGGAATGCCGGCTCATGCACTTTCTGCATGGCCTCGGCATAGAACTTCGCGCCGTCGTTCAACAGTTCGATCAGGTCTTTCAGGCCACCAAGGTGCTGCATCGCCTTCTCCGATACTTGCCAGAAAACGTCCGTAGATGAATCGATCCACCGAATGTCGTTTGTCAGCGTCCGTGCCCCGGCACAGGGCAGCCATTTTACAAATCCGTCCGCTTGCGCCGGCCGGCAATCAGCGAGACCACGAACAGGACGAGGAAGATGAAGAACAGAATTTTTGCGATCAGTGCGGCAGTGCCCGCCACGGCCCCGAAACCGAGGATGGCAGCGATGATCGCGACGACCAGAAACACGAGCGCGTAATACAGCATGGTTTTTCTCCCTGATAGACCGACACGCCGAACCAGACATGATGGTCACCGGCTCGATGCCCGTAATCACTTCCAAGCTCCGTGCCAAGCAGCGGCAGATTGCGAGTGCGCGTTGAATCAGCCATTTACCCAAGTAGCGGCATGACAGGACCTATGCAATGCGCCCGAGTGCCCGGCACGGACCGTGCAAACTGCACGGTCCCAGTCGCGCAACGGAGGGAGACCGTGGGTGACACGGCTTCGGCACACGGCATGCGGGTCCTGCTCGTGGATGATCATGTTGGCGTGCTGCGCAATTTCCGCCTGTGTCTCGAGGATGCCGGCCACCGGGTCCGCACTGCCCAAGACACGACACAGGCGCTGACGGCGATCGAGCAGAACGTGTTCGACGTCTGTCTGCTCGATCTGCACCTCGGTATCGGTTCGGGTCTCGACCTCTTGCCGACCCTGCGCACGCTGGCGCCCTGGATGCGCGTGGTGGTGGCGACGGCCGAGAGCGATGCGGGTGCGGCCGTGACGGCGATGCGCCACGGTGCCGCGGATTACCTGGTCAAGCCGTGCGATCCCGAGGACCTGCTGCGCGCCGTCGCCCAGCAAGCCGAGGCACGCCGGCTCGAACGGCGCATCGAGGAGCTGGAATGCGGCACGGGCGGGCCACCCGGCGGTCTACGCAGCGCGAGCCCCGCCATGCTGCGCGTGCTGGAACAGGCGCAGCAGGCCGCGCAATCGGACGCAACCGTGTTGATCCTTGGCGAGAGCGGCACCGGCAAAAACGTACTCGCACGCCAGATCCACGCCTGGAGCGCACGGCGCGGTGCCGCCTTCACGACCGTGAGCTGCCCGTCGCTGTCCGCCGAACTGCTCGAGAGCGAGCTGTTCGGGCATGTGCGCGGCGCGTTCACCGGTGCCACCGAGCAGCGTCAGGGCCGCGTGCAGGTCGCTGAAGGCGGCACGCTGTTCCTCGACGAGATCGGTGACTTCCCGCTCGTCCTGCAGCCGAAGCTCCTGCGCTTCCTGCAGGATCGCGAGTACGAGCGGGTCGGCGATCCGCGCACTCAGCACGCCGACGTGCGCCTGATCGCGGCGACCAACCGCGATCTCGCCGCCGAGGTCGCCGCCCAGCGCTTCCGCCAGGATCTCTACTACCGGCTCGACGTGATCGCGCTGACCGTGCCGCCACTGCGCGAGCGTCGCGAGGACATCCTGCCGATCGCCGCGGATCTGCTCGTCGCGCTGGTCGCGCGTTACCGGCGACCAGCACGTCGCTTCTCGGTCGCTGCGGCACGCGCGCTCGAGGCACACGCCTGGCCCGGCAACGTACGCGAGCTGCACAATGCGATCGAGCGGGCGGTGATCCTCTGTGCCGGCGACGAAATCGGGCCCGAGCACCTGCCGTTCGCCGGCGGCAGCGGGCCAGTACGGCGCGGACTGCCGCGCGCAGGTGATCCGCTGCCGCTCGGTACGCTTGAGCGCGCCCACATCGAAGCGGTGCTCGGCAGCACGCCAACCCTCGACGAGGCGGCGCGCACGCTCGGCATCGACGCCTCGACGCTGTACCGCAAGCGGCGCACTTACGGCCTGCTGTGATCGGCCGGCGGCGTCAGTCCCGCGCCGCCGGATTGAGGCTGTAACGGCCGGTCAGGCTGCCCGCGGCCAGCACGTGTCCGGCGAGCGCACGGCGCGCGGCGGCGAGATCGAAACCCGGGGCGAGGCCGAGCGAGGGCACGTCCAGCGCGTACAGTTCGAATCGATAGCGATGCACGCGCTCGTCGTTCCACGGCGGGCACGGGCCGTCGTAGCCGAGATAGTCGCCGGCCATCGCTTCGTCATCCGCGAACCAGCCAGTGTAGTCGTTGCGCCCCTGCACGGCGCCGGGCGGCCCGGGCGGGCGGCGCTTGCCGTGCGGCGTGACGCCCTCGCTGCAGCTGCCCGCGCCGAGTTCGCGGCAGAACGGCGGAATGTCCACCATCAACCAGTGCACGAAGTCGGCGCGCGGCAGGTCGGCCGGCACGTGGCGGCCAGGTTGGTTCACGTCGTCGCCGACGGTCGGTGCGTCCGGATCGATGCAGAACAGCGCGAACGAGCGCGTGCCGTCGGGCACGTCACACCAGGCGAGCGGCGGATTGCGGTTGGCGGCGATTACGCAGGGTTCGCCGGACGTGCCCGGCTGACCGAACGCGAATTCGGCCGGGATGCGTTTGCCGTCGGCGAAACGGCCACTGGTCAGGCGCATGGAAGGAACCTCGAATCGATGCGGAAACGATGACGGCACGCGGTCGTCTCCTGCGCCGTTTTACTCCGCACCCGCCAGGCCGTCGAGGCGCGGCATCAATCGCGCGACGGCAGACTGGCGAAGGCATCGGCGAGCACCTTGGCATATGCCTGCCAGCGTCCCGCCGGCAAGCCGAGCGGCAGACCGCCGAGGCCGAGCTGCGGCGGGCCGGCATCGAGCGCCGGCAGGCCGAGCGCGGCGGCGAGTGGCGCGCCGTGGCCGGCCGGATCGGCGAGCAGGGCGTCGGCATCGACGTAGCGGACATCCAGGCCCGCGGCGCTGCGGCAGACATCGAGATGTACGCGCGCCTTGGCCAGCCAGTGTGCCGCTGTCTCCGGGCGAACCATCGGGAAGCCCGGCATCCAGCCATAGGCGATCCAGTTCAGCAGCTCGTCGCGCGGATCGCGGCCGACCACCAGCACGAGCGCGCCCGGGAACGCCTGGCGCAGCAACGGCAGGAAGCGTGCGTCCCAGCGCGGCAGCCATTCGACCGGACGGCCCGCAGGGGGGCCGAGCCGCGCGCGTTCCCGCTCCCAGCGCGCACGGCGCGCGGCCGCGTCTTCGGCCGTGAGGCCGGCGAGATAGGCCGGGAAATCCGGATCGTGGAAATCGTCTTCGCGCAGTACGGCCACGGCGCGATCGCGCAGCAGGGTCAGCCCCGGTTGCTGGGCGAGCAGCGCCGCGACACGCTCGACCTGGCTGCCCGGCAGGCCGAGTAGGAACACCGGGGCCATGGTTTCCGCGGGCGGCGCGGGCTCGGCCAGACGCGCGGCGAGTTCTTCTGGCAGCGCCTCCTGCGCCTGCACGGCGATCGGTAGATCGGCCTGCGCGCGCAGCCAGGCTTCGACCGCCGCGGCCGGCGCGCCGGCACGATCGAAGACCAGGCCCTGGTAATGCTCGGCGAGACGCGCCTGCCCCGGGTTCAGGGCGAGCCGGGCGAGGACGTCGAGCTGACGACGCGCCGCCGCGTCGTCACCCTCGCGCAGGGCGCTGCGCAGATTCAGCAGGGCGAGTTCCGGATCATCCACGTGGCGACGTGCGGCACGCACGGCACAGGCTGCTGCTTCGGCGAAATCGCCGGCGCGCTCGGCGAGCAGCGCCAGACGCAGCGCCGCGACCGATTCGTCCGGATGCGCCTCGAGCAGGCGCCGCCATGCCGCGCGTCCCTCGTCGAGGCGGCCACGCAGGATGTGGAAGTCGCCGAGCGCGGCGAGGATCAGCCTGTCGTCCGGCACGACCACGAGATAGGCGTGGTACGCGGCCAGCGCCTCGTCGTCGCGACCGAGCTGGATCAGGCACGAACCGAGCGCCTGCACGGCACGCGGCTGGCGCGAATCGAGCGCAAGGGCCTCGCGGTAGCGGACGATCGCGTCCTCGAGGCGGCCCTGACCGCGCGCGGCATCGGCCAGTCCCAGCAGGCCGACGAGCCGGTGTGCCGGCGTCTCGCCGAGCGCGGCGAACTGCGCTTCGGCCTCCTGCGGGCGGCGCTGCTCGATCAGCAGCTGGCCGAGCAGATGGCGTGCGGGATGAAAGTCCGGACGCAGGCGCAGGGCGTTCTCCAGCGCGCGCTCGGCGAACGCGGCGTTGCCGTTCGCATGCAGCGCACGGCCGACCGAGAACTGGATCAACGCCTCGCCCGGCGCAAGTTCGGCCGCGCGCGTCAGGTAACGCAGGGCCATGTCGGCCTGACCGCGCTCGAGGTGCAGATGGCCCAGACCGGCGAGGGCATTGGCGTCGTCCTCGTCGACCCGCAACGCGGTGCGATAGCGACTCTCGGCGGTGGCGAGATCGCCTTCGATCAGCGCGATCTGACCGAGCAGGGTGTGCGCGCCACGCTGGTTCGGATCAAGCCGCACCGCGGCCTCGGCGAGTTCGCGCGCGGCGGCCGCATCGTGTTCGAGCAGGCGCACGCCGGCCAGCTCGACGCGCACGTCGGCACGCTCGGGCGCGAGTCCGCAGGCTTTCGCGAGAAGCGTCGCGGCCTCGTCGAACGCGCCGCGCTGGCGCAGCAGGGTACCGAACAGGTGCAGGGCATCGACGTTGTCCGGCTGCTCGACAAGCAGGGCGCGATAGCGGACGGCCGCCTCGTCGAGCTGACCGTCGAAATGGAGCCGGGCGATTTCCTGCAGCATGTGCGATCCAGGCCGGATGCGAAGGGACGCGGATTATG
>CAYYHP010000057.1:0-15386 GCA_964471815.1 uncultured Rhodanobacteraceae bacterium
GTGGGTGAGGTCATTGAGATGTCAGCGCTCACGATTTCGTACACCTTGGTGGCCCGCGGCCGTATGCCGAGTGCGGGCAGGGGTCGGTTCCCGTCCAGTCAATGGCTGCTGCACGCCTCGCGAGCGGCAGTCGTGCTCGGCTTGCCGGCACGCAGGGTGCCCTGGTTTGCCATCACGTAGGCGACGGCCTTCGCCGGTCCGCGGCCATCGCAGAGGGTGAAGGTCGCGTTGCTGCCGACATTGCCGCCGTTCGGGTGGAAACGGATCTTCGTCCGTCCAGCGCTCGTGATCAGGCGCAGCCTGGGCGGCAATGCGGCTTGATGTTGCAGTATCGGCTCGTCGTTGCCGTGATCGCCATCCCTGTCGAGGTCGGCGAAGGCGATCCAGCCGCCTTCCCAGTGGTAGTCGCCGCTGCAGGTGCGGCCGTCGTTGCTCGGGCACAGCACGACCTCCATGCCGGCGCTCGCCGCGCGGCTGCGTGCCGTCGTCAGGCTCGTGAGCAGCTTGCTTGCGGCGGCGTTGGCATGCGTGGCCTGGGTGGCTGCCGAGAGGCCGCTGACGGTGAAACCGGTGACCAGGGCGACGATGGCCAGGACCGTCATCAGTTCGATCAGCGTCCAGCCGTGAGCATGTTGGGGACGGTGGATCATGGCGGCACTCCGTTCGGGAATGCGCACAGCTTGCCGGCGGCCTGTCCTGACCGCCTTGGATGACCGGCCCGCTGTCGCTTCGGAATTTTCCGAATCGCATCCCGAGGTCGCCGATGTTCATCGCAGAGGCAGGCACACGTCTGCACTGCCGGCGCATCGCGTGATCGACGTCAGATCGTCCGGATATCGCGTCGCTCCTGTTTGCGAACCGGAAACGGAGTGCGCGCAGGCAGCAGACTGGCGATGCGTGACGTCTTCATTCGGGCTTGCCTGGCCGGCCTTCTATAATCGACGTTCGCAGCCATGGAGTCTGCCATGTCGGATGTGTTCAAGCTCGTCGCGCCGTACGAGCCCGCCGGCGATCAGCCGGGGGCGATCCACCGGCTTGTCGAAGGATTCGAGAGTGGGCTCGCACGGCAGACGCTGCTCGGCGTGACCGGCTCCGGCAAGACCTACACCATCGCCAACGTCGTGCAGGCCGTGCAGAAGCCGACACTGGTGCTCGCGCCGAACAAGACGCTCGCCGCGCAGCTCTATGGCGAGTTCAAGGAGTTCTTTCCGCACAACGCGGTCGAGTACTTCGTCAGCTACTACGATTATTACCAGCCCGAGGCCTACGTGCCCTCGACCGACACCTTCATCGAGAAGGATGCGGCGATCAACGAACACATCGAACAGATGCGGCTGTCCGCGACCAAGGCGCTGCTGTCGCGGTCCGACGCGCTGATCGTGGCGACGGTGTCGGCGATCTACGGCCTCGGCGACCCGGATCAGTACCTCAAGATGCGCCTGCATCTGATGCGCGGCGAGCATACCGACCAGCGCGAGTTGATCCGGCATCTGACCGAGCTGCAGTACACGCGCGGCGATTTCGACCTGCGCCGCGGCACCTATCGCGTGCGCGGCGAGGTCATCGACGTGTTCCCGGCCGAAAACGAGACCGAGGCCGTGCGCATCGAACTGTTCGACGGTGACATCGAAAGCCTATCGATCTTCGATCCGCTGACCGGCGCGATCCTGCGCAAGGTGCCGCGCTACACGATCTATCCGAAGACGCACTACGCCACGACGCGCGACAGCGTGCTACACGCGATCGACACGATCAAGGAAGAACTCGCCGTGCGGCTCGAGCAGCTTTACAAGGCCAACAAGCTCGTCGAGGCCCAGCGCCTGCAGCAGCGCACGCAGTTCGATCTCGAGATGATGAGCGAGATCGGCTATTGCCAGGGCGTGGAGAACTACTCGCGGCATCTCACCGGGCGCGCGCCGGGCGAGCCGCCACCGACGCTGTTCGACTATCTGCCGCCGGATGCGCTGCTCGTGGTCGACGAGTCGCACGTCACCATCCCGCAGCTCGGTGGCATGTACAAGGGCGACCGCTCGCGCAAGGAAACGCTCGTCGAATACGGCTTCCGCCTGCCTTCGGCGCTCGACAACCGGCCGCTGAAGTTCGAGGAGTGGGAGGAGCGTGCGCCGCGCACGATCTTCGTCTCGGCTACGCCGGGCAAGTACGAGCTAGAGCAATCCAGCGGCCAGGTCGTCGAGCTCGTCGTGCGCCCGACCGGACTGGTCGATCCGGAGGTCGAGGTGCGTCCGGCGCGCACCCAGGTGGACGACCTGCTTGGCGAGGTGCGTGCGCGCGTCGCGCTCGGCGATCGCGTGCTCGTGACCACGCTGACCAAGCGCATGGCCGAGAACCTCACCGATTATCTCGATGAGCACGGCGTGCGCGTGCGTTATCTGCACTCCGATATCGACACCGTCGAGCGCGTGGAAATCATCCGCGATTTGCGCCTGGGCAAGTTCGACGTGCTGGTCGGCATCAACCTGCTGCGCGAAGGTCTCGACATGCCCGAAGTCTCGCTGATCGCGATTCTCGATGCGGATAAGGAAGGCTATCTGCGTTCCGCGCCGTCACTGATCCAGACCATCGGGCGCGCGGCGCGCAACCTGCGCGGCAAGGCGATCCTGTACGCCGAGGCCATCACGCGTTCGATGCGCGCGGCGATCGATGAGACCGAGCGCCGCCGCCAGCGGCAGATCGAATACAACGCCGCGCACGGCATCACGCCGAAATCGGTGGTCAAGAGGATCACCGACATCATGGAAGGCGCACGTGCCGAGGCCGAGGCCGAAAGGAGCACGCGTCGCGGGCGTGGCGTCGAGCGTAAGGTGGCCGAGCCGGCGATCGACTACACGGCCCTCTCGCCCGAGCAGCTCGCCACCAGGCTCAAGAAGCTCGAAGCGCAGATGTACAGGCACGCTCAGGATCTCGAATTCGAGGAAGCTGCGCGGCTGCGCGACGAGATCCAGCGCGTGAAGGCGATCGGTCTGATGAGTTGAGCAGGTGCTGTTGCCGGATCGCCGCGTGTCGCCGGTATTGCCGGATCCGCAGATCCCGGCCTCGCGTTGGATTCGCGTTCAGGGCGGTGCGGAGGTCAGTAGTCCGCGTTCGTGCAGTGCCTGTACGAAGGCGTGCGTGAAGGCTGCCTTGTCGCGCCGGTCGAGATGCGAATCGTCGGGCAGGTCGAAGGCCATGAGAGCCGGCACGTCCCTGGCGCTCAGCACCGGCGCCGGGCTCGTCGCAGCGAAACGGTGCCAGTACGCATCCCGCGGATAGACACGCTCCTGCACCTCGCGCTGCAGGCCGTGCAGCGGGCTCTCGTAGAAGATCACCCGGCCGCCACGCGCCTGGATCGCACGCGCCCAGACGAACACAGGAGCGATGTCCGCGAGCCATTCGTCAGGCGTGCGTCGTGGCAGATGCGCGATGTTGCCCTCGACGGTCGCGGCGAAATGGCGTTTCGCGCCCTCCGGATCGGTCAGCGCGTAGTCGATCTCGGTCGCGCGATCCGGGCGCAGCCGCACGTAATCGTGGTACGGCTTGCCCCCTTGCAGCGCATGCCGGAGCGTCTCGATGATCCCGAACCGCGGATCGGCGATCAGCGCCGCCTGCTGCCATTCCGTGAGCAGCGCGCGATGCAGATGCCAGCTCGGCGTCCATTGGCGATGGAAGTAATCGACGTAATCCTGCTGGAGATCGCGGTACTCGCGCAGGAAGCCGTTGCTCTCGATATCACAGATCACATCGCCGTGGAAATCCTCATCCGCGGCGAGATCGCGCAGGGCAGCGAGCGGATAGCGCCCGCTGACTGCGAGCATGATTGGACGCCGATCCGGGAGCAGCTCGCGCAGCAGCGGTGGATCGATCGCCGCCTGGATGCGCGATGCGCCGAGCAGCACCAGCGGGCGTGGCGAGTCGCCATGGACGCGCTGGCGTTGCAGCGACCAGAGCTGGGCCGAGTCGAGCACGTTCGGTTGGTAACCGCGTTCGCGCCAGCGGCGCTCGACCCATCCGAGCGCGAGCGCCGCCACGGCGAGTGCGATCGCCCATGCCAAGCCCCAGTGTCGTCTAGAACTGGAAGTAGATGAACGCATGCGTATCACCGGGCGAGAGTGCGATCAGCACGAGCATCGCCGCGAGCAGGAGACCCAGGAGCGGCGCCGGCAATCGGGCGAACCATGCCTTCGGTTCGAGATCGCGGCCCAGGGCATGGGTGAGTACCAGTGCCGTGAAGCAGGCGAGGGCGAGGCCCTGCGCGAAATCCGGCATCGTCGTCACCGACGATCCATGCGGCACGAGAGCTCGTGCGATGGCCGCACCGTCTGCAAAGCTGCGCGCGCGGAACCAGATCCACGCGAACATGACCGCGAGCAGGGTGACGAGTCCGTACAGCGCGCGCAGCGTGGCATCGGCCTCGCGCTCGCGCCAGAAGCGTTCACGAATGAACCGCTCGCCGGCCAGATACAACCCGTGCAGCCCGCCCCAGGCCACGAAGGTCCACGCTGCGCCGTGCCAGAGCCCGCCGATCAGCATCGTCAGCATGAGGTTCCGGTAGGTGCGCCATGCGCCGCCGCGGTTGCCGCCGAGCGCGACGTAGAGATAGTCGCGCAGCCAGCTCGACAGCGAAACGTGCCAGCGTCGCCAGAAATCCGAGAAGCCCAGCGCGGCATAAGGATTGCGAAAGTTCACCGGTAGCACGAAGCCGAATGCCACGGCGGTGCCAAGCGCGCAGGTGGAATAACCGGCGAAATCGCAGAAGATCTGCCCGGTGAAGGCGACCGTGCCGCTCCAGGCCGTCACGACGCCCACCTCGCCAGCGTGATCGAACGCGGCATCCGCAACCGGTGCGAACACGCCATCGGCGAGCACGGTCTTCTCGAATAGGCCGAGCGTCAGCAACGTGAGGCCGAGCCCGAGCCCCGCCGCCGTCGTGCCGCGTGGCGTCTCGATCTGCTCGCGCATCTGCGTCCAGCGCACGATCGGGCCGGCCACGAGCTGCGGGAAGAACGCCACGTACAGCGCGTAATCGCGCCAGTTCGTCGTGGGCGCGAAGCGGCCGCGATAGACATCGAGGCAGTAGGAGAGTGAGTGGAAGGTGTAGAACGAGATGCCGATCGGCAGGACGATGCCCAGTTCGGGTGGCCGGTAGGCCACGCCAACCTTGCCGAGCAGCGCGGCGAGGTTGGCTAAGATGAAATCCGAATACTTGAAGTAGCCGAGTACCAGCAGGTTCGCGACCAGTGTCGCTGCGATCCACGCCTTTCGTGTCCCGCCGGCCGGTGTGGCGGCGATGCGCCGTGCAATCCACCAGTCGAACGTGGTCGAGGCGATCAGCAGCAGCACGAACGGCGGATTCCATCCCATGTAGAACGCATAGCTCGCCGCGAGCAGGAAGTTCTTGCGCGCATCCCATGCACGCAGAACATTCGTCCCCACCAGCACGGTGGCGAAGAACACCAGAAAGGTGAGCGAGTCGAATTGCATGGGGGGTGGGACTCCTGCCGCGATGGACGCCATGCGCCATGCGCGCGCATAGGACCGGGCCACGCGGGATTATACGGAGGCGATGCGCAGGCCCCATGGGGCTCTTCGGTGCCCATGCCGTCGATTGCGCCGGTACGCGCCGATCTCGCGCCCTGTGGAGAAGGGTCGCGCTGGCTGGCATGTGGACACAACACGCGGGCCTGCACGCGCCTAGGTGCCAGCGCCGGCGGCATTCGGAAGAGCACCTTGCAGGCATCTTGCCGCCTCGATAGTCACACCACGGTCTCCGAAGAAGCGGCGCAGATAGAGAGAAGGGCCTTCACAGCATTGACTCCTGCGATGTGAGTCGTTCTCGTGCGGGCGCCTGCCATGGATGCATATCGTCGTCACGACTTCGCGGTCCCGATACGGCGAGCTGGCTCCGGTGAGCACAGGCCGATGGATGGCGGCCCTCCTTCGACATCACGCTTCCGGCGCCTGTTGCCGGAAGCGCACCCCGCATCTCATGCCGCCGCATCCGCACACCGCTGGCTTGAACCCCTGTGGCCACGCGGTTATGATTCGCGCCCTCTCCGGGCGCGTAGCTCAGCGGTAGAGCACTACCTTGACATGGTAGGGGTCACAGGTTCGATCCCTGTCGCGCCCACCAGCTTTTCAGGCACTTGGCGTTGTGGTCGGTTTCTGACTGACCCCGAACTGACCCCGCGAAGTCGGGGCGCCAGCTTGGACAGCTCACTCATCCACGCATCAATGGCCTTCCGTGCCTTTCCCAGGTACGCCGGGTCGAATTTCGCGTAGACCCCGGTCGTGCGGTGGCACTCGCCAGCGCGATGGCCGAGCTGTCTTGCCTCCCGGCCGACATGTCATAACGTCGTAACTCTGTTGCCACAGCGCGCTGCAGCACTTTGGCGCGAGCGTCGACGTGACCAGCGCACTGCGCATCTCCGACGATGCCCAGTAGCAACGTTCTTCGATCGGCGGTCGGTTGTCCTAGGTGCCGGTAATTCGCTATTCCGGCGGTGGGTACTACGAGATCGAACTGGAAGTCGAGGATGGGCTGTAAGGTTGGTTCAGCCCTGTCCATTGATTCGACAGCAGGGGCGTCACTCGGCGCCCCTGCTTCAACCATTACCGAAACAAACTTAATTGCCGGGAACGTGAGCGCCAGTGGCCCCTTACGTCTTCCCGTCGTCCGAAGCGGTGCCGATGGTAGGGCCGCACACGGACAGACTTCATGCCTCCATTAGAAGTCATGGCTGTTTCTCCTCTATGAGGAGTTAGAGGCAATATGTTGCCTACAGCCACCGAACGGAATACGCTCGGGGTGTCCCGTGTCAAGGACTTGGCTGTAGGTGGCAGAGGGATGCCTCACCACCATGCCAAAGTAACACCTGTTTGTGCGGCGGCAACCGCATCTAACAGAGCTTGAGGGCTATCTGCTCTCCATACAGGGCGGACCGATAGGTCTGCCCTGTTTCGTTTCTGGCCGACTCACGCGGAAAAAGCGAACCTCATGCTGGGCGTGAATCGGCATGCCGTCTTCTCATGGTGGGCACCCCAATCAACGGTTTTCCATTAATCGCCACCTTGGTATGGCGTCTTGCAGTTGTCGATTGAAATTAATCGGCGACCGAACACGAAGTCAACCGATTTTTCCATTTGGCGTAGATAGCTGCCCTAGCGTGCGATAGGTTATCTAGCTTCGTCCCCAGCATGGCAAACGCCGCGCTCAGCCAGTTCGCGTGTTGAGGAGTAGCAGCCGCAAGAATAACAGTCACGCTTCCATGAGCACCGACAACATTACCGCTAAGCTCAACAGGGGGAGTGCAGGAACGGCCTAGATGTATCCGGCCTCGTGCAGTATCTGTGGATCAGGCGCTATCTCTCGTCATCCTTCAGGCGCTTCGCGTGGGCGGCCGCTAGGCTGGAGTTGGCGGCAACCTGGATGTCACCGGTCCCGTGCAACGGGTCGTATGCGGATCGGACATCTGTTCGCTCCAGCGACTACGTGGCCAGCACCCTAAACTAGGGCGACGGGCTCTTCCTGTGGTCTGATTGAAATTAACCTTCAGCTCGATCAGATGGCAGGCGGTCGGGTTTGGTCCGGCGTGTACTGACGCCAAACTGGCCCTACGCGGCCCTTAAGTCGTTGGTCGGACGTGGGCGAGGCGATACGGGTAATGGCGATACGGGTAATAACGTCCGTGCGCCCAGGTCGCCGCAGGCATCCTGTCCGGTGCGCAGTGAGCGATCGTTGATCGAGTCATGGCACCACAGCCTGCGGCTACGCTCGTTCGGCGGGAGCGCGGCCGGCGATCAGTACGAGGGCGGGCCGGTTGGCCGTTGCGTAACGAGTGCGAAGTCAGCCGAGGTAGGCCAGTGCCTTCCGGTCATTTGACAGCGCCGCTCGGGCTGCACTAGTTTCCGGCGTGTATGCGGCTGTGGCCGCGATCCAATCCATGAGGTGGCCCGCGGGTAACCGCCGGTCGAGGGTGTGACATGAGCACGCGAACTCTTCGACGCTGACCGAACCGCGCTGGGCACACCCACGAAGGGCGCTCGGCGCCCTTTCTTTTTGGCCGTTTTTCATTCCCGCGACCATGGGTCGCGAACGGGACGCGCCAACCATCGAGATTCCATCCATGATCACGATCACACTCCCCGACGGCAGCCAGCGCGCCTTCGAGCAACCGGTGACGGTGCAGGACGTGGCGGCCTCCATCGGCGCCGGCCTCGCCAAGGCGGCGCTCGCCGGCAAGGTCGATGGCAAACTCGTCGATGCGAGCCATCACATCGAGCACGACGCACGCCTCGAGATCGTCACGGAGAAGCATCCGGACGCGCTGGAGATCGTGCGCCATTCGACGGCGCACCTGCTTGCGCAGGCCGCGCAGCGGCTGTTTCCGGATACCCAGGTGACGATCGGCCCGGTCGTCGAGAACGGCTTCTACTACGACTTCGCGCGCGCCACGCCGTTCACGCCCGACGACCTGGAGAAGATCGAGGCCGAGATGAAGAAGATCGCCGCCGAGGCGCTGCCGGTCGAGCGCACGGTGATGGCGCGCGATGCGGCAGTCGAGTTCTTCAAGGCCAAGGGCGAGCGCTACAAGGCCGAGATCATCGAGAGCATCCCGGCAAACGAGGATCTCTCGCTCTACAGCCAGGGCGAGTTCACGGACCTCTGCCGTGGCCCGCACGTGCCGAATACAGGCAAGCTCAAGGCCTTCAAGCTGATGAAGGTCGCCGGTGCCTACTGGCGTGGCGACGCCAAGAACGAGATGCTGCAGCGTGTCTACGGCACGGCCTGGCTCAGCGAGAAGGACCTCAAGGCCTACCTCACGATGCTCGAGGAGGCCGAGAAGCGCGACCATCGCAAGATCGCGCGCCAGCTCGACCTGTTCCATATTCAGGAAGAGGCGCCGGGTCTGGTGTTCTGGCACCCGAAGGGCTGGGCGATCTGGCAGGTCGTCGAGCAGTACATGCGGCGTGTCTACCGCCAGAGCGGGTACCACGAAGTGCGCTGTCCGCAGATCCTCGACAAGTCGCTGTGGGAGAAGACGGGGCACTGGGACAACTATCGCGAGAACATGTTCACGACGTCATCGGAGAATCGCGATTACGCGATCAAGCCGATGAACTGCCCGGGACATGTGCAGGTATACAACCATGGCCTGCACAGTTACCGCGAGCTGCCGATCCGCTACGGCGAGTTCGGCTCCTGCCATCGCAACGAGCCGTCGGGCGCGCTGCACGGGTTGATGCGCGTGCGCGGCTTCGTGCAGGACGATGGCCACATCTTCTGCATGGAATCGCAGATTCAGGACGAGGTGACGGCCTTCCACCGGCAGGCGATGAAGGTTTACGCGGATTTCGGTTTCGCCGACATCGCCCTGAAGATCGCCCTGCGCCCGGACAAACGCATCGGCTCCGACGAGGTCTGGGACAAGGCCGAGGAAGCCTTGCGCGCCGCCCTGCGTGCCTGTGGCGTGGGCTGGGATGAGTTGCCCGGTGAGGGCGCGTTCTACGGTCCGAAGATCGAGTACCACATGAAGGACTCGCTCGGCCGCGCCTGGCAGGTCGGCACGATGCAGGTCGATTTCTCGATGCCCGGCCGGCTCGGCGCGGAATACGTGGGCGAGGATTCGGCAAGGCACACTCCGGTCATGCTGCACCGCGCGATCGTCGGCTCGCTCGAGCGCTTCATCGGCATCCTCATTGAGCACCACGCCGGCAACTTCCCGGCCTGGCTCGCACCGGTCCAGGCGGTGGTCATGAACATCACCGACGCCCAGGCCGAGTACGTTGCAGGGGTCGCGCAAACCCTTGTCGAACAAGGGTTCCGGGTGGAGGCCGATTTGCGCAACGAAAAGATCGGCTATAAAATCCGCGAACACACGCTGCAGAAGGTCCCGTATCTCCTGGTGGTCGGCGACCGCGAGAAGGAGGGCGGGGCCATTGCCGTGCGTGTGCGATCCGGCGAGGATCTTGGCACCATGACGGTGGCGCAGTTCGCCGATCGTTTGAAGGGCGAGTGCGTGCCGGTCTGATGGCACGGCACCGCGGATCATGGGTTCATTCGGGAGGACGAGCGTATCGCCGCTGTAGCTGAGAAGGGTAATCGCCGCAATCACGAGATCCGCGTGCCGCGGGTTCGCGTGATCGGCGCGGATGGGGAGCAGGTAGGCATCCTGTCGCGCGACGAGGCGCTGCGCATGGCGCAGGACGCCGAGCTGGATCTGGTCGAGATCGTGCCGAACGCCGATCCGCCGGTCTGCCGCATCATGGACTTCGGCAAGTTCAAGTTCGAACTGCAGAAGAAGGCCCATGCCGCGAAGAAGAAGCAAAAGCAGATCGAGATCAAGGAACTGAAGTTCCGGCCGACCACCGACCAAGGCGACTACCAGATCAAGTTGCGCAACTTGAAGCGCTTCCTCACCGAGGGCGACAAGGTGAAGATCGTGATCCGCTTCAAGGGTCGCGAGCTCGCGCATACCGAGCTCGGCATGGCGATGGCGAAGCGTCTGGAGACCGACATCATCGAGGAGGCGGTCATCGAGCAGTTCCCGAAGCTCGAGGGCCGGCAGATGGTGATGATGGTCGCCCCGAAGAAGAAGCAGTAGGGCGCGCTGCGCGTCCTCGCCCAAGACGCCGGTCCGGTCGCGGCCGAGCCGGCGTCGTGCAGTACCGGCCCTTGCGGGCCGGGTGTTTCGAGTGGAACCCGCCCGCGTCCCGCGGGCCTACAAGCCGGTTCGAGCAGGATGGAAAGCGCGGTTCACCCGCCGCTCGCACCCGTAACGATGTCATTCAACGGAGCAGGTCATGCCAAAGATCAAGACCAACCGGGCCGCTGCGAAGCGGTTCCGCAAGACGGCGTCCGGCAAGTTCAAATGCGGACACGCCTTCAAGAGCCACATCCTGACCAAGAAGCCGACCAAGCGTAAGCGCGGTCTGCGTGCCACCAACCACGTGCGCAAGGAAGACGCCGGCCGCGTCGCCCGCATGCTGCCCTACGCCTGAGGAGGTTGAGTCATGGCACGAGTCAAACGTGGTGTCATCGCCCGTCGTCGTCACAAGAAGATCATTTCGAAGGCGAAGGGTTACTACAACGCGCGGCGCAAGGTGTTCCGCGTCGCCAAGCAGGCCGTCACCAAGGCGCTGCAGTACGCCTACATCGGCCGCAAGCAGCGCAAGCGCCAGTTCCGCGCGCTGTGGATCGTGCGCATCAATGCCGGCGCGCGTCAGTTCGGTCTGAGTTACAGCCGGCTGATGAATGGCCTGAAGAAGGCCAACATCAGCGTCGACCGCAAGGTTCTCGCCGACATCGCCGTGCACGACATCGCGGCGTTCGGTGCGCTGGCCGAGAAGGCGAAGGCCGCCCTGGCCGCGTAATCGAGCCGTAGCGACATCCGCGGCGCTGTCAGGCGCCGCACGCTGGTTGCGTGGGGAGCGGGCGTCTTGCCTGGCTCCCCACGTTTTTTCTGACTGCGGAAAACGAGATGGATGCCCTGAGCAGCCAAGTAGACGACGCCTTGATGCGCATCGGGAACGCCGCGGCGCCCGACGAGCTGGAGAGCCTGCGGGTCGCCCTGCTGGGCAAGTCCGGTCTGGTGACCGAACAGCTCAAGCAGCTCGGCAAGCTGCCGCCGGACGAGCGCAAGGCCCACGGTGAGCGCGTCAACCGCGCCAAGGAGCGCCTGCACGAGGCCATCGCGGCGCGGCGCGTCATCCTCGATGAGGCGGAATTCGCGCGCCGGCTGGCCGCCGAACGCGTCGACATCAGCCTGCCGGGCCGGGCCGCCGGCATCGGCGGCGTGCACCCGGTCACGCGTGGGCTCGAGCGCATCGTCGACATCTTCTCGCACCTCGGCTACGGCGTCGCCGAAGGTCCGGAGATCGAGGACGACCATCACAACTTCGAGGCGCTGAATTTTCCGCCGCACCATCCGGCGCGCGCGATGCACGACACGTTCTATTTTCCGGACGGTCGGCTGTTGCGCACGCACACCTCGCCGGTGCAGATCCGCGCGATGCGCGGGCGGCGGCCGCCGATCCGCGTGATCGCGCCGGGCAAGGTCTATCGCAGTGACAGCGACCAGACGCACACGCCGATGTTCCACCAGGTCGAGGGCCTGCTGGTCGACGAAACCTCGAGCTTCGCCGATCTCAAGGGCACGCTCGCCGAGTTCGTGCGAGCGTTCTTCGAGCGCGACTTCGAGATGCGCTTCCGGCCGAGCTATTTCCCGTTCACCGAGCCCTCCGCCGAAGTGGACATCCGCTGGGATCAGGCCGACGGCAGCGAGCGCTGGCTCGAGGTGCTCGGCTGCGGCATGGTCCACCCGAACGTGCTCGCGAACTGCGGCATCGATCCGGAGCGCTACACCGGCTTTGCGTTCGGCCTCGGCGTCGAGCGCTTCGCGATGTTGCGCTATGGCGTCGACGACCTGCGCCAGTTCTTCGAGAACGATCTGCGCTTCCTCAGGCAGTTCGCCTGAGGTCGCACCGGGGCATGGCTGGCGGCCCGGCATGGATCGCGGCCATTGCTCTCCCGGTATCGCATCGCGCCGACGACCTTCGAACACCGGACCCGTCGACATCCCGAACCCCTTTCGAACTCCCTCTGCGGTTCCATCATGAAATTCAGTGAAAACTGGTTGCGCGAGAAGGTCGACGTTCCGGTCGATCGTGCCGGGCTCTGCCACCGCCTGACGATGGCCGGCCTCGAGGTCGAGGGCGTCGAGGTGCTCGGCGAGGGGCTGGCCGGTGTCGTCGTCGGCGAAATCGTGGCTTGCGAGCAGCATCCGAACGCGGACCGCCTGCGGGTCTGTCAGGTCGCTACGGGCGGTGAGGCGCTGCTGCAGATCGTCTGTGGTGCGCCGAACGCGCGTCCCGGCCTGAAGGCTCCACTCGCGATGGTGGGGGCGAGCCTCCCGAATGGCGTCGAGATCAAGCCTGCCGTGCTGCGTGGCGTGGAATCGCAGGGCATGCTGTGCTCGGCGCGCGAGCTGGGGCTCGACGTCGACGCTTCCGGCCTGATGGAGTTGCCGGCGGACGCGCCGACCGGCATGCCGCTCGCCGCCTATCTCGCCCTGCCGGATGCGAGCATCGAGCTCAAGCTGACACCGAACCGTCCGGATTGTCTCGGCCTGCGCGGTCTGTCCTACGACGTCGCCGCGCTGTTCGGCACGCAGGTCCGTGAGGACGCATTGGACGCCGCCGTCGAACCGCGCTCGACCAGGCGCCGCGAGGTGCGTCTCGAGGCCGGTGCCGATTGCCCGCGCTATCTCGGCCGCGTGATCGAGGGCATCGACGCGACGGCAGCATCGCCGCTGTGGATGCGCGAACGCCTGCGGCGCGCGGGCTTGCGTCCGATCAGCGCCGTCGTCGATGTCACGAATTACGTCATGCTCGAGCTCGGTCAGCCACTGCACGCGTTCGACGACGACACGCTGCACGGCGCGATCGTCGTGCGTCACGCGGTGCCGGGCGAGAAGCTCCGGCTGCTCGACGGCAGCGAGGTGGTCTTCGCCGGCGATGCCGCGGCACCGGCCCCGAGCTTCCTGCTGATCGCCGACGAGCGCGAGGCCCTGGCCGTGGCTGGCGTGATGGGCGGCCACGCCTCGCGCGTGACCGATGTCACGCGCAACGTCTTTCTGGAGAGCGCGCATTTCGCCCCGGCCGCGATCATGGGCCGTGCACGCCGGCTCGGCCTGCACACGGATGCCTCGCACCGGTTCGAGCGTGGCGTCGATCCCGAGCTGCCGCGCCAGGCGCTGGAGCGGGCCACGGCGCTGCTGATCGCGATCGCCGGCGGCACGCCCGGTCCGGTGGTCGAAGCCGTCCGGCCCGGGCACCTGCCATCCGCGCCCGTCGTGCGCCTGCGCCGCGAGCGCCTGCGCCGCGTGCTCGGCATGCGTGTGGACGATGCCGAGGTCGAGCGGATCCTCGGCGCGCTCGGCATACGCGTCACGGCCGAGGCCGATGGCTGGCAGGTCGTGCCGCCGAGCCGGCGCTTCGACATCGCCATCGAGGAAGACCTCATCGAGGAGGTCGTGCGCGTCCACGGCTACGAACGCGTGCCGACCCGCGCGCCGTCGGGCGAACTGCGCCTGATGCTGTGTCCGGAGGCCGAGGTGGCGCCGCGCCGCCTGCGCGCCCAGCTCGCCGCGCGCGGCTACCACGAGGCGGTCTCCTACAGCTTCGTTGCGCCGGAACTGCTGGAGCGCTGGTCCTGCGCGGATGGCGCCGAGGTGCTGGCCAATCCGCTGAGCACCGATCTCGCCGTCATGCGTACCTCGCTGCTGCCGGGCCTGGTCGAAGCCTTGCGCCACAACCTGAACCGCCAGCAGGAGCGCGTGCGTCTGTTCGAGCTCGGCCGGGTGTTCCACCGCGATGCCGAAGGTCCGCGCGAGACGGTGCGTGTCGCGCTCGTCGCCTGCGGACGCGCCGCGGCTGAGAGCTGGGCGGCGCCGGACAAGCGCGGGGTCGACTTCTTCGACGTCAAGGGTGACATCGAGAGCCTGGTCGCGCTCGGTGGACATCGAGCCGACGTGCGCTTCGCGCCGCTGGATCGCCCGGCGCTGCATCCCGGGCGCAGCGCCGCGGTACTGATCGACGGTCGCGAGGCCGGCGTACTCGGCAGCCTGCATCCGCGTCTCCTAAAAGCACTCGATCTCGATCTCGACGTCTATGTCGCCGAACTCGATCTCGCGCCGCTCACGGCCGGCGTGCTGCCGCAGGCCGAGGAGCTATCGCGTTTCCCGATGGTCCGCCGCGACATCGCGGTTTTCGTGCCGGAGACGGTCACCTGGGCCGAGATCCAGGCCAGTGTGCGTGCCGCGCTCGGCGAGGTGTTGACAGAAGTGCGCCTGTTCGACCTTTATCAGGGCGCAAACCTCGGCGACGCCTGCAAGAGTCTGGCTATTGGCTTGATTTTGCAGGACCGTTACCGCACTCTAACGGACCAGGACGCGGGCCGTTGCGTGGCGTTGGCGGTGTCCGCCCTGGAACGGGATTGCCACGCGAAACTTCGAGGGTAGCATGGCGTTGACCAAGGCGGAGATGGCCGAACGGTTGTTTCTCGACGTCGGCCTGAACAAGCGCGAAGCCAAGGAATTCGTCGACGCCTTCTTCGAGGTTGTCCGCGACGCGCTCGAAAAGGGGGAGCAGGTCAAGCTGTCCGGTTTCGGCAACTTCGATCTGCGCCAGAAGAATCAACGTCCGGGCCGGAATCCGAAGACCGGCGAGGAGATTCCGATCTCCGCGCGTACGGTCGTCACGTTCCGTCCGGGGCAGAAGCTGAAGGTCCGGGTCGAGGCCTATGCTGGATCAGGGCAGCAATAGCGAACTTCCGGTCATCCCGGCCAAGCGCTACTTCACCATCGGCGAAGTCAGCGAGCTGTGCGACGTCA
>CAYYHP010000058.1:0-15094 GCA_964471815.1 uncultured Rhodanobacteraceae bacterium
CTTCCCAGCCGAGGCCCCAGGCGCCGAGCGTCGGCGATTCCCAGTTGTCCTCGACGAAGCGCAGGTCGTGCACGAGCGGATCAATGCCGAGCGCGCGCAGCGAGCCGATGTAGCGATCGAGGATGTCGTCCGGATTCGGCTTTAGGACGACCTGGTACTGGTAGTAGTGCTGCAGACGATTCGGGTTGTCACCGTAGCGACCATCGGCCGGACGGCGTGACGGCTGCACATAGGCTGCGGCCCACGGCTCGGGACCGAGCGCGCGCAGGAACGTCGCGGGATGGAAGGTGCCCGCACCGACCTCGGTGTCGAGCGGCTGGATCAGCACGCAACCCTGCTCGGCCCAGTAACGGTTGAGTTTTTGGATCACGTCCTGGAAGGTGGGCGTGGACATGGCAAGGCTCACGGCGGCCGCGGAAAAGCGCGCTAGTATAACGACCTCCGTCGCCGACACAGGAAGCCACGCATGGTGGCCCCCAGCCTGCCGCGCCCCGCCGTTGCTCCGTCGGAGCCCGTCGCACCGCGGCTCGGCCAGCACCGCCGCCTAGATCTCGATGAGACGCTTGCCGCATTGGTCCACGACGGGCTGCTGGGCGCCGAGGACGCACGCCGGGTCCGCGCCGACGCGCGCAGCGGCAAGGACAAGCTGGCCCTGCACCCGCTGGTGCTGGTCGCGAACCTGAAGCCACCGAACGCGCGCACGCCGGACCGGCCGCTGAGCCTCGAGGCGCTGACGCAATGGCTCGCCGATCGAGCCAATCTGCCGTACCTGAAGATCGATCCGATGAAGATCGACGTGCCGACGGTCACCGCGGCGATCTCGCAGGCCTATGCGCAGCGCTACCGCATCCTGCCGGTCGGCATGGCACCGGGCGCCGTGACGATCGCCACGGCCGAGCCGTTCGATCACCGCTGGGTGACCGATCTCGCCCACATCCTGCGCCGCGACGTGCAGCGCGTGGTCGCCAATCCGCTCGACGTGAACCGCTACCTCGCCGAGTTCTACGGCGTGCAGCGCTCGATCCAGCGCGCCCGCGATGCGAAGGCCGACGGCGGCTACGACAGCAGTGCGCTGTTCAACTTCGAGCAGCTCGTCGAACTCGGCAAGTCCGGCGACATCGGCGCCGACGACCGCCATGTCGTGCACATCGTCGACTGGCTGTTGCAGTACGCGCTCGATCAGCGGGCCTCCGACATCCATCTCGAGCCACGCCGCGACATCGGCAACATCCGCTTCCGCATCGACGGCGTGATGCACAAGGTCTTCGAGCTGCCCTCGCCGGTCATGACCGCGGTGACCGCACGCATCAAGATCCTCGGCCGCATGGATCTCGCCGAGAAGCGCCGGCCGCAGGACGGACGCATCAAGACCCGCTCGCAGGGCGGGCGCGAGGTGGAGCTGCGCCTCTCGACCATGCCGACTGCGTTCGGCGAGAAGGTCGTCATGCGCATCTTCGACCCGGACGTGGTGGTCAAGGAATTCCGCCAGCTCGGGTTCTCGGCCGAAGAGGAAAACCTCTGGCGTGCGATGGTCGAGCGTCCGCACGGCATCGTGCTGGTGACCGGTCCGACCGGCTCGGGCAAGACCACGACGCTGTATTCGACGCTCAAGCACCTGGCCACGCCGGACATCAACGTCTGCACCGTGGAAGACCCGATCGAGATGGTCTGTCCCGAGTTCAACCAGATGCAGGTGCAGCCGGCGATCGACCTCGATTTCGCCGCGGGGGTGCGAACCCTGCTGCGCCAGGACCCGGACATCATCATGGTCGGCGAGATCCGCGATCTCGAGACCGCCCAGATGGCCGTGCAGGCCTCGCTGACCGGGCATCTGGTGCTGTCGACGCTGCACACCAACGACGCGCCGAGCGCAGTCTCGCGCCTGCTCGATCTTGGCGTGCCGCATTACCTGATCCAGTCCACGCTGACCGGCGTGGTCGCGCAGCGGCTGGTGCGCACGCTGTGCCCGCACTGCAAAACGCCACAGCCGATCGAAGCGCGCGCCTGGGATGCGCTGGTGCACCGCTGGAGCCTGCCGCTGCCGGCGGCGGCGCAGGGCCCGGTCGGCTGCCTCGAATGCCGCAAGACGGGTTATCTCGGCCGCACCGGCATCTACGAGATGCTGCGGGTCACGCCACGCCTGCGATCGCTGATCCAGGCCGACACCGACCTCATGCGTTTCGGCGAAGCCTGCCTCGCCGATGGCATGCGTCCGCTGCGCATTTCCGCCGCGGCCCAGGTCGTGCGTGGCGTGACCACACTGGGCGAGGTGATGACGGTTCTGCCGCCGCTCGACTGAGCGAAGCGCGTGCATGGCGCTGACGTCCGCGAATCCACGCACGCCACCGTGACCCGCTGGGGACCACGATGGTTCGCCTGCATTGCCCGCCGCCAAGCCCGCTGCTGATCGTGCAGACCGGCCGTGCACCGCCCGAGCTGCGCGCCCGCCTCGGCGACTTCCCGCACTGGTTCCGCTGCGCGCTCGGCATACCGCGTGACCTTGTCCGCCTCGTGTACGTGGATGCCGGCGAACCGCTGCCGGACGCGCGGAATCACAGCGCAATCCTCGTCACTGGCTCCGCAGCCATGGTGACCGAACGGGCGGCCTGGAGCGAACGCACGGGAGCCTGGCTACGCGATGTCGTCGAACGCGACCTGTGCCCGGTGTTCGGAGTCTGCTTCGGACACCAGCTGCTGGCCATGGCACTCGGCGGCACGGTGGACTGGAATCCGCGCGGCCGCGAGATCGGCACCGCCATGATCCGCTGCATGCCCGCGGCACGACGCGATCCGCTGTTCGGCAGCTTCGTCCCGCACTTGCGCGCCCACGTCACGCATCTGCAAAGCGTGCTCGTGCCGCCACCGGGCGCTCAGATCCTCGCGGAGTCCGATCTCGACGACTGCCAAGCCTTGCGCCTCGGCGAACGCGCCTGGAGCGTACAGTTCCATCCGGAGTTCAGCACCGCCGCGATCCGCGGCTATCTGCGTCTGCGCGCCGCCGACCTGCGCGTCGAGGGCCTCGGCCTCACAGCGATCGAGCGCGCGACCGGACCAACACCACACGCACGTCGCCTGCTACGACGCTTCCTCGCGCTCACTGCAGAGTACCGCTGATCGCGGCCCCCGAACGAAAAGAACCCGCCGTCGGGGCGATCCCGACGACGGGTTCCTGGCGAGCAGACGTCGCGGCGGCGAGCTTACTTGCGCGTCTTGGCGGCGTTCTTGCGAATCGCCTGCAGCGGATCGCCGAGCTTGAGGTTCACGAGGTAGTTGTTGATTGCCTCGTTGGTGACGTCGTACAGCGGACGTCCCATCATCGCCGCAGCCGCCTTGAGGCTGTCACGCATGCGCTTGGACACGCGCAGGCTGGCATCGCGGGTGTCTTCGACTTCGACGGTGGACTTTTTCATGGTTGGCTTCCCGGACACTGGAATTGAAATCAGATTTGAACACTAGCGTGCGAAGTATACGGGCACACGCCTGTCCGAAAAGACAATCCAGCGTAAGGAGTTTGTAACGAATTGTGACCCTGTTCAGACCTCGCCCGCATCCGCCATGGCGGCGGATCGAGCGACGAGACGCGCGGCGAGGATGCCGATCTCATAAAGCAGACACATTGGTACGGCGAGCAGCGTCTGCGAGAGGATGTCGGGCGGCGTCAGGATCGCCGCGACCACGAACGCGCCGACGATCACGTACGGCCGACTCTTGGTGAGCTGCGCAGGGTTCACCCAACCGAGGGCGACCAGGATCACCACCGCGACCGGCACCTCGAAGCACAGGCCGAAGGCGAGGAACATCACCAGCACGAAATCGAGGTAGTGCGCGATGTCGGTCATCATCGCCACGCCTTCGGGCGTGATACCAGTGAGGAAGCCGAACACCATCGGCAATACGAGGAAATAGGCGAACGCGCAGCCGGCGTAGAACAGTGCCACGCTCGAGACGAGCAGCGGCACGGCGAGGCGCTTCTCGTGCCGGTACAGGCCCGGCGCGACGAACGCCCAGACCTGGTAGAGCACGAACGGCATGGCCACGAACAGAGCGACGAAGAAGGCGAGCTTGAGCGGCGTGAAGAACGGCGCAGCCACTTCGATGGCGACCATCTGCCCACCGCGCGGCAGGTGCGCGAGCAGCGGTGCCGCCAGCCAGGCATACAGGCGGTTGCCGAACGGCAGGAGGACCAGCAGCACCAGCAGTACCGCCGCGATTGCACGCAGCAGGCGTTCGCGGAGTTCGATCAGGTGCGAGAAGAAGGACTGCTCGTCGCCGCCTTCAGTGTCCGGCGTGTTCATCGTTGCCTTTTGTCGCACCTTCCACGGCACTGCGGATTTCACCGGCTGCAGCCTGCAGCTCGGCCCGCGCGTCAGCGGCGGCGGCCGTGCTGCGCATGGAGCGCTTGAGTTCCTCGGCGGCCAGCTCACGCTCGACCTCGGCACGCACGCTCGCCCAACTGTTGCGCGCACGGCGCACGAGGGTACCTAGCGTTCGTGCGACGCCGGGCAGGCGCTCAGGACCGAGCACGACCAGCGCCACCACGCCGATCAACACCAGCTCGCTGAAACCGACGTCGAACATCGCGTGCCGTCAGTCGGCTGGTTCACGCTTGGTTTCGGCGGCCGGCTTGGCTTCCGTCGCAGCGGACGGCGGATCGGCCTTGAGCTGTTCCGGCGGCATTTCCTCGTTGCTGCCCTGCAGTCCCTTGCGGAAGTCGCGCAATGCGCCGCCGAGGTCGGAACCGATGTTGCGCAGACGCTTGGTGCCGAAGATCAGGACCACGATCAACAGCACGATCAACCAGTGGCCTAGGCTGAAACTGCCCATGACGAATGACTCCGGAAAGGAAAAGATGCCCGACCGCCAAGGTCCGGCCATTGCGGCGATGCGGCCGCCTAACGTGAAGTGTACTCCTCGATACGATCGCGAAAATCGACAACCGCGTCCGGCACGCTGCCGACACCGCCCTCGAAGATCCGTCGCGGCGTCACGCCCTTGCCGTACACCGCCTGGTTGGCATCGTGATCGATGGCGATCACCGAGCCGTCCAGCGCCACGCCGGCGAACAGGCCACGGGTACGCGAGTACGAGTAGATCTCGGCCTTGAGCTGCGCGTCGGTCGAGGCCTGTGCGTCGCGGCCGATCGGTCCGGCGGCGACGGCCGCGTCGGCGCCGAGCGTGAACTTGCCGTGGACGATGGAATCGACGCCCCGCTGCGACCGGAACACCAGCAGCACGTCGGTCGATTGCACGCCGGCCTGGAAGCCGATGCTGCCGCCGCTCATCGTCACGAAGCTCGGGTTCGACCAGGTGCCCTCGGCGGTCTTGACGACCAGCAGGCCTTCGCCATGCCGTCCGCCGAGCACCAGACCGGCCTTGATCACGTCGGGGATGACGGCGACCGCGTAGGCCTCCTTGAGCAGATTGCCCGGGAGACGCCGGTCCGGGGCCTGCATGATCTCGTCGAGCACGCGCACCGCTTCGCGGGCACGCTTGAATTCGGCCTCACCGGCACGCGCCGGAGCCGCCGCGGCGATCAGGCAGACAACGACAATCGACAAGAAACGCAACATCGCAATCATGGATTCTCTCCCGCAGGCGCCGGATCGGCACGCGCGGCGAAACTACCAGCGTCGGACGAATCGCCGCTTAACGCGGACTTGGACGGCGCCGATGCGCCAGGGTTCCCGCGACGAGGGCCAGGGCGAGCAGCGTCAGCGCCCACGGCGACGTGGCCGGAATCGGCACGGCGGCATCGGCGACCGCGGTGGGCGCCGTGATCGAGAGGCCGCGCACCGGAATCGCCTGCAGGCTGGCCGGGCCGCTCAGGGCGCCGAGCAACTGCATCGAGCCCGTGGTGCTGTCGACCTTGGCCAGATCGCTCCAGGTCGCGATCGGGCCGGTTTCGGACTGCGGCGGGTTGTAGTTGATAACCGCCCAGAGCTGACTGGAGGCATCGAACGCGAGCGAAATGGTCGCCGCATACGGAATGACGCCGTTGAAGCGCGCGATGAGGGTGGCCGCGCCGGTCCTGGTGTCGATGCGGTACAAGCCCTCGTCACCACGGCTGCCGGCTCCGTACAACGCGTTGCCACGCGCGGCGAGGCCGGTGATCTGCGCGCCGAGCGGGCCGATCTCGGTCACCGCACCGGTGGCCGGATCCAGACGCCACAGGCGCTTCAAGGTCGCCGAGGTCAGCCAGAAGCGGCCGTCGGCAGTCACGGCGAGAGCCGTGTCGAGGTTGCCGTACTGGCCCTCGCCGCTCAGGGCGATGGTGGCGGCCTGGGTGGCCTTGCCGGTATCCGGATTGAGCCGGAACAGGGCCTTCTGGTTGTCCGAGACGCCGTAGAGCGTGCCGTCGGGCGCGTAGGCCATGCCTTCGATGGCGATCGGCTGGCTGGCGTACAGGCCGGTGGCGCCCAGCAGCGAGGCTTTGCGGGAGTCGAGATCGGTGCGGTAGAAGCCATCGAAGGCACTGACGAGCGCAGTCGTCGCCGCCCGTACCGGGGCGATCGAGAACAGGGCAACGGCTGCCGCTGCCGCGAGACGTGCGCGCAGGCTCATCATCTACCGCGTTTTGTTATCGTTCTGGTAATCGTCAGCCGCCCCGGGCGCGGGACGGCTCAGGCAGTCTAAACAGCTTTCCGAATCCGGACAAGCCTTTAGCCGACCTCCCGGAAAACGCCCGCGACGGCCCGCCGTGCAGACCCAGCGGCTGTGCCCGGGATGCGCGCCCCCCCCAACATCTTGTGCGGAGCCCACCAGCCTCCATGCCCCAGACTTCCCGTTACGTCGGTGCCGCGGACTTCCGTCACGACCGGATCGGCGAAGCCGCCGTCGTGCTGGTCAACCTCGGCACCCCGGACGCGCCGGCGACCCCGGCCGTGCGCCGCTATCTCGCCGAATTCCTCGCCGATCCGCGCGTGATCGAGCTGCCGCGCTGGCTGTGGCGGCCGATCCTGCACGGCGTGATCCTGCGCATCCGACCGCGCCGTTCGGCACAGGCCTACGCGAAGATCTGGACCGATCAGGGCTCGCCGCTGCTCGTCAACAGCCGGGCGATCGCCACGGCGCTCGGTGCGGAACTCGCCAGGCGCCGGCCGGGACCGGTGACGGTGCGTCTCGCGATGCGCTACGGAGCGCCGAACCTGCGCGACGTGCTCGCCGAGCTCGCCCGCGCCGGCACGCGCCGGGTGCTGCTCGTGCCGCTCTATCCGCAATATTCCGCGACCTCGACCGGCTCGGTCATCGATGCCTTCGCCGATACGCTCAAGACCCTGCGCTGGCCGCCCGAGGCGCGGATCGTCAACGACTACTTCACCGAACCGGGCTACATCGCGGCACTTGCCGCCCAGGTCGAGGCGCATTGGCGCACGCAGGGTCGGGCCGATCGCCTGCTGCTGTCCTTCCATGGCATACCCCAGCGCTACTTCCTCGCCGGCGACCCGTATTTCTGCCATTGCCAGGCGACGGCGCGCCGCCTGCGCGAGCGGCTCGGGCTCGCCGCGCACGAGGTGATCGTGAGTTTCCAGTCGCGGGTCGGCCGCGAGGAGTGGCTGAAGCCTTACACCGACGAGACACTCAAGGCGCTGCCCGTTGAGGGCGTGCGCTCGCTGCAGGTGTTCTGTCCCGGCTTCGCCGCTGACTGTCTCGAGACGCTCGAGGAAATCGCGATGCAGAACCGCAATCTGTTCCTCGCCGCGGGCGGCGAGCGCTATGAGTACATCCCGGCACTGAACGCCCTGCCAGCGCATATCGACGCTCTGGCCGACCTGGTCCTGCGCCATGCCCAGGGCTGGCCGGAGTTCACACCGGACTGGTCGGCCGAGACCGCGCTCGCAGCCGCGGCCGCCGTCGATGCACGCCACCAGGATCTGGCCTATGACGACCGCTGACAGGGCGCCGACCGAGCTGAGCCTGCAGCTGCCGCATCTGCAGATCGCGGCCCTGGCTTGGGGCGATCCGGCCCACCCGCCGCTGCTCGCGCTGCACGGCTGGCTCGACAGTGCCGCCTCGTTCGTGCCGCTCGCGCCATTGCTCGCGGACCGTTTCCGCCTCGTCGCGGTGGACCTGCCCGGACACGGCCGCTCGGCACACCGCTCACCGGGCATCTGGTACCACTATGCCGATTATCTCGACGACATCCGCGCGATCCTCGCCGCCCTCGGCTGGTCGCGCTGCCATCTGCTCGGCCATTCCCTCGGTGCGGTGCTGGCCAGCGTGTATGCCGCAGCCTGGCCCGATGCGGTCGAGCGGCTGCTGCTGATCGAGGGCCTCGGTCCGCTCACCGCCGAACCGGCGGATGCCCTCACGCAGTTGCGGCGCGGTCTCGCCCAGCAATCCGCCTTCGTGGAAAAAACGCTGCGGATCTTCGCCTCGATCGAGGAAGCGGTGACCGCGCGACGCGCGGCCGGTGATCTCGGCGAAAACGCGGCGCGGCTGCTCGTCGAGCGTGGTCTGCAGCAGGTCGCCGGCGGGTGGTCGTGGTCCTCGGATCCACGCCTGACCCTGCCGAGCCCGCTGCGCCAGACCGAATCCCAAGTGCAGGCGGTCCTGCGCGGCATTATCGCGCCGACCCTGCTGGTACTCGGTGAGCCGCCGAGCGCCTATCTGGGCCCGGCGGCGATGCAGGCGCGCATCGCGAGCGTGGCGGATCTCGAGATCCTGCGCCTGCCCGGCCATCACCACCTGCACATGGAAGATCCACTGCCGATCGCCCAGGCGATCCGGGCCTTCTGCGGCATGGACTGATCGGCAGGCCGCGGAGCGCATCGCGGGTCCGGAAGGCTCGCAGGCATGCCAGACCGCTGGCCAGCCGTCACGTTCGGACCGCCACACCGTGAATCGGCATGTGCTCCGCACGTCGGCTTCACGTTACGCCGAGACGGCAGGGCACCCGCGGCACGTCCTATCTCACCCGTCCCGGCGCGGCTCAGGCCCCGATCAGACGCGCCAGCTCGGCCTTCAGCGCCTGGCCGCGATCACGCAGCCAGGCGCGCTGCGCGGGCCACTCGGGCATCAGGCTGCCGACGAGCTTCCAGAAGCGCGGCGAATGGTTGCGGATGCGCAGATGGCAGAGCTCGTGCAGGGTCACGTAGCGCAACGCGAGCGGCGGCGCGAGTGCTAGGGCGAGATCGAGCGTGACGCGGTCGCGCGTGTCGAGGCTACCCCACAGGCTTTTCAACGGCCGCACCTGAATCGCGGTCGGTGCGGCATTCAACTCGCCGGTATAGCGTGCGAGCAGACGTGAGACGTCGCGCCGGATCTGCGCTTCGAGAAAGGAGCGCAGCAGAGCACGTGCCGCCGGCAGGGCGCGGGACGCCGGCGCTGCGGGCAGGGTCAGGACTACGCCCTGATCGCCGTGGGCGATGCCAGGGAAAGCACCGTCGCACCAGAGGAGCGGCGTGGTCTCGCCGCGCAGCGGGATCACGGTCGGCGTGCCGGGCTCGAGTGGCGGCGCGGGCCCCTCGAGCTGAAGCTGGTCGAGCTTGCGCTCGAGCCAGTCCGCATGCTTGCGCAGGAAGGCGAAGACCTGCGCCGGATGCGTGCCCTGCGGACAGGACAGGCGTGCGCCGCGCGCGGTGACGGTCAGGCGCAGCCGCCGCGAGCGCGGGTGTGCCAGCTTGAGGATCCGGATCGTCTCGCCGTTCGGCGTGGCCAGCTCCAGATAATGTGCCTGCTCGTCTGCCATGCCCGCCTCACGTGCGGTCCGCAGCGACGGTCTAGCGCGAATCCGCCGGCCGCGGCAAGCCGAACCATTCCTCGAGCTTCGCGAACAACCGCTCGAGTTCGAGGGTCATCAGCGCGAAGCGCGCATCGAGCTCCGCCTGGGCCGAATCACGCTCGCTCTCGCCGAGCTCGTCGAGCACCTGGTCCAGGAAGCGTAGCTTGCGGATGACCAGATCCTCGCCGAGCACGAAGCCGATGCGGTCGTCGAACGTCACGCCCAGCTGGAACACCTGCTTGCCGGACTTCAGATGCTCGCGCACTTCATCGGTTTCAAGATCTTGGCGCCGGCAGCGCACGATCGCGCCGGCCTCGGCCGGATCGCGCAGTTCGCACTCGTCGCCGAGCACCAGACCCGCGGGCAGCTTGCCACGCACCACCCAGTCCGTCATCAGAGCGCGCGGCGCCTCCTCGGGCGCCATCGGCGTGGCCGGGAAGCTGCCGAGCGCCTCGCGCAGCCGGCCGAGGGCCTCCTCGGCCGCCTTGCGGCTCGACGAATCCACGACGAGCCAGCCGTTTTTCGAGTCTACGTAGATACTTAGCCGATAGGGTCGGACGAATGCACGCGGCAGCAGATCAGTCAGCACCTCGTCCTTGAGCCGCTTGCGCTCGCGCGCGCCGACGCGCCGGCCCTCCTCGGCCGCGATTTTCTGCAACCGCTCGGCCAGTGCCTCGCTGACCACCGAGCCCGGCAGCAATTTGTCTTCGCCGCCAAGCGTGACCAGGGCGAACGAACCGACCCGGTGTACGAGCGCGGTCTCGTGGCGGCCGTAGGGCGAGACGAAGCCGCGCGTGGCCAGCTCGAGCGGTCCGCACGGTCTCAGGCGAGCGGCATCGAGATGATCCTCGAGTTCGTTCAGGGTCTTGGCGTGCGCTTCGGAAAAACGGAACAGGGTCAGGTTGCGGAAGAACATCGGCAGTTTCTGGCTGGGGCGGGCGACGGCCCGCCGTTCGGGACGGAAAGGGAATTTCGGGACTGGATCAGGCGTCGGCCGCCGGGCCGTCGCCGAGCAGCCAGTCCTGCGGGCTCGGTCGCGCGCCGCTGCGGCTGCCAAGCCCGGCGAAATCGAACAGGTTGCGGTCAGCGAGCTGCGAGGGCGCGATTTCGGTGAGGCCGCGGAACACGTTCTCGACACGGCCCGGGTGCTTCCTCTCCCACTCGGCGAGCATCGCCTTGACCGCCTTGCGCTGCAGCGTCTCCTGCGAACCGCACAGGTTGCACGGCATGATCGGGAACCCCTTGAGCGCCGCGTATTCGGCGATGTCATCCTCGCGGCAGTAGGCGAGCGGCCGGATCACCACGTTGCGCCCGTCGTCCGACAGGAGCTTCGGCGGCATCGCCTTCATCTTGGCGTGATGGAATAGGTTCAGGAACAAGGTCTCGACGATGTCGTCGCGGTGATGGCCGAGCGCGATCTTGGTGAAGCCGTTGGCGTGGGCATGGGTGTAGAGCGAGCCGCGGCGCAGCCGCGAGCACAGCCCGCACATCGTCCGGCCTTCCGGCACCACGCGCTTGACCACGCTGTAGGTGTCCTGCTCGAGGATCGCGAACGGCACTCCGATCGACTCGAGATAGGCCGGCAGGATGGCCGGATCGTAGCCCGGCTGCTTCTGATCGAGATGTACCGCGACCAGCTCGAAGCGCACCGGCGCCTTGGCGCGCAGCTGCAGCAGCAGGTCGAGCAGGGTGTAGGAGTCCTTGCCGCCGGACAGGCAGACCATGACCCGGTCGCCATCCTCGATCATGTTGTAGTCCGCGATCGCCTGGCCCGCGAGGCGCCGCAGCCGCTTGGCCAGCTTGTGGGCTTCGAGCTCCTGTTTGCGCGGGACGGTGGGATTCATGACGGGGGACTGCGACAGCGGGCCGCGTATTGTACGCGCTCACGGTCGCCGGACCCGCCTACGCGCCGTCACGCCGCGGCGTTACACTCGGCGCAACTTTCGCAACATCGTCTCATGCAACCGCCCGTCGATCCCGCCACCGTCGCCCGCCAGCTCGTCGAGCTGCGCATCGAGCACCGCGACCTGGATGCCGCGATCGAGCGCATGGCCGATGAGCCGATCGGCGATCAGCTGCAGTTGCGCCGCATGAAGAAACGCAAGCTGCGGCTCAAGGACATGATCGCCTACCTCGAGAACCAGCTGATCCCGGACGAGCCGGCCTGATCCCGGCGGATCAGGCCGCCCGGTCGCGCGGTGCCGCCTCGGCGGTCTTTTCGGGCGTAAGCTTGAGGATGCCGTGGCGGATCTCGCGGCTCAGGATGACCTTGGCGTCGCGCGCGACCTCTTCGAGCGCCGCATCGAAGTCGAGCTTGCCGTTCTCGTCGGTCCATACCACACGCCGCTCGCGTAGCTTCTGGATGAAGCCCTTGAACAGCGACTTGTCGAAGAACTCCGGTGCATTCAGTTCCTGCAGTAGCGACAGGCGCTGTGCGGTGAGCGTGCAGAGGTTCTCGAGTTCCGCCGCGCTGACCGTGCGCGGGCCGTTCTTCACCAGCACGGCGATCGCGATGTAGTAGCGCTCGAAGGCCTGCAGCAGGCTGTGCGCGATGGCCCGCAGGCGGAAAGCCGCATCGCCCTGCCCGGGCCCGCGGTTCAGCACGCGGCCCTCGGCATCGAGTTCGAACAGGCCATGGCGTACACACAGGTCGATGGTCGCCTGGATGCGCTCGCCGAAGCCCTCCTCGTTCCACGGCAGGAACAGCTCGGCCTGCACGAATGGATAGACCACGCGCGCCAGGCGCACCACGGAAGCGCGCGCCATGCGCCGGTTGTTGACGAAACAACAGGCCACCCAGGCCGCCGCGGCGAACAGGTGCAGCACGTTGTTGCGGAAATAAGAGAGCAGCACGGCCTGGTCGCCGGTCGTAACCAATACGTCACCGAGCGGATGCTTCACGCGCCGGATCCAGCCCATGCGCTCGCCATAGGCGACGATCTCCGCCGGGCTCGCCTCGGTGACGGTGACCCGCTCGGCATACGGCAGCTCGACCACGAGCGCCTTGCAGATCGCGATCAGCGCGATCAGGTCGCTCTCGGCCATCGCGTGCTTGGGCGTCGACAGCATCGCGATCGCCAGCAGGTTGACCGCATTCACGTCGGCGGCGCGATTGATGTTCATCTGGATGCGCTCGGCCAGACGATCGACCGCGTGCATCATCCATTCCGGGCGTTCCTCCGGAGTGGCCGTGGCCGCACGCCATTCCGGCGCGACCTCGTCGAGCAGCCCGGCGAGGAATACCGGCTCGCCGAAGTTCACCGTAACCTGGCCGTAGCGCTCGCGCAGCACCTTCACCGAACGGACCAGGCCGAGCAACGATTCCTTCTCCTTCGGCTGGCCGGATAGCTCGCCGATGTAGGACTTGCCTTCCATCAGCTTCTCGTAGCCGATGTAGACCGGCTGGAACATCACCGGCCGGCGCGACTCGCGCAGGAACGCGCGCACGGTCATCGCGAGCATGCCGCCCTTCGGCGCGAGCAGGCGCCCGGTGCGCGAGCGGCCGCCTTCGATGAAGTATTCCAGCGACACGCCGCGCGCGAACAGCTGCGCGACGTATTCGGAGAACACCGCCGAGTACAGCGCGTTGGCCTTGAAGCTGCGACGCAGGAAGAACGCGCCGCCGCGGCGCAGGATCGAACCGACCAGCGGCAGGTTGAGGTTCACGCCCGCGGCGATGTGCGGCGGCACGATGCCGTTGGTGTACAGGAGCCAGGACAGCAGCAGGTAGTCGATGTGGCTGCGGTGGCACGGCACGTAGATCACTTCGTGACCCGGCGCGACCGCACGCAGCCTGTCGAAGTGGTGCATGCGCACGCCACCGTAGAGTTTGTTCCAGAACGCGTTCAGCAGGAACGACAGCGAGCGCACGACCGGATGCGAATAGTCGGCCGCGATTTCCATCGCCGCGGCGCGCGCGCGCTTCCAGGCGACGTGGCGCGGGATGTTCTCCTTGCTCGCCGTCGCGGCGATCGCCTCGCGCACGGGCTCGGCGTTGAGCACGGCATCGACGACCGTACGGCGATGCGAGAGGTCGGGCCCGATCACCGCCGCGCGGATGCGCCGGAAGTGCGCGCGCAGCACGCGCGCGACCTTGCGCGCGATGCGCTCGTTGCGTTGCCCCTGCTCCTCGGCGAGCACTGCCCGCAGTGACACCGGCGCGGAGAACTGCACATGCGTGTCGCGGCCGTTGAGGAGCAGCGCGAGCAAGCGCCGGAAGCGGCCGACGACGACCCAGTTTTCCGAGAACAGCACGCGGAACCAGCCGCTCTGCCGGTTCGGCGCACGGCCGACGAAGATCGATACCGGCAGGAGCTGCACGTCCTCGTCGGGCGCGAGTTCGAGCGTGGCGACGAGTTCGCCAAGCATGCCGGTCGGTGCGCCACGGCGCGCCCTGCCGATCAGCCAGCCATCGCGGCGCGACAGCGCGAAGTGGCTGCGCTTGCGGCGCGGCGCAAGCGGGCTGAGCGGCACCAGCGGCGAAGGCAGTCCGGCTTCGCGACAGGCCTGCTCGAGGATCAACGCGTTCGAGAGGCCATGATGCTCGATCACGTAGCAGATCAGCACGCCGGGCTTGAGCATGGCCTGCACGTCGGCCGGCTCGCGGCGGATGCGCACCCAGGTTTCGAGCAGGCGGCCGAGCAGGCGGAGCCGCCACGGTGCGCGGACGGCTTCGCCGCGCGCGGTTTCGGGGGTTGGTTCCATGCCGGCATTGTAATCGGCCGGAAGCGCTTGCCAGTGCGCGATGCGCGCCGGCGAACCCCAAAACGACGCGCGCCGCCCGAAGGCAGCGCGCGATTCGTTAGATGCAGGTTAAACCGACCGGATCAGCCGTCCTTGCCCGGCGCCTGCGGCGCGGCGGCGGCCGGTGCCGCTCCGCCCGCGGCTTCGCTGTTCTTGCGCTGAATCTGCGCGATCGTCTCCTTACCGAACCAGCGATCGTCGACCTTGACCAGATCGGTCTCGGCGGTGAGCGGCGTGTTGAACAACGTGTAGCTGACCTTGACCTTAGCCGCCTTGCCGTCGTTGTTGACCGTCTCGGCCTTGACTGAGGCGAGCACGTCGTCGAGCGAGAAGCCGTACACCGCGAGCACGTCCTTCACGCCGAGGTAGACGGTGCCGGCCTTCTGCATGGCCTGGTCATAGCTCAGCGCGCGCGCCTCGTCGAGCGTCTTCAGACCGAGCTTGCGCGCGGTCGCGCAGACCACGCCGATCGCCTTCTGCGCGAGCGCCGGATCGGTGAACTTGGCGGTCTGCACCCAGTTGCCGAATGCATCGACGGCCTGCAGCGCCTGCTGCTTCTGGGCGTCGGCGAGATCCTGGTTCTGCTGGATCGAGCTCTGCACCATGCCCTTGCCCATCGCCACCATCATC
>CAYYHP010000059.1:0-14995 GCA_964471815.1 uncultured Rhodanobacteraceae bacterium
TGGCGCTGGGGCGGATCAGTGAGCGTCGCTGGCGCTCGCCGGCGGGCATGACGTTCCTGCTGGCGTCCAGCGCGGTCGCGCTCGCGACCGTCGGAGCCAGCGGCTGGCACATCCACGTCGCCGTCAATGTCAGCGCGAGCGAGGCGCTGATCCGCAGCCGCAACATCCCGGCCGTGTACGTGGCCTCGAAGCTCGGCAATCCAAGCCTCTACGACTTCCTGAAGGCGGCCGGCATCAGCCGTCTGGCCAGCGAGCAGCACTACGGTCTCGCCCTGGTGCTCGGCGGCGGCGAGGTGACCATGCAGGAACTCGCCGGGCTGTACGCGATGCTCGCTAATCGCGGCGAGCTCCGGCCGTTGCGCCTGCGTGCCGACGAGCCGATCGGCGCACCGGTGCGGCTGCTCAGCGAGGAAGCGAGCTACGTCGTGCTCGACATGCTGCGCCAGAACCCGCGTCCGGACGAGGCACTCGCGGCGCAGGCCACGCACCTGCCGGTCGCCTGGAAGACCGGCACGTCCTGGGGTTTCCGCGATGCCTGGACGGCCGGCGTGTTCGGGCCGTACGTGCTGGTGGTCTGGGTCGGCAACTTCGACGGCAGCGCGAATCCCGCGCTGATCGGCGTCGAGGCCGCGGCGCCCCTGTTCTTCCGCATCGTCGATGCGGTCGCCGCCGAACGGCGCGGCCTGCGCGAACCAGGCTGGCCGGTGCCGGCGCGCCTGAAGCGCGTCGAGGTCTGCCTCGCGAGCGGCGATCTGCCGAACGCCTGGTGTCCGCGCCGCGGCGAGACCTGGTTCCTGCCGGGCGTCTCGCCGATCCGCGTCAGCACCGTGCACCGGCCGGTGCCGATCGACACGCGCACCGGGCGCGTGGCATGCCCGCCGTTCGACCCGGCGTACACGAAGACCGAGGTCTACGAATACTGGCCTTCCGATCTCGCCCGCGTATTCGCCCAGGCCGGCATGCCGCGGCGCAAGCCACCGCCCGAGGCGGACTGCAGCGCCGGCAACGCGGAAGGCGATCCGCCGCGCATCACCTCGCCGCTGCGCGGCGCGGTCTACACGCTGCGGCGCGGTACCGGCGGCGATCAGCGCATCGCGTTCGCTGCGACGGTCGATGCCGGCGTGCAGCGCGTCTACTGGTTCGTGGACGATGCCTATCTCGGCAGTACCGCGGCCGGCGAATCGCTGTTCTGGTCCGCGCCGGCGGCCGGTGCGCACGTCGTGCGCGCGGTCGACGATCATGGCTGCGGCGACAGCCGCGAGCTGCGCGTGGATCTCGCCGAATAGCTCGATTCAGCGCGCCGCCCGCGATCGGCGGGCTTGCGGGCTGCGATCTGCGGAGTCTGAGGCTGCGGCCTCTGCAGGCGCCTCGGTCATCGCGACGGGATCGAGCAGCCCGGCCGGAAGCCGCGCGAGTTCCTGGGCCAGCCGGCCGAGGAAACCAGCCATCGCCGACGACTTGCGCCAGATGAGCGCGATGCGCCGGTTCGGTCCCTTGCCGTCGAACGGAATCAGGCGCACGGCCTCGGCCTGCGCGACCGGCGGCTTGACCGCGAGCACCGGCAGCAGGGTGATGCCGACGTTCGCGGCGACCATCTGGCGCAGAGTTTCGAGGCTCGTCGCACGGAAGCCGGACTTCTCGCCCGCGCCGGCGAGGTGGCAGACCTCGAGTGCCTGGTCGCGCAGGCAGTGGCCTTCCTCAAGCAGCAGCAGACTCTGCTCGCCGATGTCGCGCAAACGCAGCGTGCGGCGCCTGGCAAGCGGGTGATCCTGCGGCACGGCGAGCACGAACGGCTCCTCGAACAGGAACTCGGCATGCAGCTGCTCGTCGCCGACGGGCAGGGCGAGCACGGCCGCGTCGAGGCGTCCTTCGCGGAGCTGGCGCAGCAGGGTCTCGGTCTTCTCCTCGACCAGCAGCAGTTCGAGGCGCGGAAAGCGCTGGTGCAGCCGCGGCACGACGTGCGGCAGCAGGTAAGGGCCGAGCGTCGGGAAGATGCCCAGGCGCAGCGTGCCGGACTCCGGATCGCGCGTGCGCCGCGCGACGGCCTTGATCTGCTCGACCTCGTTCAGCACCTGCCGGGCACGTGCGGCGATTTCCTCGCCGACCTCGGTCAGCAGCACCTTGCGCGGCATGCGTTCGACCAGCGCCACGCCGAGCTCTTCCTCGATCTTGCGGATCTGCGTGGACAGCGTGGGCTGGCTGACGAAACTCGCCTCGGCCGCGCGTCCGAAATGACGATGTTCGGCAAGGGCGACGAGGTAGCGGAGGTCACGCAGGTTCATGGCCGACCCATTAAAATCCCCTATGGCTGCGATGCTAACAATCGATTGGACCCATGAGAACCGGCCTCGCAGACTACGCACCGTTCCCCTGGTGCCCGGCATCGCCGGGTGTTCCATCCTCACCCCCAAGGAGTGCAACGCAATGCTGACCGTTGGCGACAAGTTCCCGCAGTTCAAGATGAAGGCCACCGTCTCGACCGACCTGAAGAACGCCTTCGTGGAGGTCGACAACGACACCTATGCCGGCAAGTGGCTCGTGGTGTTCTTCTACCCGAAGGATTTCACCTTCGTCTGCCCGACCGAGATCACCGGCTTTGACCGCCACTACCAGGCCTTCGCCGACCGTGACGCGCAGCTCCTGACCGGCTCGACCGATTCCGAGTTCGTGCATCACGCCTGGCGCACGCACCACAAGGACCTCAACGCGCTGAAGATTCCGATGCTCGCCGACGTCAAGCGCGAGCTGACCTCGGCGCTCGGCATCCTCGACAAGAACGAGGGCGTGGCGCAGCGTGCGACCTTCATCGTTGATCCGCAGGGCATCATCCGCTTCGTGTACGTGACCGACCTTTCCGTCGGCCGCAGCCCGGAGGAAGTGCTGCGCGTGCTCGACGCGCTGCAGACCGACGAGCTCTGCCCGTGCAACTGGAAGCAGGGCGAGAACACCCTCAAGGTCGCCTGATCGCGGACCCGCCGCGCCGTTCCCGGCGCGGCGACCCGGTGCGCCGCGGACCGCACGCCACGGCGCACCGTCCTGCCCCCGGCATCCTGCCGGCGATTCCATTTTTCCACTCCCTTCCCCCGGAGGCCCCATGAACCTCGAACATCTGCGCTCCCTGCTGCCTGATTACGCCAAGGACCTGCGCCTCAACCTCGAGTCCGTGCTGAGCGAAGCCGGCGCGCCGGGCCTCACCCGCAAGCAGATCGCACTCGTCGCACTTGCCACCGCGATCGCCGCACGCTACGAGCCGCTGACCGCCGCGCTGGCGGCAGATGGCGCTGCCTACGCCACGGAAACTGAACTGAACGGCGCCCGTGCCGCGGCCGCGATCATGGCCATGAACAACGTCTACTACCGCTTCACGCATCTGGTTGAAGACCCCGAATACCAGACGCTGCGCGCCGGATTGCGCATGAACGCGCTGGTCAACCCGGGCTGCGACAAGCTCGACTTCGAGCTGTGCTCGCTCGCGATCTCCGCGATCAACGGCTGCGGCACCTGCGTCGCCTCGCACGAGAAGACCCTGCGCAAGCACGGCCTCGGCGTGCAGGCCGTGCAGAGCGCCGTGCGCATCGCCGCCGTGGTGCACGCGGTCGCGGTTACGCTCGAGCAGCGCAAGGCCGCCTCGGGGATGCTCGACGCGGCGGCGTGAGGCATCAGCACTCCGCTGGCGACACCACCGCCTGAACCAAAGCGCCGGGTCCGTCCCGGCGTTTTCGTTTGGAGCCCGAATAGGAGGCGCGGTTCCGAAGCGATGGTGGTGACGTCAGCCGGCCGGAAACGCGCGGCGCTCATCCATGAACGGGCGACGTCCCGATCCGGCCTTCGATCCGTGCCGTGTCGGCACGGCGCCCGTGCGGAGATCCGGCTCGGATCGCCCAGTGCTGGCCAGATGATTCCAAGACTCTCGCGGCGTCACCTCCTGCGCAGAGGCTTGGCAACCGACGGCACATGAGCTTGGTGGCAGTCTGCGCGCGAATGCCCGGGCAATGCCCGCGGCGATGTGGATTCAGGCGTCAGGCCGCTGATCGTTGCAGGCGATGCGGGGCTCGCTCAGGGATTCGAGGTGATAGTTGAGCCAGATATCGAAGGCGCGCCGCCGGATGTGGTCCACCCGGCAGAACTCCTCGGCGGCTCGCCGCCCGGATCCATTCGTCCAGTTCACGCCAACGGCGTAGCAGTCGGCTGTGCAATAGGCGAGCCAGGCGCTTTGGGTCTCGTTGAAGGCGGCCAGAACTTCACGATCCCTTTCCGATCGCGTCACGGCGGCCACCAAGGCATCGAGTTCACGCTGTGCCGCCATGCGCTCGCGTCCGAGACATTCGCGCTGGCCGTTGTCCGTGAACTCTTTCGCGCACAGTTGCACACAGGCCTGCTGGTGAGCCGCCGAGTCGGCATTGGCTGTCGACGGCGCGGAGTCTGCGGCAGAGGCGAGCACGACGAGGCCAATCAGAGCGTGATGAACCATGAATATTCCTCCTGGCGCTCAACGCTGGAACCAATGCAAGCCCGCACAGGTTGGGGAGGGCCGGCTGAGACGACAATGGCGCGCGGCAAGCCGAGCGAACTTGGCCTGCCGCCGGGGCTCACGTCGGGCAGGGGATGGTCAATCGCACTACGAAAGCCAGGAACGGCCGGCGGCGCGACGGGCAAGCACGACGAGCCCGATGGCGATCAGCAGGACGACGCCCTGCAGGACGAACGCAACCGGATTTCCGGATTTCGCGGCCCCGGCGATCAGGAAGATGCCGATGTCCTGAAGGACGACGCCGATCAGCGAGGCGTACAGGAGTACGAGCGACCAGCGCTTCCGGAGCAGCAACCCGATGCAGCCGAGCGTGCCGCCGGCAACCGCCACGACGCTCGCGATGACGGACCAGAAGGGACGAGCCGCATAAAGTGCCTGCTGCTCGGCGGGCAGGGCCGCGATGTCGGCCGCCGTAAGCCGCAGGTCCGCGACCACGGCGAACAGACCGGCCAGATTCCACAGAAGAGCGACGGCGACAAGGATCGTGAACCAGAGTGGCGGCTTCTTCACGGCGTGACTCCCCACGTTGTCTGACTACGGGATGGCTAGCGCCTGAGCCTGGTGGCACTCATGCATTCGCCGACGAAACATCCGCTCGAGCGAATAGTCAGCCGGCTCGGCCGCGCTCGACAAGTGCCAGTTCGTCGGTCGCCTCGGGAGTGCAGTGGACGAGACCTGCGAAATCGGTAGCGACCCTGATCCCCTGGCCGAGATAGGCCCAGCTTTCCTCGCCAGGGAGGAACTGGCCCGTATCCATGCACGCGATGACACGGCCGCGATGAATGCCATCGATCCGGACGATATCCCCGGGCTCGGCGAGGTTGCCATCGGCGTAACGCATCGCTTCCTTCCGTGTTCGAGGTGAGTGTGTGACGGCAAGGTACTCTGTCGGCACAACACATGAGTGGCCTTGGCACGGCGCGGCCAAGTCGCTGAGAACGAGGAAAAGACTCGAGCGCTTCCAGCCAAACCGGGAGCGCTACGACCAGTCAGGCGCCAGGCCACCCAGCAGGAAGGAATGAAACAGCATCACCCAGAGGATGGCGATGCTTCGCAGGAGGTCCAGCCCTGGCAACCGTTCGGAGTTGTTCAACCGTTCTGCCAATGTGGAGTTGCGGATTGTCGAGGTTATGGCGTTGGAGTGCTTTAAGCGAACTGCGCTAGCGGCAGGGCCTGGTAGTGACTTATGTTCGGGTGATGTGTCTCGTAGATTCGTCCAACGGGAGAAGCGCTATTCCGGCGCGGTGGGCACGAACGATGAGCTAAACGTGACCCATCACAAGTAAACTAGAACTTTACCCAAGCGTACTGCAATTTAACATTATCGGAACTGATGACTCTGAATACCTTTCCCTTGATTCCAATAATCGTATCACCATTGGTTGCTCGGTCAAATGAAAACGACTTCTCTGACTTTCCGTTTTCCGATATCTGTTCAAGCGTGAACCGGTATTGCCCGCCTGAGGTTCCATCGAACACTATGCGAGTGAGCTCTCGAATGCGGAATGGCGTATCGATGATGGACTTGGATATGTCTTTATAGCTTGGATCTACTTTGCGTGTCCATATGGTGGTTGAATGGTTGTAGTTCGAGTTATCGACTACCCACTCGTAACCCCCAGTCGATAACGATTGACGTATACCTATACAGTCATTCTTCGCAACTACCGAACCGATTCCTGGGAACGTTGCAGTAGCGCGGCCTTCGGCTGCGCAGTAGTACTTCCAGGAGCCTGTTACGCGAGTGATCGGTAGATTGCCTGCCGAGATCGTGACCGGGAACGGAACGCCGAATGACCCGGGAAGGGTGATGGAAACATCTGAGGCGATTGCTAGTACCTCGCTTTTGATGTAGGTGCCGGACACGAACATCGCATTGCCCGTCTCAACAGTAAGGGGTGTCTCCAGTGGCGCCGTAAACTGTGCGACTTCGAATGGATCTATCGCTATTTCACGTGACGAGGAGGATGCGCATGATGCGATGAGGCTGCAGCTAATCAGCAAGATAAGTCGATTCATTGGCGGAGGGGGTGGCGATTGTGAGTGAAAAATGTATTACTCGGTTTGGACTTAAACACATGTGCTTGCCGTGCATTTTTTGCCGCCTAGCGCTCGACATGCGTGGCGATACAAATCGATTGAAGAATCTTTTATCGGAGCGTTCCCAGCTTTAAGGGTTCCCTAAAAAATTGTTGTGTGCAAAAGTGTGTAAAGAATAAGTCCGAAACGTTCTTGCATCACTGTAATGACGAGTCAGCCGAATCGAAAAATGTAAGGCCGGCTGCAGTGAATGCTCTAGTGAGTTAGGATTTGCATCGATCGTCACTTAGAAATCCAACATCCAAAAATAACCGGTACCGCACAGTTTCTAGCTCAACGTTCGGTGAAATGCAGGGTTGCATATTCGGTTACCAATAATAATCCTGTTCGTCAGTTCTGCATGTTGTGGTGGTTCCATTAAGTAGATGCGGGTATAGGTGAAGATAATCCCAAACAAAGTCATTTATGTTATGTGCGAATCCATTAAGAATATCGCCGACAGAGGCGGATTGGTAGATGATCCCGGCGGCTTTAAGTCCTTGGACTACGCCATCATCGATACGGAGCATGTTTGCTCTCGTGTTCTTGGTGAGGTAGAAGCGGAGGATTTGCTTTTCATCCTCTGTCAGATAATTCAGGCGTTTTCTTATGCGCCGATAGCATTGCCTTCGGTTCCGCCACTTTTTCACGTGAGTGATTATGTCGGCAGACATGAATACTGCGGACAGAACAACAGTTATGACCAGGGTAAGCCCAATTATAGGTCGATAGTTTTTGCAAATTCATATACCCCTAGGCGCTCAAGGGGCTCACGCTCCGAAAAGAGCAGAAATGCAGCAATAGCACCAAATCCTACGAGATAACGTGGTGCGCGCTTCAATAACTCATGAAGCACATCTGCAATGTCGGTTGCGCCGAAGTTCATATCAAGAGGCTCAATCAGGGCTAAACCGCACATCCGGGTTGTTGTGCCGTATGGTCCCGACATTGTTCAGATGAGTCAAGTGTAACTTCGCCGCAAAGTCAGTTCTTTTCGCTAAGAATCTGAAGGCATGGGTTGGGCGAAACGGCGGCGCCTTCACAGGCGACGGTGTATGCCGGAGAGGAAGCAGAGGCGCGATCCCGCCTCTCTGTGTGGGTCAGGCCGGCTGCCAGGCATGCGGAACGAAGGATCACTCGGCCCCGCTTATCCGCTCATCCGCGCTGCTGCTCGAAACCATGCGGCATAAGTCTGTAATGACCATTGCGCAGTGACCGCTGGCACATGGCCCGGTCGAGGCGGTAGCGTACAGGGGCCTCTTCCAAACCCAGCCTCGATCCGATCCGGCCATGCCTTCTCGCGCGGCGCTCTGCCTGCTTGCCTTCGTCCTTTCCTTCGCCTCGCTCGCAACGGCTGTCGAGCCGGTGCCGCTCGGCAAGCTGCCACGCGATGCGGTGCCCGAGCATTACGCGCTCGATCTCACCGTCGATCCGCACGCCGAGCGTTTTTCCGGCATGGCGGCGATTCGTGTGCGGCTGGCGCGCGCGTCACGCACGATCTGGCTGCATGGCAAGCAGCTCGAGGTGACGAAGGTCGAGGCGCTCGGTGCGGACGGGAAATCCGTGGCGGGCCGCTATGTCGCCGCGGCGCCGCAGGAGGGCGTGGCGCGGGTCGATTTCGATCGTGATCTCGCGGCCGGGAAGTGGACGCTGACCTTCGCGTATTCGGCGCCGTTCAACCGGCAGCTCGAAGGTCTGTACAAGGCCGAGCACGCGGGCCAGCCCTACATCGTTACGCAGATGGAGCCGATCAGTGCGCGGCTGGCGTTCCCGGGCTTCGACGAACCCGCATTCAAGACGCCCTTCGACCTGGTCTTGCGCATTCCGGCTACACAGAAGGCGGTCGCGAACACGACCGAGGCGAGCCGCGAGACGCTCGCCGGCGGTGGGCAGAAGATCACGTTCCGCACGACGCCACCGCTGCCGACGTATCTCGTCGCATTCGGCGTCGGGCCGTGGGACATCGTCGATGGCCCGACGATTCCGGCCAGTGCCTGGCGCAAGGAGGCCGTGCCGCTGCGTGGCGTCGCCGCGGCGGGCGAGGGCAAGCGTCTCAGGGAGGCGCTCGATGCCACGCCGGGCATCGTGGCCGCGCTCGAGGATTACTTCGGCTATCCGTATGCGTTCGGCAAGCTCGATCTGCTCGCCGCGCCGGATTTCAGCGTCGGCGCGATGGAGAACCCGGGCCTGATCGTGTTCCGCGACTGGCTGCTGCTGCTCGATGCGAACTCGCCGACGAGCTTTCGCCGGCACTCGTTCGACACCAATGCGCACGAACTCGCCCACCAGTGGTTCGGCGATACGGTGACCATGCCGTGGTGGGACGATCTCTGGCTCAACGAAGCGTTTGCGACCTGGATGCAGGAGCGCATCACCCAGAAGCTCAGGCCGGCCTATCGCGCCGATCTCGACCGCATCGAAGGCGCGCAGGGCGCGATGCAGGCGGACAGCCTCGCCAGCGCACGGCGCATCCGCCAGCCGATCGGCGACAACGGCGACATCGAAGGCGCCTTCGATGGCCTGACGTATTCCAAGGGCGCGGCGGTGCTCGGCATGTTCGAGGCCTGGCTCGGCGAGGACACGTTCCGCAAGGGCATCCGTGCGCACGTCGCGGGCCATGCGTTCGCGAGCGCGACGGCCGACGATCTGATCGATGCGCTGGCGAAAGCCGGCGATCAGGGGCCGCGTTTCGGCAAGGCGATGCGGAGCTTCCTGGATCAGCCGGGCGTGCCGCTCGTCGAGACCACGCTGCAGTGCCGCGACGGCCAGGCCAGCCTGCATGCGCGTCAGCAGCGCTATTTCCCGGTCGGTTCGGCCGGCGATGCGGCACAGACCTGGGGCATTCCGGTCTGCGTGCGCCTCGGGCGCGGTGGCCGGACCGACGTGCAATGCCGCCTGTTCGACAGCACCGAGGCCGACCTGCCGCTCGATGGCGGGTGCCCGGACTGGTATCTGCCGAATGCCGATGCGCGCGGTTACTACCGCTTCACGATGCCGGCGGCCGATCTCGCCAGGCTCACGGCAGCGATCGCGACGCAGGGCGATCGCGACCAGCTCGCTTATGCCGATGCGATCGCCGCCGGTTTCGAGCATGGCAGCCTCGATGCGCCGGCCGTGCTGAGCGCGATGGAACGTCTCGCAGCCTCGCCGACGCGCCAGGTCGCGACCGCGCTGATCCCGGAATTCCGCTGGATCCGTCGCCAGCTCGCCGATGCGGAAACGGCGCGTGCGCTGGATGCCTTCGCAACTCGACTCTATCTGCCACGCCTCACGCGGCTCGGCTACGTCAAGCGCGCCAGCGAGGCGGAGGACGATGCGCTGCTGCGCGCCGAACTGGTCGATTTCCTCGCGCTGCGCGTGCGCGTGCCGGAGGTGCGCCAGACCCTGCTCGCGCAGGCGCGGCGCGTGCTCGAACCCGGTCGGGATGGACATCTGCGCTTCACCGAGGCGAATTCCGACCTGTTCGGCAGCACGCTCGCCGTGGCCGTGCAGGAGCTGGGTGCAGCGGCGATGGATACGCTGATCGCCGAGATCGGCCGGCAATCCGACCCGATGCTGCGCGCGTCGATGATCGCCGCGCTCGGTGCGGCGACCGAGCCGAAGCTCGCCGAGCGGGCGCGCGAGTTCGCGCTGGGCGATGCGGTCAAGGTCGGCGAGGTCGCGCGTCTGCTCGGCGTGAACCGCGCACTGCCGGAAAACGCCGACGCCTACTGGACCTGGTTCCAGCGCCGGTTCGAGGCCGTCGTCGCGCGCACGCCGACCTTCGCGCGCGGCGACCTGCCGGAAACCGTGGTCGACGACGCCTGCAGCGTGGATCGCGCCAGGGCCATCGAAACCTTCTTCGCGCCGCATCTCGACACGTTGACCGGCGCGCGCCAGGGGCTCGGCCGTGCACTAGAGTCGATCGAGTTGTGCCGGCGCCTGCGCGAGCAGCAGGGTGTCCAAGCCCTCGTGGATTGGGCACGCACGCGACACTGAACGGAACGCAGGCCGCATCGTCCGCCGCGTTGCGCGGGTTTCCGGCCACGGCCTAAGATGCCGCACCGTCCCGCGCAGCCCGGTCATGAGCCTGCCCGATTCCGAACTGCAAGGCGCATTCGCGGCCATTCCCGAACGCAACACCACCGACGGACTGCTGCGCACTGCGCAGCAGCACCACGTCGCGCTGTCGTCGATGGCCGACACCAAGGCCAACATCATCATCACCGTGTCGTCGATCGTGCTGACGCTGACCCTGGGCAGGATCAACGAACCCGGCCTGCGTGCGGGTGCCTTGATCCTGACCGGCTTCACGCTCGCCGCGCTGCTGATGGCGGTGCTCGCGGTGCTGCCGAAGTACCGCCCGCTGAAGTTGAACGGCGAGCCGTTGCCGGCTCATTTCAATCTGCTGTTCTTCGGTCATTTCGCCGATCTGCCGCGGGCGCGCTTCCTCGCCGAGATGGCCGCGGTGCTGAAGGCTGACGGCTCGCCGTATGCCGCGCAGGCCAGTGATCTGTACTCGCTCGGACTCTATCTCGCGCGTCACAAGTACCGCTATCTGCGTCTGAGCTACCTGTTCTTCCTGACCGGGTTCGTGCTGGCCTGCTCCGAGCAGGCGCTGCATCTGCTCCGGTCCTGACCGGCGGAAGCCGTCGCGGGCACATGACCCCGCCAATGGCTCCGTCACGTTGCATGGCCGTGGAGTCCGCCACATGGAGTTGCCGATGCGTCGCGCCCTATTCGCTGCCGCGATCCTGCTGTCCACCCTGGCCGGCGCCGAGACGCCGCCACCGGCCCCGGGCGGAGCCCTTCCCGCCGTGCTGAACGACTGGCGCGGCTGGGTGCTCAAGGACCAGGAATTCCGCAGTTGCCCGTTTCTCATCACACAGACGCCCGGCGAGGCAGAGCATCACCTGTGCGCCTGGCCCGGGCGGCTGCACATCGATGCCGGTGCCGACGGCGCGCGTTTCGCGCAGGGCTGGCGCGTCGAAGTGCGCGACTGGGTGCCGCTGCCCGGCGACGCGCAGCACTGGCCGCAGGCGGTGAAGGTGGACGGCCAGCCGGCTCCGGTGCTGCTGCATGCCGACGGACCGGCCTTGTGGCTCGAAGCCGGAACCCACGAGATTTCCGGCAGCCTGCCGTGGACGCAGCGCCCGCAGCAGTTGCGCGTGCCGGAACGCATCGGTCTGGTCGAGCTGCGCGTGGACGGCAAGCCGGTGCTGCCTCTGGAGCGCGAGGGCGAGGCGTTGACCCTCGGCCGCGGCAGCGTCGAGGCACCCGAGCAGGATGCGCTGAGCCTCAAGGTGTTCCGCGCACTCACCGATGGCGTGCCGGCCACGCTCGAAACGCGGCTCGAGCTCGAGGTCGCCGGTCAGGCCCGCGAGGAAACCCTGGGCCCGGTGCTGCCGGCCGGTTTCGAACCGACCCGCCTCGACGGCGAACTGCCGGCACGCCTCGACCGCGATGGCCTGCTGCACGTACAGGTCCAGCCGGGCTCGTGGAACGTCACACTCGCCGCGCGCTACACCGAACCACTCGCGAAGATCGCCGCGCATGTGCCGGCCGCACCCTGGCCGAACCAGGAGATCTGGAGTTACGCCGCGGCGCCGGGCCTGCGCGTGACCAGCGCGAGCGGCGCGACGCCGATCGATCCGGCCCAGGTCGGCGTACCCGACGCGTGGCGCGCGTTGCCCGCTTTCGCGCTCGCCGATGGCGAGACGCTCGACATCGAGGAACGCTCGCGCGGCCTCGACATGCAGAACGCCAATCGCCTGACCCTGCAGCGCGAGGCCTGGCTCGATTTCGCCGGTGCGGGCCTGTACGCGAAGGACCGCATCCAGGGCCGCATGACCCGTGACTGGCGGCTCGACGTCGTCGCGCCGTACGTGCTGGAGCGTGCCGAAGCGAATGGCGAAGGACTGCTGGTCACGACCGCCGCCGGCGCGAGTGGTGTCGAAGTGCGCAATCCCGCGGTGGACGTCGCGGCCGGCGTGCGCATCGACCGCGCCGCGGGCGAGCTGCCGGTGACCGGTTGGCAGCAGGGTTTCGACAGCGTCGGCCTGCACCTGCACCTGCCGTTCGGCTACCGCCTGCTTGCCGCGCCCGGCGCGGATCGTGCCGACGGCAGCTGGTTCTCGCGCTGGACGCTGGCCGACGTGTTCCTGGTCGCGCTGGCCGCGCTGCTCGCCTACCGCCTCCTGGGACTCATCGGTGGTGGCGTGATCCTCGGCTATCTTGTGCTCGCTCAGCACGAGCCGGATGCGCCGCTCTGGCCGCTGCTGTTCGTGCTGGCCTTCGCCCTGCTGTATCGCGCGCTGCCGGCCAGTCGGCTGCAGTCCGCCGTGCTCTGGTTCGGCCGCGGCTTCCTCGTGCTGCTCGCGCTGATCGCCCTGCCGTTCCTCGCCACGCAGGTGCGCCTCGCGCTATATCCGCAGCTCGAAGGGGGCGATCTGTACATGCCGACTGCCGTGGCCAGGCTGGCGCCGCAGCGCATGGATTACCAGGCCGCGACGAGGGATCGCGCCGCGCCGGCCACCGTCGAGGAAATGCCCGCCGACGCGGCACCGCCGCCACCGCCGGCGAGCGTGCCGGCCCCGGTCCTGCGCAAGTCGATGGCGCCGAAATCCGCACCACCCGGACAGGGCATCGACACGAGCGTCGCAATGGGTGGAAAGCTGGAATCGGCGCCGCTCCCGCAGCGCTACGCCAGCAATACCGTTATCCAGGCCGGTCGTGGCGAGCCCGGCTGGCAGTACGGCACGAACTACATCCTGCGCTGGAGCGGCCCGGTGCTGCCCGCGCAGACCGTGCGGCTGGTGATCTCGCCACCGTGGCTGACGCGGCTCTGGCGCGCGCTGATGCTCGGCCTGCTTGCAGCGACCGTGGCCCTGGTCGCCCGGCGCCTGTTCGCGAAGCGCGAGGGTGGCGATACGCCGATGCGTGGCGCCGGTCTCCCCGCCGCGGCGGGCGTACTGATCGCTGCGGCGCTGGCCGGAACGACCGCACCGGTGCGTGCCGCCGATCTGCCTTCGGATGCCTTGCTGGAGCAGTTGCGTGCGCGTCTGACCGAGGCGCCGAAATGCGCGCCGAATTGTGCGAGCCTGGCGCGCGCCGAGGTGCGCGTGCAGGACGACGCCCTGCAGGTCGGCCTCGAAGTCCATGCCGGCGAGCGTGTCGCGGTGCCGCTGCCGGGTGAGCAGCGCGCGCTGGCGCTCGATACGATGCGTCTCGACGGCGGGCCGCTCGACGGCTTCGTGCAGCGCGACGGCCAGCTCTGGGTCGCCGTCGGCCGCGGCGTGCATCGTCTCGACCTCGGCTTCCGCGTGATCGAGACGGATCGCATCGCGCTGAAGTTCCCGCTCGCCCCGGCGCGCGTCGAGGTCGCCGCGAACGGCTGGCAGGCCTCGGGCGTCAGCGAGGAGCGGCTGCTCGGCGACACGCTCTCGCTGGCCCGCGAACGGCGCGAGGCGGCCGGCCCGGTGCGTGGCGTCGCGCAGCAGTTCCCGCCGTTCACGCAGGTCGAGCGCGCGGTGTTGCTCGATCTCGACTGGAGCGTGCGCTCCACCGCGCGCCGGCTGGCGCCGGATGAGGGCGGTTTCGCCACCGAAGTGCCGCTGCTTGCCGGCGAGCAGGTGCTGAGCGGCGGAACCAAGGTGCAGGACGGCAAGGTGCTGCTGTCGTTTGCGGCCGATCAGGACGAGGCCGCCTGGAACAGCCGGCTCGAACGCGGCGAAACGTTCGCCCTGACCGCTCCGGCGCTCGATGCGCGCGCGGAGGTCTGGAAGGTCGTCGTGAGCCCGACCTGGCATGCCGAGTTCTCGGGCGTGCCCGAGGTGCAGCCCGCCGAGGCCGGCGAGATCTGGACGCACGAGTTCCATCCGCTGCCGGGCGAGACGCTGACGGTGAAGGTCACGCGTCCCGAGGCGGTATCCGGGCAGAGCCTCGCGATCGATGGCGTGAGCATCGTTGCGAATGCCGGCCAGCGTGCGCTGGACACCACGCTCGGCCTGACCGTGCGCAGCACGCAGGGCGGCGAACACCGCATCGCCTTGCCGGCGGATGCCGAGCTCCTCGGCGTGACGCGTGACGGTCAGGCGCTGAACCTGCGCGTGCAGGATGCTCATGTGAGCCTGCCGATACAGCCCGGTTCACAGCGTTTCGAGCTGCGTCTGCGCCAGGCGCAGGCGATCGGCCGCCTCGTGCGTACGCCGGCTTTCGATCTCGGCGCGCCCGCCGCGAACGTGGAGATCCAGCTCAATCAGCCCGACGATCGCTGGGTGTTGTTCGCGTTCGGTCCGCCGGTCGGTCCCGCCGTCCTGTACTGGGGCGAACTGCTGGCGATGCTGCTGGTGGCGTTCGGCCTCGCGCGGCTGCGCCGCACGCCGTTGAAGCTCCACCACTGGCTGC
>CAYYHP010000060.1:0-14972 GCA_964471815.1 uncultured Rhodanobacteraceae bacterium
TGCTGCACGACGACGTGGTCGACGAATCCGACCTGCGCCGCGGCCGCAAGACCGCGAATGCGTTGTGGGGCAACGCGGCGAGCGTGCTGGTCGGCGACTTCCTCTATTCGCGCTCGTTCCAGCTCATGGTCGAGCTCGACCGGCTGCGCGTGATGCGCATCCTCGCCGACACCACCAACACCATCGCCGAGGGCGAGGTGCTGCAGCTCCTCAACATCGGCAACCCGGATACCGACGAAACCGCCTATCTCGCCGTGATCGAGCGCAAGACCGCGGTGCTGTTCGCGGCCGCGACGCGGCTCGGCGCCGTGCTCGCCGGCCTGCCGGCCGAACAGGAGGAAGCCCTGCATCGTTATGGCATGCAGCTCGGCTTCGCGTTCCAGATCACCGACGACCTGCTCGATTACGTTTCGGACGCCGGCACGCTCGGCAAGAACATCGGCGACGACATCGCCGAGGGCAAGCCGACCCTGCCCCTGATCTACGCAATCGCGCGCAGCGCGCCGGACCAGGCCGCGAGCCTGCGCCGGGCGATCGAGAGCGGCGGGCTCGATTCGCTCGACAACATCGTGCATGCGATCCGCGACTCGGGCGCGCTCGAGTTGACCCGCGCCAAGGCCCGGGCCTACGCGGCCGACGCGCGCGCCGCTCTAGCGCCGCTGCCACCCTCGTCCGAACGTACCGCACTGGAACTGCTGGCAGCTTACGCCGTGGACCGCCCGCACTGAGACGTGGCCAGCACATGACGGACCGCCGTGCAGCACCATCATTCGATACTACGGATCCGGCACCGCACTGGCGCAGGCACAACCTGCCGAGCAACCGCGTGCCCGGCATTGGCCCTGGGATGGCGACGCCAACTGGCTCTAGTGCCGGCGGAATTTCCGACCGACCATGCCTTCCCGACCTCACACATCTGGAGACACAGAATGCCTCGCACCCTGCGCATCATTCTCGCCGCCGTAACACTGCTCATCACCGGCACGGGGTTTTCTGCTCCCGACGATGCAGCGGCTGTGGTGGACCGCGACCGGCAGCTGAACGAACGCATCCTGGCCCACGATGTCAGTGCCGCCGCCGCGTTCTACACGGACGACTTCCTGCTGACCACGTCGTCGGGTCGCACCAAGACCAAGAGTGACATGCTCACCGATGTCGGCTCACCCGAAGTGGCCCTCGACATCAACCAGACGAGCGCCGTCTCGGTGCGCGTGCATGGCGATACCGCTGTACTGACCGGCGTGTTGCGGCAACGCGGCACGCATCGCGGCCAGCCTGTCGATGTCACTCTGCGTGTCACCGACACCTGGGTGCGCGAGGGGGGCCAGTGGCATCTCCTGGCCGGCCACGCGGGGCGTGCGTCCGAAGCCGACACGACCGCGGCAGCTCGCCATTGAATATCGGCGACCGCATGCACGATCTGGCCCCAAAGCCTGGCCGTCTGCGCAGACGGCTGAACGACTTGGCGATCCCCAGCAGGTTCACGACGGAGTGACTCGCCGGCGGCCACGGCGTGTCGATCGCCCGGCGGCCGCGTTCGCAGAGACGCAAAGAACACGCGATGCGCGTAGCTACGTTGTCGATCGCTCGTCCTGATCCAGCACGGCCGACAGCGACGGCGCGCGCCGGTCACTCCCGCGGCGGTTCCATGCCGCCGTTGCGGGTGCTGCGCGCCGTGACCGCCTCGCGCGCCTGCCGGGCCAGCAGCTCGTAGTGCTCGCGGATGTGCTCGAGCTCGTCGTCCTCCAGTTCTTCGAGATCGAGCAGCGCGTTCTCGGCACGCTGGGTCGCACGGATTAGTTCGTCGAGCTTGATCTGTAGCGCCGCGGTATCGCGGTTCTGCGTGTTCTGGATCAGGAACACCATCAGGAAGGTGACGATGGTCGTGCCGGTGTTGATGACGAGCTGCCAAGTGTCGCTGAAGCCGAACAGCGGGCCGGTCACGGCCCAGACCAGTACGACGAGGACCGCAAGCCCGAAGGACAGCGGCCGGCCGGCGGCGCGCGCGGACCACTTCGCGAAGCGTACGAACCAGGAATGCTCGTAGGTGCCCGACGACACCGGTTCCGGTGGCGGTGGGGCCATCACGCTCGGTCCGCCCTGAAGACTTCGGCGAAGAATTCGCGCATCCGCGCGAATGCCCGCGTCGCGCTGCGCTCGTCGTAGCGGCAGCCGGGCACCTCGCCCTTCGCATCCGGCTCGGCGAAACAGTGCACGGCGCCGCCGTAATTGATGAACTGCCAGTCCACGCCCGCGTCGCGCATCTCGGCCTCGAAGGCCTGGATCTGCTCGGCCGGCACGAACCTGTCGTCGCCGCCGTTCTGCACGAGCACGTGCGCCTTGATGTTCTTCGCGAGCGCCGGGTCGTCGGTCGCGAGATTGCCGTGGAAGCTGACCACGCCGGCGATGTCCGCGCCGCTGCGCGCGAGATCGAGCGCGGTCGCGCCGCCGAAGCAGAAGCCGATCGCGCCATAGTGGCGACCGTCGAGCGGCGCCTTGCCGACCTGCGCGCGAAGTGCATCGAGCGCCGCGCCGATGCGTGCACGCAGCAATTTGCGGTCGGCGTACATCGCCTTGGCCGCGGCGCCGGCCTCGTCCGGATTCTTCGGGCGCACGTCGCTACCGTACACGTCGGCGACGAGGATCACGTAATCCTGGCCGGCGATCGCCTTGGCCTTCTCGACCTGGGCCTCGTTCATGCCCATCCAGTTCGGTGCCATGACGAGGCCCGGACGCGGCGTCCTCACGGCATCGTCGTAGACCAGCACGCTCTGCATGGTTTTATCGGCCACGCGGTATTCGACGGGCTTCGCGACCATGGCCGCCTGGGCCAGGCCGGCCACGGTCAGCGCGATCAGGGTGAACAGACAACGGACAGGCATGGCGGTCTCCGGCAAGTTCAGTACGGGAGGGCGAGCCTGCGGTGCAGGCGCGGCGATCTTACCGCCCGCGTGTTAGCCGACCGTGCAAGACCGCCGGTACAGCGGCACGGCTCCGGAGTGCAAAGCGTGGATCGGGAGCCCCGCTGGCGCGGGGCGGATGTGCTCAGGCGACACCGAGCCCTTCGATGCTCGCGATCGCGCCCGGATCGAAACCCGCCAGCGCAGCGAACCGGCGCCCGCGTTCGGCATAGTCGCGGAACTGGTCGAAACTCGGCGCGCCGGGCGAGAGCAGCACCACGCCGCCGATCGGTGCGAGCGATCTCGCGGCGGCGACGGCCGCATCGAGCGTGCCTTCGCGGACGAGTGCGCAGGGCAACGCGCCGCCCGCTTCGAGCACGGCCGCGATGCGCGGACCGTTCGCGCCCATCGCGACGATGGCGTGCGGCGGTTCGCGGCGAACCGCTGCGGTGAACGGCTGCCAGTCGAGGCCGCGCTCGTGGCCGCCGATCAGCACGACGACCGCGCGGCCGTGCAGGCTGTGCAGGCTGTGCAGCGCCTCGAGCGTCGCCGCCGGCGTGGTCGCGATCGAGTCGTTGATCCAGGTGCGGCCGTCGCGCTCGCCTAGCGTCTGCAGGCGGTGCGGCAGCGGCCGGAACGTGGCCAGATGCGTGCTCGCGGCGCGGGCGTCCTCGCCGGCCGCCTCGATCGCGGCGAGTGCGGCGCAGGCATTGAGCGCATTGTGCAGGCCCGGCAGCGGCAGGCCGGCGAGCGGATGGATGCGCTCCGCTCCGCACCGGATCGCCGCGTCGGCGACATGCCAGCCGTCGTCCGTACCGAACGTCCGGCGCGCCGCATGATCCGCGGTCCGCGCGAGCAGCTCGGGCTGCCGGCCATTGACGACGAGCCGTTCGCTGACCGCGGCGAGCGCGAGCTTGTCGGCGGCGTAGCGCTCGCGCGTGCCGTGCCAGTCGAGGTGTTCCTCGTGGAGGTTGTTGACGACGCCGACCGCACAGCGCCCGGCCTCGCGGGTCTGGAAGCTCGAGAATTCGAGGACGTGCCAGTCCGGCGCGGGACCGGACTCGGGTAGGTCGAGCAGCGGCAGGCCGATGTTGCCGGCCAGCGCGACGCGCCGGCCGAGGCCGCGCAGCAGGTGCGCGATCAGCGCGGTCGTGGTGCTCTTGCCCTTGGTGCCCGTCACGCCGATCACGCGCGCGCCGGGATGCGCCGCGAACCACAGCGCGGTGCCGGAGGTGACCTGCACGCCGGATCCGGTGGCCGCGAGCAGGGCCGGCTTGTAGGCACTCACGCCGGGCGACTTCACGATCACGTCGAACGCCGCAAGGGTCGCGGCATCGGGCTCGCCCGGCCGGCAGGCGATGCGCGCGCCGTGTGCGGCCACGGCGGTGGCGGCCTCGTCCGGCGTGCACAGCAGGATCGGCACGAGCTCCGGCCGGTGCCGCGCGAGCGCGGCCAGTACCGCGCGGCCTTCGCGGCCGTAACCCCAGACTGCGACGCGCCGCCCGGCGAGTTCAGCCCAGCGCATCGAGCGCCCCGGCGAAGCGCGCCGGCACGAGGTGTTCGGCCGAACGCGCGAGCAGCGGCGGCAGGTCGAGTTCGCGCGCATCGAGCTGCGGCAGGATCTCGGCCACGAAGCGCGCGATCAACGCATCCTCGCGCCACTCCGGCCGCTGCGACAGCGCGAACAGCGCGGCGCGCGACTCGGCGCCTTCGCCGACGCACTCGAACGGCTTATGCTGGCGGTATTCGAGCAGCGCATCGAAGCCGGCAGCCTGGCTCTCGTCGTCGAGCAGGTTGCGGCCGAAGATGCCGAGCAGCGAGACCTTCGGCAGGAACGGCGCGAGCGCGAGGAACACGAAATGGCATTTCGGGCATTGCCCGCACCAGCGGTCGGCCGGCCGCGGACCGAGCAGGCGGAAATTGCGGTTGCAGCTCGAAAATACGTCGAAATAGCGCGGCAGCCGCGCAAAACGCTGGGTGACGGCAAGTTCCGAGAACGGCCGCAGCAGCGAGAAGTAGTCGAGATCGGCCGCGACGTGCGCCTTCACCCACGCCTGCAGCCGGCGCTCGAACTCGAGGCCCTTGCTCCATTGGTGATTGACCGCCTGGCCTTCGTACTCGAGCGTCGCGGCCGAGGCCGAGCGTTCGTTGGAGAACGCGATCGCGTCGTAACCATAGACGAGCGCGGCGAGCACGAGGATCGCCGAGTTAATCGCGGTCACCGGGATATGGCCGTTGTAGGCACCGAGCCGGTTGTACTCGAACAGCACCGGCGAGAGTTCGCGCCGCAGGTTCAGCATCGGCAGTCCGGTGCGCTCGGCACAGGCCGCGATCAGCGGCGAGTTGCCGATCCAGACCGCGGTCGCCGGCGCACCGATGCCCTTCAGCAGTTCGACGCTGACCAGCGAGTCCTTGCCGCCGCCGATCGGCACCAGGGTACGCGACGGCAGGCCGAGCGGACCCGCGGACGCTATCGCGGTCGCACCGCGCGGAAAGGCGATCCGGCCACGCAGGTCCAGGCGGTTCTGATAGGCGAACTCGCCGAGACCATTCAGGTAGAGCGCATCGAGCAGATCGGCGGTGTCGTCGGTGAGGCGCGCACTCTCGACGCGGATCTCGGCCGGCACGCCGGCCTTGTAGTAGCTCACGCCGGCGACGAGATGCAGCAGGTCGAGTGCGGCTTCGACGGCCACACGCCGCGCCGGCGGCACGGCCGGCGCATCCGGGAACACGATGCGCTCGCTCAGCTCGGGGCCGTCGTCGAAGGCATATGCCAGCTCGGCCGCGCCGTCGGCATAACCTGCTCGCACGAAGCGGAATGCGCGTGCCTGGCGCGGATCGGCCGGGGCCGGTTTCGGATCGTTCGCCTGACTCACACCACCACCTCGTCCGCCGGGGGACGCCGATTGTAGTGCGAGGCCATCGCATGGCCGTAGGCGCCGGCCGTCGCGATCAGCAGCACGTCGCCCTCGCGACAGCGCGGCAGCTTGCGGTTGGTGCCGAGCACGTCGCCGGATTCGCAGATCGGCCCGACGACCTGGTAGAGCGTGTCGGCCGGTTCGCCGAAGCGGGTCAGATTCACGATTTCATGCCAGGCGTCATACAGCGCCGGACGGATCAGCGAGTTCATGCCGGTATCGACGCCGACGTAGGCGAAGGTGCCCTTCTGCTTGAGCTGGGTGACGCGCGCGAGCAGCACGCCGGCCTCGGCGACCAGATAGCGGCCCGGTTCGAGCCACAGCCGGTACTGCGGATACGCCTGGCGCACCTCGGCGAGCGCCGCATCGAGCGCGGCGAGGTCGAGCGCGGTCTCGTCGGGCCGCGCCGGCACGCCGAGACCGCCGCCGATGTTCAACGTCTCGACGCGGCCGAAGCGGTCGGCGAGCGCGGCGAGCTGCGCATACACCTCGCGCCAGTGCGCGACGTCGAGGATGCCGGAACCGAGATGCGCGTGCAGGCCGGCGATGCGTGCGCCGTGTTCGCGCGCGAGCTTGCGGAAGGTTTCGACCTGATCGAGCGCGAGGCCGAATTTCGAGCCCGCGCCGCCGGTCTTGACCTTGTCGTGATGGCCACGGCCGACGCCGAGATCCACGCGCAGCATGATGTCGTGGCCGGTGAACAGCGCGCCCCAGTGTTCGAGCGGATGCAGGTTGTCGAGCGTGATCCGCGCGCCGGCCGCGAGGGCCGCGGCGTATTCCTCGCGCGGCGCGAAGTTCGGCGTGAACAGGAAGCGCTCGGCGGGCAGATCGGGCACTGCCGCGCGCGCCACCTCGAGCTCGGCGAGCGACACGCACTCGATGCCGAGCCCCTCGGCGGCGACGCCGCGCAGCACGTCCGTCTGCGCGTTGGCCTTCATCGCATACCACCAGCCGTCCGGCGTGGCCAGCGCGCGCAGCGCGCGTGCGCGCTCGCGGACCGTGGCGAGATCGTAGACGTAACGCGGCGAGCCTTCGGCGGCGAGCGCGAGGAGTTCCGTGCGCCGTGTCTGCCACCAGGGTGCGGTGCGCGTGGCGCTGCCCTGCGCATACAGCTCGCGCCAGCTCGGACCGAACACCGCCGGATCCTCGGCGCGCAGCGCCTCGGCCTTGATCAGCGCCTGGTGCAATGTCGGCACGAGCCCATCGGCCGCGGCCTCGTCGACGACGAGCGTGAGATTGAGGTTGTTCGAGGACTGCGTGATCAGGTGCACGCGCACCATGTCGAACTCGCCGAGCACGCCGGCGAGGCGCGGCAGCAGCGAGCGCATGCCGCGGCCGACCAGGGTCACGGCCGTGCACGGCGCGATCACCTTGACCCGGCAGACCTCGGCCAGGTCGGCCGCGAGCGCGGCGAGTACGTCGGAATCGACCAGGTTCTCGGTCGGATCGAGCGAGACGGTGACGTTGGTTTCGGCCGAGCCGATCAGGTCAATGGAAAGGCCATGCCGCTTGAAGCGCTCGAACACGTCGGCGAGGAAGCCGACCTGCTGCCACATGCCGATCGATTCCATCGAGATCAGCGTGATGCCGCGCCGTTCGCTGATCGCCTTGATGCTCGGCGCGGCGTTCGGCACGGCCGCGCCGATCTGCGTGCCGGGCAGCTCCGGTCGGTTCGTGTCGCGCACGGCGAGCGGCACGCCGGCCTCGCGCACTGGCGAGAGGCAGCGCGGATGCAGGACCTTGGCACCGGTCGTGGCGATCTCCTGCGCTTCCTCGTAATCGAGCCGCGACAGCAGACGTGCACCGGTCACGACGCGTGGATTCGCGCTGAACATGCCGGCGACGTCGGTCCAGATCTCGACCACCTCGGCCTTGAGCAGCGCGCCGAAATACGCGGCCGAGGTATCCGAGCCGCCGCGGCCGAGGATCACGGTCTCGCCGGCCTCGTTGCGCGCCATGAAGCCCTGCGTGATGAACACCTCGCCTTGTGCGGCGAGGCGCGCGGCGAGCGCGGGATCGGGCGCGGTCGGCACCGAGGCCGAGAGATAGCGGCCCCACGCGCTCTGGTTCGGGATCGCCCGCGCCAGCAGGTAGTCGCGCGCGTCGAGCCAGCCGGTCGGCAGGCCGCCCGCACCGAGGTAGGCCGCGCCGAGCGTGCTCGACAACATCTCACCGAGTGCGAGCACATCGGCCTGCCACGGCAGTTCGGCCGTGGTCGCACGCGGATCGGTGACGAGCGCATCGAGCCGTTCGAGCCAGGGCGCGAGCGGTGCGCCCTCGGCGAGGTCGAGTTCCGCGGTCATCGCGGCGTGGCGCGCGACGATCTCGTCGCGCACCGCGGCGCGGCGCGCGGCGTCCGCCTTGGACTCCGCGATCGCCTTGAGCTTGTCCGTGATCCCGGACAGCGCCGAGACGACAATCAGCACGCGTTTGCCCTTCGCTTTCCAGTCGGCGGCGATGTGACGGATGGTGTCCCAGCGGGGACGCGTGGAGACGCTGGTGCCGCCGAACTTGACGACGACCCAGCCGGACGGAAGCAGTGGATTCACGGAAGGGCCTCAGAGCCGGAACGGAGCGCCGGCAATGGCGCGGCGGCATTCTTTCGTGCGCTGCAACAGAACGCAACGCGCCGGCCATGAAGGCTCGGCATATGCCCGCGGCGCGCCTGCCGTCCGGCATCATCGCGGCCTCCATTCCGCCCGGAGCCGCCATGATCCGCCGCTTCCTGCAGCTCGAGGTGTTCGCCCGCCGTGCCGGCGAGGGCAATCCGCTCGCCGTGGTCCTCGATGCCGGAGGCCTCGATACGGCCGCGATGCAGCGCTTCGCCGCCTGGACCAACCTGTCCGAGACGACCTTCGTCGTGCCGCCGGCACGACCGGGGGCCGATTTCGGTGTGCGCATCTTCACGCCTCGTCAGGAGCTGCCGTTCGCCGGGCACCCGACGGTCGGCACGGCCTGGGCGGCCGTCGAGGCCGGTCTCGTCGCGCCGCGCGACGGCCATCTCGTGCTCGACTGCGCGGCCGGCCCACTGCTGGTGCGCGTGGAAAACGACGGCGGACGGCGGCTCACGCACGTCCGCGCACCGCATGCACGCCTGATCGGGGCGAACCACGCGGATCTGCTCACCGCCGCGACGTGCGGCTGGAGATTCGGCGCGCTGCCGGCCGCCATCGTCGACAACGGGCCACGCTGGTGGCTCGTCGAACTCGCCGATGCGGCGGCAGTACGCGGTCTCGTGCCGGATCCGGCCGCGATCGCGGCGTTGACCCGCGCGAGCGGCACAGTCGGTCTCGCCGTGTTCGCACGCACCACCAAGGGTGACCATGCGCTGGTCGTGCGCGCGTTCTGCCCGGCCGACAACATTCCGGAGGATCCCGTCACCGGCAGCGCGCAGGCCGCGATCGCCGCGTTCCTGCAACACCACGGGCGCCTGCCCGGGCCACGCTATCGCGCGAGCCAGGGCCGCGAGGTCGGGCGCGACGGCACGGTCGAGGTGGCGGTCGATGCGGCGGATGCGGTCTGGATCGGCGGACCGAGCGTGGCGGTGATCCGCGGCACGCTCGAGGACTGGCCGGCCTGATCGCGAAGCCCGCGCCAGGAGCGCGCACGAGCCGCCATGAGCAGGCCCCTCGACGCCATCGCGCCGGCCGGCGATGCTCGGCCGTCCCGACCAGGAGTTCCCGCATGAGCGACGCCACCCCGGGTTACGTCCGCCGCCTCGGCGTCGGTGATGCCACGATGGTCGTCATAGGCGGGATCATCGGTGCGGGAATCTTCCTGAATCCCGCGATCGTCGCGCAACGCACCGGTTCGGCGACAGAAATGCTGCTCGCCTGGGTAGCCGGCGGACTGCTCGCGCTGGCCGGTGCGCTGGCCTACGCCGAGCTCGGCGCGCGCCGGCCGTATGCCGGCGGCGGTTACGTCTATCTGCGCGAGGTGTGGGGGCCGCTGATCGCGTTCCTGTTCGGCTGGATCATGCTGCTGGTCAACTACGCCGGCTCGATCGCCGCGGTCGCGACGACCTTCGCGACCTATGCCTGCCGCGCGGCGGGCCTCGGCATGCACTGGGTCCGCCCGCTCGCGGTCGGCGCGATTCTCGGCTTCGCCGGCATCAACTACTTCGGCATCCGCGCCGGCGCGCTGGTGCAGAACGTGCTGACCACGCTGAAGGTGCTCGCCGTGGTGGCGATCGTGGTGGTCGGTCTTGCGTTGTCCGGCGCATCCGTGCCGGTGACGGCAGCGACCGGCGCGACCGGCCATGGCAACTTCGGTAGCGCCCTGCTGCCGGTGCTGTTCGCCTACAGCGGCTGGTTCTACGTCAACAACATCGCCGGCGAGATCCGCGATCCGCGCCGCAACATCCCGCGCGCGCTGGCGTTCGGCATGCTCGGCTGCGTGGCCTGCTACCTGCTCGCGAATCTCGCCTACCTCGCGGTGCTCGGCCATGCGGGACTCGCGCAATCGACGGCGCCGGCCGCGGAGATCATGCAGCGCGCGTTCGGCGAGCGCGGCGCGACCCTGATCGCGCTCGGTATCGCGATCTCGACCGCCGGCTACTGCAACATCGCGATCCTCGGCGGCGCACGCGTGTTCCAGGTGATGGGTGCGGACCGGGTGTTCTTCCGGGCCGCGGCACGCATCCATCCGCGCTTCCACTCGCCGCACGTCGCGTTGTTCGGGCTCGCCGCCTGGGCCGCGGTACTCGCCGGCACCGGCAGCTATGGCCAGCTGCTCGACTACGCGACGATCGGCGACTGGATCGGCAGTGCGATGGTCGTCGCCACGCTGTTCCATTACCGGCGCCACGACGCGGACCCCGGGGTATACCGCGCGCCGGGCCACCCGTGGCTGCCGCTCGCCTTCATCGCAGCGGTGCTCTACGTCATCGCCGCCACGGCAATCGCACAACCGCGCGAGACCCTGGTCGGACTGCTGATCATCGCCACCGGCGTGCCGGTGTTCTTCGCCTGGCGGCGTCTCGGGCGCTGAGCCCACCGCCCGCGGGCATCTCGCGATGCCCGTGCGCCGATGCGACAATCGCGGTCCGATCCACGGAGGCCGCCATGCCGAACCCGTTGCCGTTGACCCACGACGTACCCGACGAGCTGAAACCCGAGCCGCTCAGGCCCGGTATCGAGCTGACGATCAACGGCGAAACCTTCAAGCACGGCGGCGAGCCGGACATGCCCCTGCTCTGGTACCTGCGCGACGTGCTGCGCCTGACCGGTACTAAGTACGGCTGCGGCGTCGGCCAGTGCGGCGCGTGCACGGTGCTGATCGACGGCAAGGCGCAGCGTGCCTGCCTGACGCCGATGAGCAGCCTGGCCGGCCATCACGTGACGACGATCGAAGGCCTCGGCGGCGAGGAGGCGCTGCATGCCGTGCAGCAGGCCTGGATCGACGAGGACGTGCCGCAGTGCGGCTACTGCCAGGCCGGCCAGATCATGGCCACGGTCGATCTCCTGCAGAGGAAGCCGAAACCCGACGAAGCCGACATCGCGCAGCTCGCCAATCTCTGTCGTTGCGGCACCTACCCCCGTCTCCGGCGCGCGGTCCACCGTGCGGCCGAACTGCTCACCGGAGGCCGCAAATGAGCCTCGACCGCCGCCGTTTCCTGACCGTGATACTCGGCGCGGGCGGCGCGCTGGTCGTCGGTTTCCGGCAGGCCGCGGCCGAGATCGTGCCGAAGGTGCCGCTCGACCTGCTCGGCGAACCCCTGACCTCGCTCGGTGCGTTCGTACGCATCGAGCGCAACAACCGCGTCGTGATCGGCGCGCGCGGCTGCGAGATCGGCCAGGGCGTGATCACCTCGCTGCCGATGCTCGTCGCCGAGGAACTCGACGTGGACTGGGCACAGGTGCACGTCGAGCAGCTGCCGTATGGCTACGAGGCCGGACCGGACGGCCCGCGCAACCGTTACGGCGATCAGGGTGCCGGCGGCAGCACGAGCATCACCGACGGCTGGAAGGACCTGCGCCAGGCCGGCGCGGTCGCACGCTGGCTGCTCGTCGAGGCCGCGGCGCGCTACTGGCAATTGCCGCGTGAGCGCCTGACGACCGAGGCCGGCCACGTCGTTCATCCGGACGGTTCGCGCAAGCCGTATGCGGAGCTCGTCGAGCAGGCCGCGACGCTCACGCCGCCGGACGAGGCGCTCGAGGTCAAGGCACCCGAAGCCTGGCGCGTGATCGGCAAGCCGACCAGGACGGTCGATGCGCGCGCGATCGTCACCGGCCGCGCGCAGTACGGCATCGATGTCTACCTGCCCGGCGCGCTGACTGCGGTCGTGCTGCGCTGCCCACATCTCGACGGCACGCTGGAGAGCGTCGCCGACCACGACGCGCGCACCGTCAAGGGCGTGCACGACGTGTTCGCGCTCGAAGGTCCGAAGCCGGACGAGCCGTTCGAGGCCAATCTCGCCGCCGGGGTGGTCGTGCTCGCCGACAACACCTGGGCGGCGCTGAAGGCGCGCGACCGGCTCAAGGTCGAATGGAAGCCCGGCCCGTGGGCCGACGAATCGAATGCGGCGCTCGAGGCCAAGGCCGAGGAACTCCTGAAGGGCGATGGCCTCGTCGTCCGCCAGGACGGCGATTTCGCCAAGGCCCGCAAGGCCGCCGCCAGGGTTGTCGAGGCGACCTATCACATGCCGTTCCTGGCGCACGCGACGATGGAACCGCCGCATGCGGCGATTCACGTCCAAGCCGACCGGGCGCTCTTCATCGGCGCATTGCAGAGTCCTGACGGCGCCTCGCGCGTGATCGCCGCGCTGACCGGCCTGCCGCGCGAGAAGATCGAGATCCGCATGACCCGCGCCGGCGGCGGTTTCGGTCGACGGCTCAAGAACGACTACGTCGCTGAAGCGGTGAAGATCGCGCAGAAGGCCGGCAAGCCGATCAAGCTGATGTGGAGTCGCGACGACGATCTGCGCCACGACTTCTACCGGCCGCTCGGCGTGCACCGCCTCACCGCCACGCTCGATCGTAAGAACGCGATAACCGGCATGGCGCATCTGTGCGCGGCCACACCCGTGAACTACCGCAGCCAAGGTCTTAAGGACAAGCCGCCCTACATCGGCTGCCACGAGCCCGACGACCTGCCGGCGGGCCTCGTCGCGAACCTCGACAAGCGCTTCTTCGCGATTCCGTCCGGCATGCCGCGCGGCTGGTGGCGCGCGCCGCTGCCGGCATTCAATGCGTTCGCCGTGCAGAGCTTCCTCGACGAACTCGCCATCGAAACCAAGCAGGATCCGCTCGAGCTGCGCCTGAAACTGCTCGGCGAACCGCGCGAACTCGATTATCACGGCCACGGCGGACCGAAGTTCGACACGGGCCGGCTCGCCGAGGTGCTGCGCCGCTGTGCCGCGGCGATCGACTGGAAGCGCCGGCGCACCGACGGTCGCGGCGTCGGCCTCGCCTGCCACTTCACCTTCGGCGGCTATACCGCGCATGCGTTCGAGGTTTCGGTCGAGGGCGGCGCGCTGCGCATCCACCGCGCGGTGTGCGTGACCGACATCGGCCACGTGGTCAACCCGAACGGCGTCGAGCAGATGATGCTCGGCGGCACGATCGACGGCCTGTCGACCGCGCTGAACCTGCAGGTCGTGGTCAAGGACGGCCAGGTGCAGACCGCGAGCTACGCCGATTACCCGATCGCGCGCCTGGCCGAGATGCCGGCCGAGGTCGAGGTGCTCATCGTACCGAGCGAGAAAGAGCCTTCGGGCGCCGGCGAGATGGGTCTGCCGAGCGTCGCGCCGGCGCTCGCGAATGCGGTCTACGCGGCGACCACGGTACGCGTGCGGCGCCTGCCGCTGCTCGCGGAGCTCAAGCGCAAGCTCTGAACCGGTCGCGCATGGTCGTGACCATCGGCTGGCGCCATCCCGCAGGGGTGGATGCATCACCGCGCGGGCGGTTCGGCCGGCAGGGCCGCGCCGCGCGCGCCGGTCGCCGGGTCCTGCAGCGCCGGCTTGAATGGCAGCTCGACACGCAGCAGCTTCAGGCCTCGCGGGTCCGGCGGCGCGGCGCCCCAGCCGCAACCGCCGACGGCCGCGACGCCCTTCGCCGGGTCGATGCCGAGCGCGCAGCGGATCGTGCTGCCCCAGGGCGTGCGGAACTCGTGGCTCACGCCGTTCCGGCGCAGCCATTCGTCGGGCAGCGGCTCACGATCCGGCGCCCAGCCCGAATCGAGTGAAGTCGTCCGGCTCGGCAACGGCGGCACGTGCCGCGCCAGTGGCGACTCCTTCGGCATGTCCAGGGTGCCGAGGATGCGCGGTGCCCCGAAAGTCGATGCGGGATCGACGGCGTCGGGAAGTCTGATCGATCCATCCGGCGCATAGAGCGTCGGCCCCTTTCCGACCCCTGGTGATGCCGGGGGCGGAGCCGATGCCGATTCGGCCGGGTCGCGTGGCGCCGCGGGTTCGTGGTGCCTCGCCGACGGCAGCTCTGGCGCGACGGCCGGCGCCGGCCGTCGTGCCGGCATGGCCGCGGGTGGCACCGGCACGGCGTCAGGAGCGTGCGCCGCGCTCTCGATCAGGCGTACCCGCAGGGCCCTGTCTGCGTTCGCGGCTTGCGGTGCCACGGGCGCGGCATGCCAGAGGGCGAGCGACAGCAGACCGTGCAGCAGCAGCGCGATCGTCCATGCCACCGGGACGGCCCAGCGCTCGTATCCACGACGCGGCCCCCATCCCGCCTCCTGCAACGGCGACGTTCCGATGCATGCCTCGTCGCGCGTCGCCGGTTGCGGCTCGATCGCACGCATGCGGTGCTGCCCTGCCATCGCCATGCTTCGGTCTCGCAAGAAAGGAGGACCGAGCGTAGGGAGGCGCGCCGCGCGCCGGATGAACCCGCTCGCAATGTACGCCCCGGACGGGCAATGCCGGCAACGAGCAGCCGATCAGCGCCGCCGGTAGTCGACGAAGTCGAAGGCGACCGCATGACGGTCATCGCATGCATGGTGCTCGCGGAAGGTTTCCCGCCAGTCCGCAAGATTCATATACGGGAAAAAAGCGTCCGCATCGCGACAGTCGTCGTCCACGCGGGTCAGGTGCAGCGCGTCGGCCTGCGGCAACGCCAGCGCATAGACCTCGCCGCCGCCGATGACCATCAACGGCAACGGGCCGGCCAGGGCGATCGCTACCTCCAGCGAGGCGACGGCCTCCTGG